>QCFO01000005.1 GCA_003280225.1 Prochlorococcus sp. AG-363-K07 | reverse complement strand
TTTAGCGATGTGAAGGTAACTCTTAGGCCTGTTCCTGGTGAGCTTGGAAGAGTTGTCATAGTCCTTGGCATAACAGAGCAATCAACGGGCTCTCTTTCAGGTGGTGTGGGATACAGTGGGGGACAAGGTGCGTTTGGACAAGTAGGAGTCCAAGAATCAAATTTATTTGGAAGAGCTTGGAATGCTAGTTTGGATTTGACGTATGGTCAATATGGAGGGTTAGTTAATTTTTCATTTGCTGATCCTTGGATTAGAGGAGATAAGCATAGAACTTCGTTTCGTGGATCTTTATTTATAAGTAGGGAAGTACCTCAGGAATTCAGGAGTCAATCAGGTGGAAGTATACGTAGTGCTTCTGATTATTATGATGCTAATTCTACTCCTGCCTATGATATTGGATCAACAAACAACCCTGGATCAAAGATATATCAAACTGTTTTAGAGGCAAAAGGTGAGTATCCCTCAACTAGTTGGTTTGATTACGAAGGGGATTCTGTAGTTCTTCAAAGAACTGGTGGTGGTTTCTCTTTTGCGCGGCCTCTTAATGGTGGAGATCCTTATAAACGCGTAAATTGGCGAGTTCTGGTAGGTATGAATGTTCAGGAAGTAAAGGCTATTGATTATGCTGGAAATGATCGTCCATATGGAGTTCTTGTTGATAACTTGAATGATGGGCAAGTTCCAAATAATGAGGTTATTTGTGTTGCTTTCAATTGTTCTGATACCAATAATCTTTTTAGTCTTAAAACTGCAGCCACTTATAACAACCTCAATGATGCAAGGAATCCCACAAGTGGTGATTTCTTAACTGTAGGAACGGAACAATTTATAACTATTGGCGAAAACTCTCCAACATTTAATAGGGCTAAAACTAGCTATGCTTATTTCTTTCCAGTTAATTGGATAAGACTCGCAAAGGCCTGCAGAGAAAAATCTGGAGATAATAGTAACTGTCCTCAGGCAATTGGTTTTCAAGTAAAAGCAGGAACAATTGTTGGAGACCTACCACCATATGAGGCTTTCTGTTTGGGTGGTTCAAGTTCTGTTAGGGGCTGGAATAGCTGCGACCTTGCTGTTGGCAGGAGTTTTGGAGAGGCTTCAGTGGAGTATCGCTTCCCTATTTGGAGACTCATTTCAGGTGCTTTCTTCGTTGATGCTGCTAGCTCTTTTGGATCCCAAGAGAAAGTGCCAGGGAAGCCAGGGAAGCTACTAGCTAAAAACGGCTCGGGTTTTTCGCCAGGAGCAGGTTTGATTGTTAATACTCCTGTAGGGCCTTTACGGTTAGAAGGGGCAAGAAGGGATTTTGACGGAGATTGGCGATTTAATATTGGAGTGGGCTGGAAGTTCTAGTGAATTTTTTGCCTAATGATTACCACGGCTCTTGGACTCTTGCGGGTTCTGTTGTAAGGAAAGGAGTAGGCCTGCATCGAGGAGAAGAAGGCCAAGTAAGACTATCTCCTTCTGATAAGCCTGGTTTTCATGTTTATTGGAAGGACTCTCATGAAAGACCATTCACTATAAATATTAATCAAGCCCTAGATAGTCAGCTTTGCACAACTCTTGAATTTGGTCACAGACGCCTTTCTACAGTTGAGCATCTTTTAGCTGCTTTGGCTGGATGTGGTTTGACTCACGTTGAGCTTGAAGTGTTTGGAGAGGAAATCCCACTCTTAGATGGTTCTTCGCTCTGTTGGGTTGAAGCTATTGGAGAAGCAGGATTGAAACCTGCTAAAACACCTCGTTTGGAACTTCCAGATTTCAAAAGACCGCTTATTTTTAATCGAGGAAATAGTGTTATTACTGCTACGCCTGCGGAGAAATTTACATTGGTAGGAATGATTGACTTTCCTTCTTACCCAGTAATTGGAAAGCAGATGCTAAGAATTGAATTGACGCCTCAAAAGTTTGTTCAGGAGATAGCTCCTGCAAGGACATTTGGCTTCTTAAATCAATTAGAGCAGTTGAGGGATGCTGGCCTGATAAAAGGTGGGTCTCTCGAAAATGCTTTGATATGTGATACACATAAGTGGATTAATCCACCATTAAGATTCCAAGATGAACCAATTCGCCATAAAATCTTGGACCTAATCGGTGACTTAGCTCTTGTGGGATTCCCTAAGGCCCAAATTATTGTTTATAAGGGTTCTCATGGACTTCATACCGATTTAGCGGCGGCTCTTATCCAATAATGGTTTAGAGGTGATTTTCTTTTGACTGACCTTTCTTCCAGCTCTGAGGTGATGACGAGCGAGCAAATTATGGGGCTTTTGCCTCATAGGTACCCTTTTGCTTTGGTGGACCGTGTTTTAGAGCATGATCCTGGGAAAAGGGCCGTTGCGATCAAAAATGTAACTTTGAATGAGCCCCAATTTCAAGGCCATTTCCCTGACAGGCCATTAATGCCAGGTGTTTTAATTGTTGAAGCAATGGCTCAAGTAGGTGGATTGATCGTTACTCAGATGCCTGATTTGCCAAACGGACTTTTTGTATTTGCAGGTATAGATGGTGTTCGTTTCCGTAGACCTGTCGTTCCAGGAGATCAACTTAAAATTACATGTGAGCTCCTAAGTATTAAGAGGCAGCGATTTGGCAAAGTCACTGGAAGAGCAACAGTTGAGGATCAGCTGGTTTGTTCTGGTGAGTTGATGTTCTCACTGATGGACTAAATGTTATGAGTGAGATTCTTAAACCTGCCAGTTTGAATGTTGATAAACCTATTAACGTGCACCCTTTAGCAGTTGTCGATCCGAAAGCAGAGCTCGCTGAAGGAGTAGTGATTGGTCCAGGTTCAGTAGTTGGAGCAGATGTCAGAGTTGGAAAGGATACTTGGATTGGACCTAACGTTGTTCTTGATGGACGTTTGACGATTGGTGCGCAAAATAAGATTTTCCCAGGAGCTTGTTTGGGCCAAGAGCCCCAGGACTTAAAATATAAAGGTGCTCCAACTAGTGTTGTGATTGGAGATGGCAATACTATTCGTGAATGTGTCACGATAAACAGGGCTACTGAAGAAGGAGAGGAAACAAGGATTGGTAATGGAAACTTATTGATGGCTTATTGCCACTTAGGACATAATTGTTTGCTTGGAAATAGAATAGTCATGTCGAATGGTATTCAAGTTGCTGGACATGTAAAAATTGAAGATAAAGCTGTTATAGGTGGATGCTTGGGAATCCATCAATTTGTACATATCGGCGGTCTTGCCATGGTTGGGGGGATGACCAGGGTCGATAGAGATGTCCCACCTTATTGCTTAGTCGAGGGTCATCCAGGAAGATTGAGAGGACTAAATCGTGTTGGGTTGCGTCGAAGTGCTGATGATCGTTTGAATGGCGAATTAAAGCAGTTGCAGGAAATCTGGATTCTGTTATTTCGTTCTGGGAATGTATTAGCTCAAGGTTTGGAGATTGCGAAACAGAAGGACTTGATGCCTGCATCCCAACATCTTTGTGAATTCCTCGAAGCTTCCATGCGAAAAGGAAGACGGGGACCGATGCCCTCTATGGCTAATCAATAATTAGTTGAGAATGAGATTATTAATTAGTACTGGAGAAGTCTCAGGTGATTTACAGGGTAGTTTATTAATTAAAGCCTTGAAATGTCAGGCAAAAAATAGGTCAATTTCATTGGAATTATTTGCTTTGGGAGGACCAAGAATGCAAGCTGCAGGTGCTGAATTGATTGCTGACACAACTCCAATTGGTGCTATTGGTCTATTCGAAGCACTTCCGCTTGTTTGGCCGACTTTAAAAATTCAGAAAAGAGTAGATAATTTTTTAAAGAAAACGCCACCAGATGCAGTGGTGTTGATTGATTATATGGGTCCAAATATTCGACTTGGTAATAAATTGAGGAGTACACAATCTACTATTCCAATTATTTATTACATTGCACCTCAGGAGTGGGCATGGAGATTGGGAGAGGGTGGTACTACAGATTTAATTAGTTTCACAGATAAAATTCTTGCAATTTTTAAAAAGGAGGCTGATTTTTATAGAGATCGGGGAGGGAAAGTTACTTGGGTTGGCCATCCGATGATTGATACTTTGAAACCTCTACCAAGTAGAGCTGAAGCATATGAAAAACTTGGATTAAGACCTGAGGAAAAGCTTTTATTGCTATTTCCAGCATCGCGATCACAAGAAATCAGGTATTTAATGCCAACTTTGGCTAAAGCTGCTGCTTTGCTTCAAAAGCATGATCCCTTAATCAATGTTTTAGTTCCTGCAGGACTTCAAGGTTTTGAAGATCCTATACAAAAGATTCTGATTGATTCTGGTGTAAGTGGAAGAGTAATTCCAACGGCTGATACAGATGAATTGAAACCAGCTCTTTTGGCTGCAGCAAGTCTGGCTTTAGGTAAATCAGGGACAGTCAACATGGAATTGGCTCTAAATAGAGTGCCCCAGATTGTGGGCTATAGAGTTAGTCGGCTAACTGCTTTTATTGCTAAAAAGGTTCTTCGTTTCAATGTTGCTCATATTTCACCTGTCAATCTTTTGTTGAATCAGCGCTTGATCCCTGAGCTTCTTCAGGATGAGTTCACTCCCCAGTCATTAGCAAACTGCGCAATTCGATTACTTGAGGATTCTTCTTTTCGCACTCGTATGCTTCAAGGCTATGAAATACTGAAGAATCACCTGGGATCACCAGGAGTGACAGAGCGTGCAGCTAGTGAAATTCTCGACTTAGTTGAAAGATGAAACTATTAATTCGAACTCTGAATTTGGGCTGTTGCCTTTTTATTCTCATCGTCTGTCTAATTGGTTCGCCACGTATCTCTCACGCGAATGAGCAACAGGCAATCTTTGCTGGTGGATGTTTTTGGTGCATGGAACATGATTTTGAGCAGCTTTCGGGTGTTGTGTCTGTTGAAAGTGGTTATACAGGAGGATCTCTTCTCAATCCGACATACAAAAATCACAAAGGGCATCAGGAAGCTGTTCTGGTTTCATTTAACCCATTAGTAGTTTCATACCAGAAGCTTTTAAAAAATTATTGGAAGAATGTAGATCCTCTTGATGGCGACGGGCAGTTTTGCGATAGAGGTGATTCTTATAGACCTGTTATTTTCACTGCTAACGAAACTCAGAGAGAAGATGCAATAGTGAGTCTGAAGGAAGCAGCAAATGAATTAAATTTACCAATTTCTAGCCTTAAAGTTGAAATTACAGATGTAAATAAATTTTGGCTGGCTGAGGAATATCACCAAGATTACTCAGCGCGGAATGCTTTTAAATATAATTTCTATAGATATAGCTGTGGAAGAGATAATAGATTGAACGAGATTTGGGGAGGCTCTAATAGGGGACTGGCAAAAGACAACCTCTAACCTCTTTAAATATAAGGAGAACCTTAAGAAAAGCCGCTTATTGACGTGCTTAGGTAAAGATCCGGCTTTCTACCCATGTGTTCTTGTCGTTAATTGCGTAACATCCGTGCGTGGTTGCGTGAAGGGGTATGTATGTATCTGCTGACAGTTAAGGATGGCCTTGTTACAAGGCATATTGGTCCATATTCCTCTCCTAAGCAGGCTTCTGATGATTTGGAAAGAGTAATGTCATCTTGTACGGAAAGAGCCCGTTGGCAAATCCACGCATTGGAAAGTCCTAAGCACATGTCCTTTGTGGAAAGAATCCATCAAAGAGAGCAATCATTCACCGCCGCAGCCTCTTAGTTTTTAAAAATAGATTTTTCTTGAATTATTTATGGTTACAGGCCCATTTGACTAAAGTTCTAACCCCATAGCCTGTGGCTCCTGCAGGATTGATTCCTTTGTCTTTATCTGCCCAAACAGTTCCTGCTATATCGATATGGGCCCATGGAATCGAATCTCTAACAAATTCTTTAAGGAAAAGGCCTGCAGTAATTGATCCGCCGGCTCTTGGACCAGTGTTTTTAATATCTGCAAGAATTGATTTTAGTCCTTCTTTATAGGAGCTGATAAGAGGCATTCGCCACAGACCTTCTCCGGAACTATTGGCAGATTGGATTAAATCTTCTGCTAGTTGTTCGTTGTCTGACCAAAGGCCTGCCACCTCATCACCTAAGGCAATTACACATGCACCGGTAAGAGTCGCTAAATCTACTATTGCATCTACTTGCGGTTCAATCTTGCCTGCATAAACAAGTGCGTCCGCAAGAGTGAGTCTGCCTTCTGCATCAGTATTGTTGATTTCAATTGTCTTGCCATTCGAAGCTTTGACTATGTCTCCAGGATGCACTGCTGATCCATTGATCATGTTTTCGCAGGCGGCAATGATGAAGTGGACCTCAATCCCTTCAGGCTGAATTTCTCCCAGTGCTCTAGCAGCACCTAAAACAGCTGCACTTCCACCCATGTCAAATTTCATGAGGTCTATTTGAGCTGCTCCAACTTTTAGGTTGTAGCCTCCTGAGTCAAATGTGAGGCCTTTCCCTACCATTGCTAATCGGTGTTTGATTGGCTTTTTCGATTGGTAGATTAAATGTATAAACTTTGGACTTAGATCTGAACCTTGAGCAACTGCAAGATATGCCCCCATACCTAATTCGTTGCAGTTGTCTCGATCAAGAATTTTGACCTCTAGATCATGATCCTTTGCGATTAATAAAGCAGTTTTAGCTAGTTCATCAGGGGTGAGTGAGTTAGGGGGAGCGCCCACCAGTTCTCTAGCAAGCTCCACTCCTTGGCAGATTGGCCCTATTTCAGTCAGTGCGGATTGAATTGACGTGGGAAGTCCAATTAACTCTATTTTTTCAGCTTTATTAGGTTGCTCAGGTTCGTTTTTGAATCTGAGGTCTTTGAAAAGGGATAGGCGAATTGCTTCTGTAGTTACTTTGGCAGCTTCTTCGTGATCATATAAATTCCAAGGAAAAATAATGCCAAGTTTGCCTGTGATTCCAACACTGGCTCTAGCTCCTAATGCAGCTGCCTTTCGTAGACCCTCCATTTGCAATTCCTTGGGTTTTCCAAGCCCTACCAAAATTAATTTGGATAGTTTGTGATCAAAAAGATTGAATTCTGTAATTTCGCCAGCTTTGGCGTTGAAATTCCGCACCTTTAATGCCATTGGAATAGCTTCCCAATTAGGAGCCTTTATTTCTTTTAGTTGTTTTTCTAGATCACCTTCGCAAAGCCCAAGAATCAGTACTGACCCATCCCAGGCTTGAATATCTTCGGGATTTATTGAGAATTCCATTTGCTGTTAGTTTTACTAATGATGTTAAACGTCTTCTTCAGCTTGTTTCATAAGTGAAAGGAGTATTCCATCTTGATCTGGTCTCTTTGTTGAAAGGCGGAAGCCATTTTTTTATTAATACTTGTTCTATTTTTCTGCGTGCTTTGGTGTCTTTAGGCACATCAGACCAAAAACGAATACTTAGTTGATGGTTTAAACCTGCATTCACAAGGGCTTCAGAATAGCTTGCAAGATAGTTCTTACAGTCATGTTCGCCTTTCCAACGGTTGTTAGCAGTAAGAGTTTCTCCCACATATAGCAAAATAGGGCTATTTTTTTTTTCGACTTTGTCCATAACTAGGTATATGGCTGGACCTTCGTGAGGACCCTCGGGCCATCTCCAAAAGCTCAAAGGAAGTGGTTTTAGGTTTAATGGCTGAAATTCATCAATTCTCCTAAAACTAGATTCCTCAAAAAGAGATCCTTGCTCATGTTTACTGGGTAATCCCTTAAAAAGTTGAGTCTGATGGGAATGGATTTTATTCTGCCAATCGATTATTAGCTCTTTTGTCAATATGAGTCTTTCAGGCACTTCACTCACTCCTAGGTCGCAGCCATTATTTGGGAGAAGTCCCTTTTGCCTTCTAGAAGAGTTCATTGGTCTGGTTTCCCTACTTCCTTTTTTTAGGACTTGTTAGCAGAATCAACTGAGGTCGAATTTAAGCTCTCAGCAAAGTCATCTAGTTTTCATGAAAAGAAAATTCAATCATTTAACAGCATGTGATCTTCCTGAATACCTATGCTGTTCAGATGTACAACAAACATACGACATTGTTTGAAAGGAGGAAAAATATGGCTTTCTTTGAATCTGAGATTGTTCAGGAGGAGGCTAAAAAGCTGTTTACTGATTATCAAGAGCTTATGCAGCTTGGTTCTGATTATGGGAAATTTGACCGTGAAGGAAAAAAAATGTTTATTGCCACTATGGAGGCATTAATGGATAGGTATAAGGTTTTCATGAAGCGATTTGAACTATCAGAAGATTTTCAAGCAAAAATGACTGTTGAGCAATTACGTACTCAACTTGGCCAATTTGGTATTACCCCAGAGCAAATGTTTGATCAGATGAATATGACTTTAAAGAGAATGAAGTCTCAATTAGATGACTCTCAAGGTTGAGAGGCTATCCATAGACCTCTACGATTTGCTTAAAACGATAACTTTCCTTTATGTCAGACAACAAAGCCTTATTGCCTGACTGGATAGCAAGAGGAATGGCTGATCTATTCCCTTCTGGGGATATAGATGATTTAGAAAGGAATCTGGTTGTGCGCCTAGCTGAGTATTCCAAGGTTGAGAGACCATTGAGAGTCAAGTTAGGTATTGACCCAACTGGCACTGAAATACATTTAGGACATAGCATCCTTTTTCGGAAACTACGAGCATTTCAGGATGCTGGCCATACCGCGGTGTTGATTATTGGTGATTTCACTGCTCGTATTGGCGACCCAACTGGCAAAAGTAAAACAAGAGTTCAGTTATCTTCAGTGGAGGTGGAAGAGAATTCGAATACTTATCTAGAGCAGCTAGGCCTTGGTAAGTCGCCAGAAAAAGCTTTGTTGGATTTTAGGACCCCTGGACGTTTAGAAATTCATAGAAATAGTGAATGGCTCTCTGGGCTGGACTTGGTTCAGGTTATTGATTTGTTGAGTACTGCAACGGTTGGACAAATGCTTGTGAAAGAGGATTTTACAAATAGAACGGATTCAGGAATCCCTATTGCTTTACACGAGTTTTTGTACCCTTTACTTCAGGGTTATGACTCCGTCGCAGTAAATGCTGATATAGAACTTGGTGGGACCGATCAAAAATTTAATGTTGCTATTGGAAGGGATTTACAACGTCATTTCAATCAAAGACAGCAATTTGGGCTTCTTTTGCCAATCTTGGTTGGTCTGGACGGAGTAAAAAAAATGAGCAAAAGTCTTGAAAACACTGTTGGATTGAATGAAGATCCACTTTCTATGTATTCCAAGCTAGAAAAGGTCCCTGATCAGCTTGTGGGAGATTATTTGAGGCTTTTAACTGATTTGGATCCTGAAGATTTGCCCTCTCATGCTAGAGAAAAGCAGAAAGCAATGGCTTTAGCTGTTACTGAAACCTTTCATGGACTCAATGCTGCAAAGGCAGTTCAATCTGATGCTGCTCAATTAATTGCAGGTTCAAAACAAGAGAGTCTTCATGTTCCTGAAGTCTCCCTTTCTAGGGTCCATTTCCCAGCCAAGGCTTTTTATTTACTCAGTGCATTAGATTTGTGTGAGAGTAGTAGCCAAGCAAGAAGGCAGATTCAAGGAGGAGGAGTTCGCTTGGACGGAGAAAAGATTACTGATCCAAATAAGGAATTTATCGACAGAGAAATTCTTTTAGGGAAGATTATTCAGTTAGGTAAGAAGACTTTCAGAAGATTAGTGGATTAATATCGTGTGATGAATAAAGTTATTGACCCAGCTGATAAATTAATATTAGCTTTAGATGGCATGGATCAATCTGAAGCAATAGAGCTTGTGGCTCGCTTGAGTGATTTGAAATGGGTAAAGGTTGGCTTGGAGTTGTTTGTTAGTGCTGGTCCAGAAGTAGTTGAAATCTTTCGAGAAATGGGAAAAAGTGTATTCTTAGATTTAAAATTTCATGATATACCTGCAACTATGTTTGGAGCCTGTCGTGAGGCATCAAAGCGGGGTGCTGAATTGATTTCGGTTCATAGTTGTGCAGGAGTTTCTGCTCTAGAAAGTGCATCTGCTGCAGTTGCTCAAGGGGCTGAAGAGGTTGGGTTAGCTTGCCCAACATTACTTGCGGTAACTGTTTTGACAAGTTGGGAACCAAGGGTTTTTTCGGATGAGCTGGCTATTAATCAGGCTTTGCATGAACGAGTTAAATGGCTTGCTAATTTATCTTCCAAGGCAGGAATTGGTGGATGTGTTTGCTCCCCTTTAGAATTGAATTTTTTACGAAAATCTTTTCCTGAAAATTTTCAATTAGTAACACCAGGGATTAGAAAAGATAAATCTTCTTTGCATGATCAAGCTCGAACAATGTCACCTATAGAAGCAGTTGGAGCAGGTGCTTCTAGAATAGTAATTGGAAGGCCTATCACGAAAGCCAAAGATCCAATTAAGACCTTTCAGTCTTTTTATAAGGACTTAGAAGTTAGTTGATATATCAAATCTTTGGCTCTTTGCCTGCTAAAAGTCTTTTTATATTACTTCTGTGTCTCCATAAAACTAAACTCATTGCCATCACACTTAGAGATAAATAAGCTGAGCTAAATGCGTCAGGTTCAAAGCTAAAATACATCAAGATTGGTAGACTAATTGCTGAAATAACACTGGCTAATGAAACAATTTTACTTGCACTAATTACCGTAAGAAATATTCCGAAACTGGCAAGACCGACGGGCCAGCTTAGGCCTATTAGAACTCCTAGGCCAGTTGCAACTGCTTTGCCACCTTTCCAATTAAGCCATATAGGCCATATATGACCAGATAATGCTGCTATGCCGGAAATGACTTGCCAATAGTCATTCAAGCCTATTTTCTTGGCAATTAAGATAGGAATAGTCCCTTTTATCACATCTAAACAAAAAACAATTAAGGCTGGACCTTTTCCTATATTTCTTAGGACGTTAGTTGCGCCAGTTGAACCAGAACCTTTTTGACGGAGGTCAATACCTGCAATCCATTTGCCTGCTAGATATCCGTTAGGTATAGATCCTAGAAGATAACTAAATACAAGTAGAAGGGCTCCCACAATAAAAGCTGAAAAACCTATTAGAGCAGATCCTCTTCTTCGTAGAGTTCTTGAGGGTCAGCAGCAAAAGCTAGCCAAAGGGGAAATTGAAGAATAGGGATCTCGACTCTTTCTTCTGCTGCATCTATTAAAATCAATGGAACTTCTCCCCTATCTTCTAGCCGGTCTGCTCGTTCCAAAACCCCAGTTGATCTTTCGAATAAAACTATCCCGCTATTTGGTCCAAAATCCTCTCTATTCAGGCCTAAAGCATCTTGCAGGCCTCTTCTCCATTCCCCTAAACGTTCTGGCTGGCTGGCTAGGACTAATGTTTGGAATCGCTCTCCATAGAGTTCTCCAAGAATTGAAATTAAGGCAGCACTAGTTAAAATATTTTTGGATCTATTCCCTCGACTTGGCTGTGCTCCCCTTCCACCCATATTGAAAAACCAATCTTCTAGGAGCTCTACATCTTTTTGCTCTAAACTTCTTCTTAACTTCCAAGGTTCAGCATAGAAATCTGGCGGACCTAAAAATTGATCTAGACATTCGCGAATAAGATTTTCATCTGGTTTGAAATTGTCGGATATTGCAACTGCATGCTCCTGATTTTCGTTTGCAATATTTGTTTCTTTTTGATCAAGGGGGGAGGGTTGAACAACTACAGGTTGAATAACTAGTTCCATTTGTTCGGCTTGTTGAGCGAGATCTTGTAAAGCCCCTGTCAGGTAATCTTGGAAACCTTTTACTCGCCTTGCAATCGAATCTGATTGTCCTTTAAACGACTTTGAAAGGTCTTCTTCTAAATCTGATTTGCGATTGGAGAGCTCTTCAATCTCTTTGATAAGTTCATTGCGCTTGGATTCAACTTCTTTTACAGCTATTTCTATTAAAGGGGTGAAGTTATTGTTAGTTTCAGTGCTCTCTTTACTTTTTAATTCGATGTCATTTGGTTCCTTTGAAGTCTCATTGCCTTTGTAACCCCCATCAGGAGCCTTGCTAGATGGGGGTTGATCTTGGTGAGGGAGATTTTTATCTGACATTCAGTGATTTTAGTAAAGCGTTTGAATTAAGAGGAACTCCTTTTTTCACTCTTGGGCTTTTCAAGATTTCCTACTCTTAGTTCTAATTGCTCTCTTAGTGTTAATGGGTCAAAGAGTATTGGCAATAGGTGAGGACTTGCTTTCTCTCGGAAATAAAGCAGTCCAGGCAGCCAAGGAAGTAGAAGCCGCCAGGCAAGCCAGTTTTCAAAGGGGAATCGACGTAATTCTTTCCCAAATTGCTTAATTACAAGATCAGTTGGAGTAAATTCAACTTTTAAGATAAATGATTGCAGAAGTAGAAACAGACCAAAAGCACTTATCAAAATCGACGGTAAATTATTTAAAGGAATTGCAATTGAGGCAAAACCAACCGATGTTATGAGTAATGGTAATCGGTGTGATGGATTTAAAATCACACTTTGGGAAAGATCGGCTTTAGTTTGAATGTTGTTTGGCATCATCCGAAAAGAAGTTGCGTAAGCAAAACATCAACAAGTGAGACGGTTACAAGAGTCATTACAACTGCTCCTGTTGTACTGGTTCCAACTTCTTTTGGCCCGCCTTTGGTAGTTAATCCCCAACCACATGCTATTACAGCTATCTGAAGACCAAAGACTAAAGCCTTTATGAGCATAAAGGGCAAGTCACTCATCGCCAACCAATCACGGACTGAATCCCAGAACACTCCAGGAGGTATTTGGTATAAAGCTGTACTGCTGATCTGTCCACTCCAGAGAGCTACACAAAAAAACAAGAGGCATTGAACTGGTGCCATCACTACCATTGCTATAACTCTTGGCACGACTAGATATTCGACCGGATCAGTTTTCAGCATTGTGATTGCATCAATTTGTTCTGTAACTTTCATTGTCCCTAGTTGGGCGGCATAGGCAGTGGCAACTTTCCCTGTGAGAAGGGTTGCTGTTAGCAAGGGGGCAATTTCTCTTGCCATCCCAATCGCTAATAGGCCTCCGACTTGCGAGCCCACTCCTTGACGACTTAGTTCTGCTGCAACTTGGATATTGAAAACTGTTCCAGCAGCAACTCCAGTGATTAGAACGATTAAGAAACTCCCAGGTCCAGCCTCTAAAAGTTGATCGGACAAGTCAACCTTATCTATTCGTCCTCGTGAGGTAGCTGCTACAGCTTGTCCTCCAATGAGCAGACTGCTGCCAAGTCTTTTGAGCCAGCGTGGAAAGTTCATAACGTTGTAGTTGTTAATTCGCACTTGCTCTCCGGCCAGCGTCGCATGATATGCATTCCTGCGCCCACTAGAACAGCAGGTATAAGTCCCATGCATAAGCGGATTGTGATTTGTGCTGTATAGGGTTGTTCAACACAGGTCACTAATTCCTTGCAATTAAGCACTGATTGGTAGCCCGAGAAGGAGAGAAGGATTCCTAGCAGTTGCACACTGAAGCCGATTCCTACTTTCTGGATTAAGACCATCCAAGCTGTATAAATTCCTGCTGGCTTTTCCGGATCTGCGTCAATCGCATCTGGTAGTAGTGACCAAGGGATGAGATATGCAGTAGAGGCCCCAAAACCTACAACACATATTGTTGCAATTAAGATTACAATCTTTAGCAATTCAACTCCCCCTAAAGCAAAGAAATTTTCCGAATTAACTGTTGCTGAAAGGGGCGGAAGAAGCATGGCAACGATACAAGCTAGAATCCATAATCCACCACCAAAAAATAAGGCAGAGACTCTACTAAACTTATTTGAAAAGAAGCTCCAAGCTTGAAGACCTAATAAAGCACTTAGTTGAAATGGTATGGGAATCCACTTGGAAATATTTATAGGAATCATCATCACTTGCTCTAGATAAATTAGTGATACTGTTTGCATCAGTTGGAGGCCACACCAAAGTAATAAATACAGTCCTATAACTTGAAGAAAACATTTATTGCGAAGGATTCGTTTTATTTGAAGTAGAAAGGGCTCAGAATTAGAAGTTGGTTTTCTTGCTTTTTTAGCAAATGGAGCAAGTCCCCAACAGGAAATTAAAGTTGTTAATGCTGCAATTATCCCACTAATTCTACCCATTGAGAAATATTCATTATTACCTTTTGAAAGGATTTGTGCGGCTATAATTAACCCACTTAAACCAGCTATTATCGAACCAGTAAATCTCGCTGCATTTAACCTTGTTCGAATAGCTGTTTCTTCAGTTAATTCTGTAGAAAGTGCAGCAAATGGTAGGTTTACGCATGTATAAGCAGTCATTAAAAGAATGGCTACAAAAATGTAATAAATAGTTTTTTGTGGAATATCCCCTAAAGGTACAAACCAGATTGAAGCAAGAGAAATTCCAAGGGGGACTGCTGCTCCAATCATCCAGGGCAGTCTTGGCCCCCATCGTGATTTCGTGTGATCACTCAACCAGCCAATTACGGGATCATTTATTGCATCCCACACTTTTATGACCATGAGCAATGAACCGGC
Source organism: Prochlorococcus sp. AG-363-K07 (assembly GCA_003280225.1). Lineage (GTDB taxonomy): Bacteria > Cyanobacteriota > Cyanobacteriia > PCC-6307 > Cyanobiaceae > AG-363-K07. The sequence continues at coordinate 81,593 of QCFO01000005.1, read as the reverse complement.
AATAACAGCCGGTAAGCCTGCCTTGCTGGTAAAGAATGGAAACAAATAGAAACCAAGCTGTGTAGCAGCTAGCCCTGTGCCAGCATCACCTAATCCATAAGAGAACATGAGCCTGCGACGAGTTCCCTTGTTTAGGGGTGTGGATTTAATCAAGCTCGTTAAAGTGTCGGGTGTAACGTCATAATGCAATTGTGCTAATACAGGGAATTACCATGTCAGATGGATTCCCTGTATTACTGCGGGCGTAGTTTAGTGGTAAAACCTCAGCCTTCCAAGCTGATGATGCGGGTTCGATTCCCGCCGCCCGCTTTTTCACTTTTTGGATTCTGTTCCGACCTTTTGGGCATATTCATCAGAAAGAAGCACTACAAGGCTTTTGCTGTCGAGTTCAATATCTTTACTTTTTAGGGGCTTTGTGGCGCTTCTTAGATCAGTTTTGCTGGTTTTAGCAGTGTTTATAATTGTTTCCCAATGAGATTCTGTATCTGGCAGTTCAAAATACATTGATTGGCTATATGCATTCAATCCCATCCACATCACAGCCCCTTTATTTGCTTTATTTATGCTGTAACTAATTGTGTGTGACCAATAACCCCAATCAGGTTTGTTTCTTTTAACTCCATGCCATTGAACCCAAAATACATTATTTTTCTGGGAAGAATCATCAGTTATATCTTCTTCTAAAAGATGTCCTGAAGTGAAAAATTCTGGAAGTGATTTGCGTACAAGTAATAATTTCTTTACAAATTCTAGTAGTTCAAGATCGCATTTCTGAAGATCCCAAATCATCCAACCAAGAGGATTGTTTTGACACCAGCAATTATTATTGCCTCCTTGGCTGCGACTGACTTCATCTCCCATTAATAACATTGGTACGCCTGGAGAGAGAATAAGTGATGCAAATAGATTCCTTTGTTGACGTCTGCGAATTTCAATTAATTTACGATCTGTTGTTGGACCTTCAATTTGATAATTATAACTATTATTGTGATTATCACCATCTCGATTTTTTTCACCATTAGCAAGGTTATGTTTAGCGCTGAAGCTCACTAAATCATTGAGAGTAAAACCATCATGTGCTGTAATGAAATTAACTGAGTGAATTTCATTGTCTTTTGACTTATATAGTTCTTTACTTCCTTGTAAGCGGTCTTTCAGTTTCCAAACACTATTTTGATCGCCTTTCCAGAATTTGCGTAGATCATCTCTAAAATGTCCATTCCATGTTTTTATTCTCCTTGCAGGAAAATCGGCTAATTGATATAACCCTCCGCAATCCCATGGCTCGCTAATTATCTTTAAATCACTTAACTGAGGATCGGCTTCGATTTCTTCAAATAGAGGTGGGTCTGCAAGTGGTTTGAGTTCCTCGCCTCTGCTTAGTGCGATTCCTAAATCAAATCTGAATCCATCAACACCAAGTTCATTTGCCCAGCATCGCATTGATTCGAGTATTAATTTTCTAACTAAAGGCTTATTTGCAGCAATGCTATTGCCACATCCACTTACATCTAAATATTCACCCTTAGAATTTTGATGATAATAAACTGAATCTCCAAATCCTCGCCAACTAAGTATAGGACCGCTTTTACTTCCTTCTGTTGTGTGGTTGTATACAACATCTAAGATGACTTCTATCCTTTGATCATGACATGCTGCAATTAAGTCTCTTACTTGATCTCTCGCACTTAAAGAATTCTTCTTTAGGATGTAATCATGATGGGGGGTGAACCAATTGATAGGGCTGTATCCCCAGTAATTTTCTAGTCCATATGGTGAGTCCGATGGGTCAAATGAGAATACGGGTAGTAATTCGATTGTGGTTACACCAAGTTCTACTAAATATGGGATTTTAGTTTTTAGTCCCAGAAAAGTGCCTTGCTTAAGAGAATCTACATTGACGCTATCTCCACGCGTAAAGCCTCCAAGGTGTAATTCATAGATAACACTTTTACTCCATTGATGACGTGGACGTGGATGTTCAATGAAATTAAATGTATCTCTTTCACAGACGACTCCTTTTAGGCAAGTTTTGATGTTTTGTTCATCTCCTATTGCATCTTTTCGTTGATAATTTTGCCAACCACTAATTTCTCTTGCGCAGGGATCTAGTAAGACTTTATTAGGATGAAATTCATATTTTTTAGAAGTACCTTTCCCAAAAACTCGATAGGAATAACAGCACCCAGCTCCTTTCCCCTGAACTTCTATATGCCAGTAGTCACCTGATTGATTCTCTCTAGTCAGCTTGAAAGTTTGAGATGGACTCGTGTCACTACTATTTTCAAATATCAGAAGCTCTATATGACTGGCATTTGGAGCGGCCACTGAGAAATTCACCCCTCTTGGAGTAATTGTGCTACCAAGAGGCCAGGGCTTGCCTGTATAAGTTTTGCTCACTGTTGTCTCCCCATAAAGCAGTAAGCATTCAGTTCAAATTAATGGTTTAGAACCTTTTAACAATCCAATGGTTCCTGTTTTCTCAGACGAAAGTTCAAAAGATGCTCAAGAGTTAAATGAATGGCTTTGGGTTTTTCCTCTCAATAATCTCTGTAATGGCAGTAGGTCTTGGTGGTTAGGGTGTGACCCTGAACCAATTTTGATTGATTGTCCTCCAGTCAATCAAAAGACAATTCAATTGCTGAAGAAACTGGCGCTTGGACGCATTCCCAAGATTGTTTTGAGTAATAGAGAAGCTCATGGGGAAGTTCGTAAATTGCAGGATGCTTTGGGTTGGCCAGTAGTTGTGCAAGAACAAGAGGCATATTTATTACCTGGTTTGAGCAAATTAGAAAAATTTTGTGAAGAATACACAACTGTTTCTGGAGTGCGTCTGCTTTGGACCCCAGGTCCTACTCCAGGTAGTTGCGTTGTGTATGCGCCTCCCCCTTTTAATGTACTTTTTTGTGGACGTTTGTTGATTCCAAAAAAATCCAACTTTTTAGTAGCAGTTCAGACCAGAAGAACTTTTCATTGGACTCGATACCAAAAGAGCTTGGTCAAAGTGCGCCATTGGATACCCCGAAATCCCTTTCCTAGACTTGCTTCTGGGGTTGGTCGTAATGATTTTGGAGGAGGCAAACTTTATGAGTGGGAAGCTTGGCAAGAGCATATTCAAGCAAAGTAATCAGCTTTATTTGAGGTATAAAGCGTTGCGCCACAGGCTCTTTCGGTTGCCGGCAAGCCATTTGCTCCATACGATTAGCGCGTTCGAGATTTTGGCGCTGTATTCCTTTATTGGTTTCATCGCTTAATGCTCTCCGTTATCACCCCTCCCAAATGAACAAAGCAGATCTGGTCAACCTAGTGGCAGCCCGTACAGAGCTGACTAAGACAGACGTCTCTCTTGTAATTGATGCCACTATCGACACCATCATTGATTCTGTCGTAGAAGGCAAAAAGGTTTCGATTTTGGGCTTTGGCTCATTTGAACCTCGTGATCGTTCTGCTCGTCAGGGTCTTAATCCAAAAACCGGTGAAAAAATCAAGATTCCGGCGAAGCGTGTTCCTGCCTTTACAGCAGGGAAGATGTTTAAAGATCGCGTGCAAGGTTGATCTCAAAATACTTTTAGAAAATAGAAAAAAGGTGAGCAGTCTCTTAGGCAGCTCACCTTTTTTCTATTTTTGAAAATCAGACTTGGTTAATGGCATTAGCAAGTGCGCTTCCAGATGAACTTTTGCAAGTATTGAATGCAGGTCAAGGTTTGCGTTCAATGTCTTATCGGGGTCGCTTTGCCCCATCTCCAACAGGGCCTTTGCACCTGGGTAATTTGAGGACTGCTGTAATTTCTTGGCTTAGAGCTCGCCTAGAGGGCGGGAAATGGCTTTTACGAGTTGATGACCTTGATGTTCCAAGGAATCGCCTGGGAGCTACTGAGAGTATTAAAAAAGATCTTCTATGGCTTGGTCTTGATTGGGATGGTCCAATAGTGTTTCAAAGTGAGCGAATCGATCTTTACTGTTCTTTTCTCGCCGCGCTAAAGCTCCAAGGGAAGTTATATCCATGTCAATGTAGTAGGCGCATGTTGGGCATTGGAGTCAGAGCAAAAGATAAACCTTTTATTTATCCAGGCACTTGTAGACACTTGAACTTGTCTTGGGAAAGAGATAGTGATAATAGGCTTCCAAGTCTACGTTTAAAAGTTCGAGAGCAGTTTTCTACTTTATGTGGAGATATTGTCTTGAAGAGAGCAGATGGATTTATTGCTTACCATTTGGCAACTGTTGTGGATGAATTAACTCTTGGCATTAGTGAGGTCGTTAGAGGGTTGGATTTGGCTCACGCAATTTCTTCTCAACTTGCCATAATTGATGCTTTAAATCAGAGACCAGTTAGTTATAAGCATGTGCCTTTGGTCCTAGATTTAGAGGGTCGTAAGTTATCTAAACGCTTTGGGGGAAGGGGACTCCAGTACTTTAAAAATAAAGGTATGAGTGCTTCAGAAGTTCTTGGTTTGTTGGCATCTAGTTTAGATTTAGTTCCTATTGGGACTAAATTGAACTCATACGAATTACTTGAAGAACTCAAGAAGCGAAAGCAGAAGTTTGAGAGAATAATAAGATGATTGATTTGCTTGAATATAGTCTTGAGAATTTTTTAATCAACTAAATATAAAGATAAAGGCTTTGTAGAATTGAAATTTTCATATATTAAAAAAGAGTGGAGGAGCTATTAATAAGCTTCTCCACTCTTTTTTTAGAAAGGGTTACTTCTTTGCAGAAGTTGTCTCGATGGAAATCGAGCTGATTAAAATTTCTAGTTAGAAGCTGGCAGGTGCTTGTCCGTCAGTTATATAAAAGAAGGCAGCAGCAGCAGCACCGACCAGGAATAGAGGAAGACCCACAAGTAGATGAGATGTGCTGAAACCTGATCCTCTAGAGCGAAGGACGATATAGCCAGTTCCTGCTGCTCCGCAAGCTAGGGGAATGGCTGCATGGAGGAAGGCGGCAACTGCGTGGTAGTCGAAGTACATCCGTAAATTTGATTTTCTTGCCAAATAGGATATCTCAGTAAATCGATGCTGGTGAAACTCTTGTCATCTATTTGATTGAACTTTCAATATCTTTACCCTGGTTTTGGCTTCTCCTATGGATTTTTGAGCGCTTGGGGATGTGTAACTATGTAGATTATTTTCTTGAATTGTTGCCAAGATTCTTTTGGGAGCTTTCGTAAAAGCAAACGTTTCTGGTCAGACTCGATATTTTGAATATCAGCCTTATCGCTTGAGAGAAAAGGCTTCTGCACAGTTAGTAATATTGTTTTTTCTTCTTGTATTTGGTCATTGTTTAGCAGCAGCTTCAGTATTTCGTGAGCTTAGAGATCTGGAAATATTGGCATTGGAATGTCTTGAAACAGGTGGCCCATCAATTTGTAGACAGGCTTTACTCCATGCAGAAGTGTTACAACGCCATTCTAATGGCGCATCGAATTATCCTTGTCAGACTCGATTGCTTGGATTGCAAGGATATTTGTTGATGAGTAGTTCAGGACAGGCTCATGGCAATGATCCTCAGTCCATCTTGGATGAGGTGATGATTGCTTGTAAGACTCTTTAGAGAGAACGAAGGTTTCTTAGGGGGGATGCCCTTGCATTGAATTTCGAAAAGATTGATTTCTCTCTTCCTCTTTCAAGCTATGTTTGCATTGGTTAATGTTGTGATTAGAGGCCTAGTCAATTTATGAGCAAATCCAACGAGACTGCAGGTCAAGGGATGGGCATTAAGCAGACTTCTGATAAGTCTAGAGACTCGAAGGCCAAAAAATTTACCAAGAAGAAATGGACAACTGAATCAAAGGTACAGGGAAGTGAAGAAGAGGTGCTTATTAAGGTCGGCCCTTTGAAATATAAAACACCAGGTAAAAGGCAAAGAGTTCTTATTGGGTCTATTGTTTTAGGGTTAAATACTCTTTTGCTAATAGCTGTAATCCTATACTTTTACAACCCTACTTTTAAAGAATTTATCTACACTGTAGGCCGCTAGTCTACATCCTAATATGGCTAACTAGGAAAGATAAAAGAGCCTTGCTTGCTATATTTTATAAATTAAATAATTTACAAGTTCATCCACCTAAAAGTTTAAAGACTAAATTCATTTCTCCCTGAATTGTTCGAAAAAAATTAGCCCCTTTAAAGAAGGAGCTAATTTAGATCAGCTTTTGGAGTCTTTCCTTGTTTCGACTTCGCAGTGCTGATCTGAACTCCTCACTTTTTAAATATTGCTAAAACCTCTTTCAGATGGTATTCAGCAAGTGGAAGAAGGGGAACTGTCACAGTGACAGTTCCTTTGGATTGTTTTTTGGCCGATTAGAGGATTATTTGTTTTCTGCTCTGAAGAGATCCCCTACATGCTTAGACAGGAAAAGCTCAGGCAACAGATTATTTAGATTTTTTGGAAAACAATCTGCATGAAGCGAGATTATTGTTAAATGTATCGGTTGATACTTCAGGAGGGCGCTTGTCAGTGGGCACGCAAAACTCTCAGTCTCATAAAGTCGAAAATACTCCTCCTCAAAGGAAGACGACTCTCAAGTGGGGACAGGATGGTGAGCTTTCTTCTATAGACATGACTAGGATTCTTCAAAAGATATCCAACACAGAACTTACAGAATGTGATTTGGCTTGTGATGTAGACCCCACCATTTAATTGGACTTTCTTCTGGTCTTTTCTTGAAACTTAAATAAATTAGTTTCTCTGTTTGATTAGTTTGAGAAATTTTCGCTTTTACTTAATTTTTAAACAAAATCTATTAGCTAAATACTGATTAATATTTAGCTAATAGATTTTGTTTAATCTCCCTTTGAACTTGTGATGAAAGTACTGATTGCTTTTTGTTCGGTTTTACTGCTCATACTTATTGCTCTTTATGTTCTGAGAGGATATCGATCAGCCTTTGAAGCTGATCAGGCTTGTCATGCAGAAAAGTGGGAACAATACAATGATTCTAAGAATTTTGGTTGTGATCATGATTTGGAAACAAAGCAATGGATTTTATATGAAGTAGGGCAAGAGCACATGCCAGCAAGGGTGGTTAAGAGATTTAGGTATTGAATTTTTAAATAATTTTTGATTATTGCATTGACTGTTGAAGTTCATTTCTCAATTTGATAAACAGCTAAATTGATTGCTCTGCTATTTCTCTTAGCAAAACTATTGATTTGTCTTCTCAGTGATTAAACCTTTGCTTTTTTTGTTTATTGAACTTCTGTTTCTGCTTTCTTTTTGCTTTCCTTGATTGAGCATTCATGTATAATATCTCAGCTCTATTTAGCCAAAAGCCAACGAAGGAAATTATCAAAAGGATCGCAAAAAAAAATATAAATGTTGCCATAGAGATGATTTCAAGGTTTCCCCTGAAGTGTCTTTGCCTTATTGTAAACCAAAGAATACTGATAGTACTTCTATTTCCAATTCTAGGAGTACAAAGGGCCTAAGACCTCAAATAATTATGATTTTAAATCCTTCAAAGATTAGCCTCTCTAAGAAAGTTATTTTTACTTTACAGTCAAATATAACTGCTATTATTCTTGAGGTTTATTAAACTTGCTTGTCAATACTTGTCGGACTATTTCATTGCCACTGGCCAGGCCGCATATTTTTTGCTATTAAGTATTTATAGATGCCCTCATCTAATGGATGTGATTCTACCTCTTGTATTGGGTCTTCTTTTGGGAGTTCTTGCAATTGTAGGCTTGAGGGAATTGCTTGTTGAGTTAGCAAGTGTAACTACTAGAAAGGCTCGTTAATGTCTTCAATTTTAGATTTTGCTTGGTTAATTCCCGCCTCTCCATTAGTAGGTTCATGTTGTACTTTGCTTCTTCTTGTTAGCTTTAATAGGACGATTAATAGGCTTACAAAGCCAGTTTCTTGGCTTCTGATCAGTTGTATTTTTATTTCTACATTTCTCAGCTTTTTTATCTATCAGAAGCATTATGAAGCAGAGTTGTTTGATTACAATCTAATTTTTTCAAATATAGACCTACATTTGGAATTTTATGTCGACACTTTTCTTGCTTTGATATCAACTATTTGTGGTTTTGCTATGTTAATAATTATGATTGCCTCATATTTATCACTTGAGAGGAGGACGGGTTATGTGCGCTATTTTGCATTTTTGTCAATTTTCTTTGGGCTGATATTTTCTTTTATTTTTAGTGGTAATACTTTTTATGATCTTGTTTCACTTGGTTGATTATCGCAAGATAATTCCTCTACAACTTTCTGGCATGAAACAACGACAATGCGAATTTAGGGATATATTTGATGTGGATTTTAATTTGGAATCTTGTCCTTTGAAATTTATTGATGAACTATTTTCGATAATAGGTAATCATTATGCTTGATGATAACTCCTATGAACTCCCTGGAAAAATTGCACTTGTGCATGAATGGTTTTCTCCTCGTGCAGTAGGAGGAGCAGAAAAGGTTGTTCAAGCTATTGATGAAATTTTGGTTAGCAAGAGCTGTGATCCTCAATTAGTGGCTTTGATAAATGCTGACGTTAATAGAACTGGAAGCTGGTTGTTTGGTCGTTCAGTAAAGACGAGTTTTATTCAAAACCTGCCTTTTGGAAGAAGTCATGTTCAGAATTATCTACCCATTTTGCCCTTTGCTATCGAGCAAATCGATTTAAGTGAATACCCCTTGGTTATTAGTAGTAACCATCTTGTAGCAAAGGGTGTTCTTACTTCTCCTGATCAAATGCATTTAAGTTATGTGCATACACCAGTTAGATACGCTTGGGATCAGATGAATGTTTATCTGAGCCGCTCCAAAGCAGTAAGGCTTGGATTGGGACCTTTGGTTAGATGGCAGTTACATTGCCTAAGACAATGGGATCAGTTAAGCGGAGGAAGAGTTGATTGCCTTTTGGCTAATTCACGTTTTACCGCAAGGAGAATTTATCGATATTGGGGTCGGGAATCGCAGGTAGTTCATCCTCCTGTATGTGTGGATCGCTTTCGTTGGGATCAGCCAAGAGACGATTTCTATCTTTGTTTATGCAGACTGGTTCCAAATAAGAGAGTCGATTTGGTTGTGGCAGCATTTAATACTTTGGGACTTCCTTTGATCGTTGTAGGAGCTGGTCCAGAAAAGCCATCCTTGGAGAGATTGGCTGGTCCGACTGTCACCTTGTTAGGACGTCAAACAGAGAAGGAGATTGAAACTTTGATGGAGACTTGTAAGGCTTTCATATATGCAGGTGTGGAGGATTTTGGTATTGCACCTGTCGAGGCGATGGCTGCTGGCGCCCCAGTCATAGGGTTTAGGAAGGGTGGATTGCTTGATACAGTTCGATGCGTTACGAGGGTTTCATCTTCTCCTACTGGTCTTTTCTTCTCAGAACAAAGTGTACGATCGATAGTAGAAGCAGTATCCTGGTTTGAGGAGAAAAGGCTTTGGGAAGACCTTCCCTCAGAAGCTATTCGTTTCTGGGCAGAAGGTTTTAGACCAGAGGTGTTTAGATCTTCTTTTGAAAATGCTTTGCGTTTAGCATGGTCACAATATAAAGACAGCTTAGATGTTGACACTAGTGATGCCTTTCATGGTTCAGTGCTCGGGCAATGATGTTGAGTAGTCACAAGCTTATATGTTTTATAGCTTCTTATTATTGATTTAAAATGAATACAAAAAACTTGCATAAAAGGACTTCTAGTAAAGCAATAAAAAGATTCTTTGATGTTGTTTTTTCACTCGCTGTACTACTCTTTGCATTTCCAATTTTCTTGATATTGGCATTATTAGTTAAACTCAGCTCGGCTGGACCTGTTTTTTATATTCAAGAAAGAGTAGGAAGGGATTATAGGCGTTTTGGGTGTATAAAATTTCGGACAATGTATTCAGAAGCGGATGACTTGCTTGAAAACTTACTTGCTAGCTCGACATCTATGAGAATCGAGTATGAGAGAGATTTTAAATTAAAGAAAGACCCTAGGATTACTCCCCTAGGACTTTTCTTGAGGCGATCTAGCCTTGATGAACTGCCTCAGTTTATAAATATTTTAAGGGGAGAGATGAGTGTTGTGGGACCTAGGCCAATAGTTGCTAAAGAGATCGAACGTTATGGAGCTTCCATGGATTCAGTGGCGTCGGTAAGGCCAGGATTGACTGGCCTTTGGCAGGTTAGTGGTAGAAATAATCTTAGTTATAAAAGAAGGGTTGAGCTTGATTTGATTTACGCAAAACATAGAACTTTTCTTTTAGACATTAAAGTTATAATTAGAACTTTTGGAGTACTTTTTTTGCCAATGGATAGAGGGGCGTATTAGCTTGCTCTCCTATTTAATAGAGAGAAATTAAACATGTTAGTATTGCAGTGGTTACAAGCCATGAGAGCTCTAGTCTTAAGCTAAGATTTAATAACTTTTTAATTGATTCTATCGATGCCTCTGGTGAGTGAGGAGAGAGTATGGGTTTATATATTTCGTGGCTATTGTAGACGTTTCTCCCACCCATTTTAATCCCAACACAATGAGCATATATTGCTTCTGAAATTCCTGCATTGGGTGAAGGATCATTGGAACCTTCGATCAAAGATTCTTTGATTAGAGAGGGAATCTTTCGCCAAGGCTGGCTAATTAATGGCAGAGTTAAAAGTACGCATCTGCACGGTATCCAAGTGAGGTAGTCATCTAGTCTGGCGCCTGCTGTGCCAATCCAACGTAATGTTCCATGCTTATAACCAATCATAGAATCAATTGTGCTGCTTGCTTTAAAGCTCAGGGCAAGAGCTAATGGCCCAGGTAAATCCGCAGAGACTCTCCATAAAATTGCGCCTATCAGCATCCAGAAGAGTGGTCCAAAAACTCCATCAACAGAATTTTCGCTAGCAGTTTCAGCAGTTGCTCTTAAGATTTCAGATTTATCTAGCGACCAGACATCTCGTCCCACTATATGATTTAGTTGCCCTCTGGCATGGTTCAGAGCATCATCATCATCCGATTCTTTTGGAATAACACTTAGAACTGCAAGGACACTATCTCTAAGGCTTCTTGTGGCTAGTGTGCTGGCAAGTGAAATGATGACAATAATTGCTCCTAGGAAAGAATAGTAAGGAGATGAGACCATCACTAATCGCTCTATAAGCCAGCCACTGAAGCCACTAATAGTTACAATTAGAATTGTAATTAAGATACCCCCTAACCTTAAAAAGAATGGCTTACTTTTGCTCAATCTTTCTATCCTTACGCGTAGGAAATTAACCATATAACCCATTAGTTGAACTGGATGGGGTGCCCATTTAGGATCGCCTATCAGCAGATCTAGTCCTGCTGAAATTATTATTAGCGAGACTCCGTTAATTAGTCTGTTTTCAACCAACTGAACATTGCTCTCAGTCCTTTCCCTACTTGTTCAATAGGGTGACTTGCATCACGATCACGAATTCTTTTCATTTCTGGCTTTCCCGCTTCGCATTCATCAACGAATTTCTTGGCAAAAGTTCCATTTTGAATATCAGCAAGTATTCGCTTCATTTCGGCTTTTGTATCTGAATTAATCAGTCTTGGCCCGCTTACATAGTCTCCATACTCAGCTGTATTGGAGATGGAATCTCTCATTGCTGTTAGCCCACCTTTGACCATAAGATCAACAATGAGTTTTACCTCATGTAAGCATTCAAAATAAGCAAGTTCTGGTTGGTAACCTGCCTCAACAAGAGTTTCAAACCCTGCTTTAACAAGTTCTGATAGCCCTCCACATAGAACCGCTTGTTCCCCAAACAGATCTGTCTCAGTCTCTTCTTTGAAATTAGTTTCTAATATTCCTGCTCGAGTACCTCCAATACCTTTGGCGTAAGCCATTGCAAGATCTCTTGCTTGACCAGAAGAATCTTGTTCGATTGCGAATAAAGCAGGGACCCCTTGGCCATTTTGATACTCCCACCTGACTGTATGGCCAGGCCCTTTGGGCGCAATCATTACTACATCAACGTATGAAGGAGGTTTTATCAAGCCAAATCTAATGTTGAATCCATGTGCAAAGCTCAGGACATTCCCCTCACAGAGATGTGGTGCTATCTCTTTTGTATAAACAGCTTGCTGAAATTCATCAGGAAGGAGAACCATAATCCAGTCAGCTTTGGCAGAGGCATCTGAAACACTGAGGACCTCAAGGCCATCTGCGGTTGCTTTTTCAGCTGAACTACTGCCTTCGTAGAGTCCAACAACAACATTAATGCCGCTATCTTTCAAATTAAGAGCATGTGCATGGCCTTGAGAGCCATAGCCAATAATTGCTACCGTCCTACCTTTAATTAGGTTCAGATCAGCATCGGAGTCGTAGAAGAGCTGTGCCATTCGCAAGCTATTTCAGAACAGTATTAGGGCTGAGCTTACGCAAACGAGTTGAATGGAGAATTCGATTCATTTGTGAAGAATCCAATTGGAGATTGAATTTAGCTCTAAAACCCAATTAGGTGTGGAAGTAATTTTTAATCAATTTTCTCTTTAAGCCTCATTTGGATGCGAAATGACTTTGTCGATCAGTCCATAATCCTTTGCTTCAGCCGCGCTTAAAAAGTAATCTCGGTCGGTATCCTTTTCAATTTTCTCGAAACTCTGACCAGTCATTTCAGCCATTGATCGATTAAGCATCTCTTTAATCCTAAGAATTTCTCGAGCTTCTATTTCTATATCACTGGCTTGTCTTTGAGATGTTCCTCCTAAAGGTTGGTGAATCATTATTCTGCTGTGAGGCAAAGCCAATCGCTTTCCTTTGGTTCCAGCTGATAAAAGGAATGCTCCCATGGATGCTGCAAGTCCCACACAAATTGTGACTACATCACTTTTGACATATTTCATTGTGTCGTAAATGGCTAAACCTGCTGTAACAGAACCGCCAGGACTATTTACGTAGAGATAGATAGGCTTACTGCTATCTTCAGAGTCTAGGTAAAGCATTTGGGCCACAAGGCTATTAGCAACTCCATCATTTACTTCTTGACCTAGAAATAAGATCCTTTCAGCACCAAGTCTGGTATAGATATCTACCCATCTTTCTAATTGACTTCCTGGAAGACGGTAGGGGACGCTGGGTGTACCTATTGGCATTTTAAAAACTAAGCGGATGGCAGATGGTGATTAGGTTGAATGATCATTGGTGAGATCATGATTTTGAGACAGGTGCTCTTGTTAGAACTTTTAGATTCCAGGAGGTGTTTTGGGTAAGTCTTTACGACTACTTAGAACACGATCTATTAACCCATAATCCACGGCTTGATGAGGATTTAGATAACTCATACGGTCGGAATCTTTTGATAATTGCTGAACACTTCGACCGGTATTTTTTGAAAGTATTTCAAGCATTGCCTGTTTGTTATGAATTACTTCCCTTGCTCTAATTTGAATATCAGTAGCTTGTCCTTGGGCTCCACTACGTGGTTGATGAAGGACTATTGAAGCATGAGGAAGCGCAGCTCTTTGTCCCTTTGTCCCTGCAGAGAGGATCACTGCTGCTGTACCCATTGCTTGGCCTATGCAAATGGTGTGCACAGGGGGCTTGATGTAGCTAAGGGTGTCGCAAATAGCAAATGCTTCGGTCTCGAACCCGATAGCATCTCCGGTATACCAACTGGTTCCTGTTGAATTTATATAGAAATAAATAGGCTTCTCTGCATTGTCGAATTCAAGATATAAAAGTTGGGCAATGATGAGTTCAGTTACGTCCATTCCAAGTTGGCGCTTGGCATCGTCATCTGAAAACAAAGGAAGACCTAAGTAGACGATCCTTTCTTTGAGGAGGAGTGATGGCAGATCAGGAGGTGGGGTGCGCATCACGGATGTGTCACCGTAGTACGGAGCGGACACAGTCATATGCAGCAAAACTTTTGCAGGACTTGGAGCCTAGCGGGAGATGCCCTTATTTTGCTTTCATTTTGTTGGATTTATTTGGAGGTTCTGCTTTTCCTAACCTCCCAAAGATCATTCTGCCAGTAGGAGTTTGTAGCGCACCAGTGATTAAAACGTCCACTCTTTGATTTAGAGCCTGTTTGGCCTCTTCTATTACAACCATGGTCCCATCATCTAAGTACCCCACACCTTGATTTGCTTCTTTGCCTTCCCTGACAACTTTTATTTGTAGTGTTTCACCAGGTTGAACATCTGCTCTTAATGCAATCACTAATTCGCTTAGATTTAATACTTTCAATTCTTTTATTTTGGCAATCTCAGACAGATTGTAATCTGAAGTGATTAAGGTTCCTCCTATCTCTTCAGTCAGTTGAAGTAGTCTGCTATCTGTACCTTCTCCTTCATACCTAGTATCGTCAAGTATAATCCTCCTGCCATACTTTGCACTTAATTGGTTCAGTATTTTCAGTCCTCTTCTGCCTTTCAATCTTTTCTCGTTATTAGAAGAGTCTGATAATATTTGTAATTCATCTACAACACTTTGCGCGGCAATTACTTGCCCTTCAATGAATCCGCACTCAAGCAAGGCATTGATACGGCCATCAATGATTACACTTGTATCTAGTATCTTCGGACTGACTGGTGTGAGAATCCCTTCTGTAATTAGAAGTGCCTCGGTGCTATTTGGATTGAAAAGACGTAAGATAGTACGTCCATGTACTTCAGCTAAATTATAACCAAGTAAACCAAAGAATATGTTAATTATGACTGCAATAGCAGGTTTTATGATAATTATCTCTTCGGGAATCGGGAGCAATAGGATAGGGGCGAGCAAAAGATTTGCTAAGATTAGGCCCAGTATGAGACCTATTGATCGACTAAATAGGAGATAAGAGGGTGTATTCTTTATTCTCTCACCAAGCCTTTTGCGCAGCTGTTGAATAATTAATCCTATTAATAATGCAAGTAAAGCTCCCAGACCTCCAAAAAGATTTTTTATATCGCTGATACTTATCAAGTGTTCAAGATAACTTTCTTGTAGAAGGACTTGCTCCAATAAATTGCTTGGTAAGAAGTCTATAGAAACCCATCCAATTAGGCTTCCTGCAATCAGAAATAAGAACAGTACTAAGAGATCTACCATTGCATTAAGGAGATGTCTCTAGCCTTTTAATTGATAAGTAAGCTTTGTTGTGCTTATTTTGTGATTGAAAACTCACTTGATGTTTGTGGATTGACCGATGGGTGTCGTTGATTTTGGTAACGCTCCCCGCAGTGCATATTTGCATATTCCTTTTTGTCATCGACGTTGTTTTTACTGTGACTTTGCTGTTGTGCCGCTTGGTGATAAAGCTAGCGGCCTGGAGGGGCCAGGCAGTCTTTCTATTAAGGCTTATTTAGACCTGTTGCATCGAGAGATCGCATTGGTTTGCGGTGCTGCTCCCCTTTCAACAGTGTATCTAGGAGGCGGTACGCCTTCACTTTTAACCCCAAATCAAATAAAAGATTTATTGAACCATTTACGCAACCAGGTTGGATTTCAAGATGGGGCAGAAATTACGCTTGAAATGGATCCTGCTAGCTTTAATAAAAATGATCTTGAAGGTTATGTAGAAGCTGGTGTTAATAGAGTAAGTCTTGGTATCCAGAGTTTTAATGATAGGTTTTTAGAGATATTAGGCCGTAGACATCGAATAGAAGACATTTTGCAGGCATGTAATTGGATTGATGAGTTTTATAAGTCCGGAAGACTTTCTAGTTGGAATTTGGACCTTATTCAAAGTTTGCCCAGACAGAATTTGTTAGATTGGGAGACAGAATTGAGAGAAGCTCTTTCTGTTGGTGCACCGCATTTTTCCATTTATGAGCTTTCGATAGAGCCAGGGACTGTTTTTGAGAGAAGAGAGCGAAAAGGAGAAGTTTTGCTCCCTAATGAAGAAATAGCTTTAGAAATGATGACTTTTACGAGTTCCACTTTGTCTGGTTTCGGATTTTCTCGCTATGAGATTTCAAATTATGCAGTACCTGGGCATGTTTCTAGGCATAATCGTGTTTATTGGAGTGGTTCGGGTTGGTGGGGATTTGGACAGGGTGCCACTAGCGCTCCTTGGGGGGAACGCTTCTCTCGCCCAAGGACAAGGAATGGATATAGAGCTTGGATTGAATCTCAAGAGGAGGAGGGTCTCCACAAATCTTTAATTGCGGGTTGTGCATCACGAATGCCCCTCGATGAGAAACTAATGGTTGGTTTGAGAAGAAGAGAAGGTGTGGATTTAATGCATTTGTTTCAACAATGGGGATGGAGTAGGGATCAGTCAGAAGAATATTTCAACTCTCTGGAACGTCGTTGGGGTAGGGCAATGCTAGAAGGCTGGCTCAGCAGAAGGGGATGGCGATTTCAATTAAGTGATCCTTATGGGATGGCAATCAGTAATCAGGTTCTTGCTGAGATTTTTGTTTGGTGGGATTCTCTCCCAGAAGATGCTGTTGTTGTATCCATTCCTTGAGTGTTTCCTCGAAAATCTTGCGCCCTGAGATCAATGGTGGACTAAAGGGTGGTTGCTTGGAAGTTAGTCCTAATAGGTCTGCAGTTACTCGAATTTGACCATCGCAACTTTTACCAGCGCCAATACCTATTACAGGTATTGCTAATTGTTTTGTGACTTGCTCAGCCAGGGAATCTGGTACATGCTCAAGAACAACAGAAAAACAACCGGCTTTTTCAAGAGCAAGGGCTTGTGAAAGTATTTGCTCTTGTGATTGTTTGTCTTCAGCCTGGCGTCTATATCCAATTCTGTGAACTGATTGTGGTGTAAGGCCAAGGTGACCCATCACGGGTATTCCCATTCTCACGAGTCTTTGAATAACACCAATTATTTCTGGTTCTGCGCCTTCAACCTTTACTGCAGCAGCATAGGATTCTTTTAATAGCAAGCCAGCAGAGGCAACAGCTTTCTCTTCTCCACATTGATAACTTAGGAAAGGTAGGTCGCAAACTAGTAATGGTTGCTTATTTATTGGTTGAGTAAAGCCTCTGGCAACTGCTTGTGTGTGATAAAGCATTTGCTGCAAAGTTACTGGCAGCGTAGTTGCATGACCAAGAATCACCATTGACAATGAGTCTCCAACGAGAACTACATCTGCTCCCGCAGCTTCGACCAATGCTCCTGAAATACTGTCCCAAGCTGTCAGGATTGTGATGGTCTTTCCGGTTTGTTTGAAACGGATTAATTCGGTTGGGAGCATATTTCTAGCAAGTACCTTCATCCCCATTGCTAAAATTCAGATGACTCGGACCCATGCGGCGTCGACGCCTAAATCTGGTCAGGACCGGAAGGTAGCAGCCACACGGGATGCTCGGAGCAGGCGTGGATTCCGGGTCACCTATTAAGACCAGTTTTTGCCTAGTTATTTTCATCCTTGCGGATTTGGCGTAAGCGTAAGAAATCAGGAATGCCTGGGCCAGGTTCTTTTATATCTGGTGGATTATAAATTGATTGAGAAGAAGCTTTCCCTCTGTTTTTTTGACTTCGGTATGGTTGATTGCTCTCAAATCCAGTTGCGATAACAGTCACCTGAACCTCTCCTTCTAACTTTTCATCAATAACTGCACCGACAATAATATTTGCATCTGGATCTACAACTTCATAAATAACCTCAGAAGCAGAAGTCATGTCCTCGAGTGTCATATCTTTGCCGCCAGTGATATTTATTACACAACCTTTAGCACCATCAATTCGTCCTGCTTCAAGGAGAGGACTGTTAATTGCTGCTTGAGCGGCCTCTACAGCTCTAGATCTGCCTGAACCAAGTCCTATGCCTAATAGGGCTGTGCCAGCTTCTGTCATTACTGAGCGGACGTCTGCAAAGTCAACGTTGACTAGTCCAGGGCAGGTAATGATGTCACTGATGCCTTTGACACCCATTCTGAGGACATCGTCTGCATTTCTGAAGGCTTCTCGAAGTGGGGCTCCTGCTATTACATCTTTTAAGCGGTCGTTAGGAATGACAATCAAAGTATCAACATTTTCAGCTAAACGAGCTATCCCTTCATCAGCTTGGCGCATTCTGCGACGTCCTTCGAAACTAAAAGGTTTCGTGACAATTCCTACAGTGAGTGCCCCACTCTCTTTGGCTACTTCAGCAACTACAGGTGCGGCTCCAGTCCCCGTGCCTCCTCCCATGCCAGCAGCTATAAAAACTAAATCAGAACCTTGAAGCGCCTCTTGTAATTCAGCGCGGGATTCTTCGGCGGCTTTTTGGCCAATACTTGGATTGCCTCCTGCTCCTAAGCCCCTCGTTAAAGTTTGGCCAAGTTGCAGCCTGCTTTGAGCTTGAGATTCTAGAAGGGCCTGCGCATCAGTATTCAATACTCGATATGCAACACCCTCAATGTCACTAAGAATCATGCCATTGACGGCATTGCTTCCTCCACCTCCTACGCCAATGACTTCAATTCGTGCCGATTGGCTTGGACTGATACCGTCCATTCTCATCAAGGCTGGCTTGTTGCTGCTACCCATATCCATCTTTAGATTTAAGCACTTAGTTTTGGTGCACTTATTATGTACTTAGGATAGACATCTGTTGAGTTTTTCAAAAAAGTTACTCAATTTTTGAGAATAGTCAGGATGGGTTTTGATTACCGTTTTAAAGCTTTCTTTGGGCTAAAAGCCAGTAATTAAAAGGGTCTTGCTATCAGAGAAAGCAAGTATCGATTAAAAATAAAATGAATGTGCAAATCAATACGATTAGTATTTTTTCTGCCTCATTGAATGAGGAGGAGGCTTGCCTTGCGGTGCTTTTGACCCCGACAGGGTCAAAAGATGCTTCTTTTGTCGGATTCGTTCCTTTGATGACAAAGCTTGGCCGACCTGATATTTCCCACTCAAGTTTTCTTTTTGGGTCACTTAAAACAAGATATGCTTCATTAATCCATTTGAACCTTTCTTCTGCTGAGGAAGCCTTGTTTAGGTCAGGATGCCATCTTTTAGCTTCTCTTTTAAAAGCTTGTTTGACTTCAGCAGCATTGCACCCTGGTGTCAGACCCAGTAAGGACCAATAGGTAAAAGTTTCAGCAGATGAGGTCATCTTCTGCGTATTCAGTTAAATAGTTCTACTATCGATATCAAATAAACGGCATCAAGGCTAGTGTTTTTGACCTAGATTGTTTATTTTTTTATTGACCTAATTCCCAAATAGTCATTAAGGCGCCTAATCGATCAGGGTGCGTCTTAAGAATGAATTTTTTATAGTAGAAATATTTGCATCAAAAACTTTTACTTTTTATTTGAAATTCTGGTTTAGAGGGGTCTTGCATATCGAGTACAATTGGACGTTTGTTTAGGAAATCTTTTGGCAGATTCTTGCTCAGGTGATTTAGGGCTTTGATTTGCTTGTTTAGATTGTAACTGCTAGAACCAAGGAAAATAGTCTCAAAGTCTTTTGTATTTAGTATTACTTCTCCATTTGGACTGATGATAATTTTTCTTAGAGGACTTCCAAGATTCTCCTTTTCTTGTAGGATTTTTGCTATCCAACTTTGATGTGTGAGCATCCAACCTTCTATATAAATGTTGGGAATTTGTTGTGATGCCATTGTTGCCATTCGGATTGGCATCCACTCCCCAGACTTGTCCACCATCCCATTCTCTACTCCATTTGCGACTCTCCTTTGAGCATAGGCAACTGGCTCCCTTTCTGTTAGATATATATGCAATTTAGGGGGGATTAATTGCCTGTAAGTTGAAACACTATTTACTGGAAGCTCGTTGGCAAGAGATTGCTTTAAGGTTCTAAGATTGATTTCTAAGAGTGGTTTTGGAAAGTCAATTCTAGAAGCTTTAATTATTTGATTACCATCAATTCTTAATGCCCCATTCACTTTTATACGACTTGCATCAATAGAACTCCAGCCATTTTCTATGATTAATAGGCTAAGGCCATAACTGATTGAACCGAAAAAAAAGATACGCCAGATTTGAATTAGCTGGTTATTTCTTCTTTCTAGAAGTATTTTTCTGCGTCTTTCAACCCTTGGGTTTGTTTTGAAGGTTATCGAAGAAGGAACCTTTTTGATTTCTTTCCCTTTCACAGATCGCAGCGCGCTCTTCCCATTAGCTGGCTCATCCATTCTCTGGCTTGCTCAGCATCTGAAAAGGGCACATCCATTTCTTTCCCACAGCCAATTAATCTCAGACGGCAACGACCTTGGGATTCGTTTGTTAAAGGTGCTTCTCCTGAAGTGAGAGCCATGAGTTCTAAAAGTTCAAGCTTTGAAATTTCAAATGTATCTTTCTCTTTGAAGCTTCCTGCTTCAAAGCTGCTCCAGCTGAAAATTCCGTCTTTGAGGCGAGCCGCACCTGCTCCATCTAGCTTTGATAATTCAGATCCTTTTGCCCAATTTAAAAAAAGGTTTTGTCTTCTACGTTCTAACCAACCTAATGCAGTCAATAGAACAAAAGCTATTAGAAGTGGTAACCAGAGCAATCCGTGAATCATTGGAGTTCAAATTGGAATTTCCGAAGAGAGATCGAGGAGGCAAAGCGTTAGTCTTGAGCAGTTTCAATCAGTTTTGCTACTAGTTGATCGAGAGGGATGCCGCCAGCTTCCCAAAGGCTTGGATACATGCTGCTGGCAGTAAACCCAGGCAATGTGTTTATCTCATTTATCCAGAGTTCATTTGTTCTTTCTTTATAGAAGAAATCAACCCTTGCCATGCCATTTATGGAAATGGCTTTACATGCTTGTAGTGTTAGGTTCTGAACATTTTGAGTGGTTGTCTTGTCTAGAGGCGCAGGAATAAGCATTTCACTCCCCCCTTGTGAATATTTTGTGTCGTAGTCATACCAATCAGACTTAAAACGGATCTCTCCAACAGGGGATATTTTTAATTCATCACTGCCAAGTACTGCACATTCAAGTTCCCTTGCGAGAACACCTTCCTCTATAACGATTCGTCTATCCATCTTTGCGGCTTTGTTGAGTCCATAAAGAAGATCTTTTGGATTGTTGGCTTTTGTAATACCGACTGATGAACCTAAGTTTGCGGGCTTGATGAAACATGGATATCCAATTTTTGTTTGTATCTTGTGAATTAATTTTTGCTGTGCTTCAGTATTTGTGAGATCAAGAGCATTAGCTGATAAGTAAGGAACTTGTGGTAATCCTGCAGCATTGAAGACAGCTTTCATGGCCAGCTTGTCCATTCCAATTGCAGAGGCCATCACACCTGAGCCAACATAAGGTTTGCCGGTGAGCTCAAAAAGTCCCTGAACAGTGCCATCTTCGCCATTGGGGCCATGGAGTACTGGATACCAGATATCTACTTTTTCAGTCTCTAGAGGTAGTCGACTAAACATTCGGAGTTCGTTTAAGACAGGGAAATCACTTTCATCTAGTGAAGAACCTTTAGTTAAGGCTTTTTGAGCAAAGTCCTCTCCCCACCATCCTCCTTTTATGTCTATATAGATTGCAGTGACTTTGAATCTTGCTGAATTTACTTTGCTATTTAAAGCCTTGATAACGGTTGCAGCAGATTTGATGGAAACATTATGCTCACCAGATGCACCTCCAAAGACAACACCAATCAGTTTTTTTTGGGAAGGCATTTACTTTATTGGGGACTTCTGTAATTCCATTGAAAGCTATCAGTATTGATTGGCAAATTCAATTTATAGTGATGCCACTAAGTGAAAAAGGACGAACTTCTGTGATCTTGACTTTAATTAGTTCCCCGGGGTTATATGAGCCATTTTGAAGATTCTTCCTTGGGAAAAAGGTTAGTCTATTCCCCCTGGTTCTACCCATTAATTGCGTTTTATCTTTTGGATTTATACCTTCTACAAGAACCTCTTCAATTAGTCCTTGATATCTAGTGTTTCTTTTTCTTGCAGTTAGCTCAACAAGGTGATTTATTTCTTTAAGACGCTTGACTTTGATTTCTTCAGGAAGTTGATTAGGCCAGTTTGATGCAGGAGTGTTAGGTCTAGGCGAATAAGCTGCTGTATTAACCTGATCAAACTGGAGCTCATCAATAATTTTTAGAGTGTCTTTAAATTGTGCTTCAGATTCACCGGGGAATGCAACTATTGCATCCCCACTAATTGATGCATTAGGTATTAAATCTCTAATTCGAGCGATGATTTTTTTATACTTTTCGATTGTGTATCCCCTCCCCATTGCTTTTAGAATCTCGTTATTTCCGCTTTGAAATGGGATATGAAAGTGCTCGCAAACTTTTTCTAGTTGTGCACACGCATCTATTAACCGACTGGAAAAATATCTAGGATGACTGGTGGCAAATCGAATTCGTTCTACTCCCTTGATATTGTGAATATAATGAAGAAGATCAGTGAGAGTATTTGTGCGACGACCTTCTTTGGTGATTCCTGGGAGATCTCTTCCGTATGCATCTATGTTTTGCCCTAGAAGAGTGATTTCCTTATAACCTCTTGAAGCAAGGCCTTCTATTTCTGAATGAATGCTTTCTGGGATCCTTGATTGCTCTTTGCCCCTGACTGAAGGGACGACACAATAAGTACAGCGCTCATTGCAGCCGTATATAACATTAACCCACGCACATATTTTGCTATCTCGACGAGCTGTGGTGAGGTCTTCAAGAATTTGATGATCTTCAGTTGCTACAACTTGTTGCCCATTGTCTACTTGTGTTAGAAGTGTTTCCAAACGGTTTGCATGTTGGGGCCCCATTACAAGATCGATTTCTGGGACTCTTCTAAGAAGTCTTTCTCCTTCTTGCTGGGCTACGCATCCTGCAATTATTAATTTTAGATGAGGGTTGTTTTTTTTTCGTTTTGCTTGCCTACCTAAATAGCTATAAACCTTTTGCTCGGCATTGTCCCGAATGGTACATGTGTTGTAGAGAACTAAATCTGCCTTTATTTCCTCCTCGGCTTCTGTATATCCCATCGATTGAAGGATGCCTGCCATTCTTTCTGAGTCGGCTTTATTCATTTGGCAGCCAAATGTTGTAATCCAATAGCTTCCACGTTCCTTCGCTGTGATTGAGGAGTGATTAGATCGCGAGCTTTGTAGTGTTGTTATCACAGTTCAAGTCTTGAGAGGGGCCGGTATTGGTTTCTCGTACTTATTGAGATCGCAATTGGGTAGCAACCGAAATCTTGCGTGTGAAAAACCTAGATAGGGATTGATGAGGGCGAGCGAGGGGATTCGAACCCCCGAATAGCGGCGCCACAAGCCGCTGCCTTAACCACTTGGCGACGCCCGCCGCGTCAATATGAATTTACCAATTCATGGCCAAATTTGCTCAAAAACATTTTTAGTCAAAGAATCTTATTACCCAGGAAATTTTCTTGTCATCTGAAATTATGTACCTTTAGTCTGTTCATATTGGTAGTTTCTTTGATTTCCGATTTCTTCTTTGCCTTTCTATAATCCAGAATTTCTTTGATGAAATTTCTTAAAACACTTTGGCTGACTTATGAGTGAATCCTTTGACCATTAAAAACTGTAGTGGATCTATTGAGGCATGGTTTCCACGAGGGCTCTTAGATGGAGAGGAGTGTTTTACCTCCACGCATCTCACTAATGAAGGATTATGCCCTGTTCGTATTACTTGGAACGAAGGCATTGTTTCTAGTATTGCCCCCATTGACATCCCTTCGCAATACCCAACGAAGTTTGCTTTGCCAAGGTTACTGGAGCCACATGCCCATATCGATAAGGCATTCACATGGACTGAGTATCCAAATTTGATTGGGACTTATGGGGGTGCTCTTAAACACAATTTTCAGGAACACCAAAATCGTACTGGAGATACGGTAAGACTTCGAGGAGAGCGATCTTTAAAGCTTGGTTTGAAAAATGGCTTGCGAGCAGTAAGAAGTCATATTGATAGCTTTGGATCATTTGCTGACCAAAGCTGGGAAGTCCTTTTGGACCTTCGTAGTCAATGGAGGGAACTCATTGAATTGCAGTTAGTAGCATTGGTCCCATTGGAGTTTTGGATTACTGCTAAGGGACGATTGTTTGCGTCTAAAGTTGCAAATTTTGGAGGGCTCTTGGGAGGAGTTTTAGTTCCTCCTTTTGATAAAAGAAAAGCCAGGAGAGTTCTTGTTGAGGTGCTGAAATTGGCTAATGATTTGGGCTGTGGAATTGATTTACATATCGATGAGGCTGATATCCAACCTGGGTTAGGACTCAAGCAATTAGTGCAAGCACTTGATCAAGTTGATAATCAAGTGCCAATCACATGTAGCCATGCAAGCAGTATGAGCCTCCTTCCTCTAGTTGATTTACGCCGATTAGCCGATAGCCTTGCTCATCATCAAATAAATGTAGTAGCTCTTCCTTTGACAAATGCATGGCTACTTGGTCGTTGTTCCAAAGGTACTGAAGTTAAAAGGCCCTTGGCTCCTATTGCTGAACTTCAACAGGCAGGGGTCACGGTTGCTGTTGGTGGAGATAATGCTCAGGATCCATGGTTGCCACTAGGTAATTTTGATCCTATTGAATTGATCTCATATTCTCTGCTACTTGCTCATTTAGCGCCTTGGCAGCGTTTGGGCCTTTCCCCTTTTACTACTTCTGCAGCTTCTTTAATGAGGCTGGAATGGGATGGAATCCTTCGCAGAGGAAGTCCTGCTGAGCTAATTGTGCTTAACGCAAGTAGTTGGGCTGAGGCTTTAGCTACTTCTTCAGATAGGCGAGTTCTAATTAATGGTTTATGGCTAGACAAGCACAATGTTGGAGAAGATAATTTGAATTTTGGCCAATGAAGCACTCACCTTTGCCCGAAAAGTTAATTAATCAGTTGTCGTCTATACCTGATTTACAACTCTTCGACTTGCCTATAGAAATAAAACGTTTTTCTCGCGACTTCTTTGATTATTCTCCAGTACTTCAGCAAAAGTTAGCTGGATGTTGTGCAGATGTTGTAGTTAGACCTGGTTCTTTAGTAGCAGTTATTTCAGTCGTTGAAATTGCTAAAAGACATCTAATTCCATTGACTTTGCGAGGGGCTGGTACAGGAAATTATGGTCAAAGTGTCCCTTTAGAAGGAGGGATAGTGATGTTAATGGATGCATTTAAGGATATCAGAAGTTTTGATCCTTTCACTGGTCAAGTTACTGTTGAGTCGGGATGTTTACTTGGCGATTTAGATAAGTATCTTGCTCTTCAGGGTCGCCAATTGCGATTGCTGCCGAGTACATGGCGAAGTGCCTCAATTGGTGGTTTCATAGCAGGAGGTTCTGGTGGTATCGGATCGGTGAGATGGGGTTTTCTTAGAGATCCAGGCCATTTGTTGGGACTTGAAATAATCACACTAGAAGAAAAACCACAGAAACTACAACTTGACTCAAAGTCTGCTGAAGCAATTAATCATGCTTATGGAACTAATGGAATTATTACTGCTCTCACTCTTTCAACCGCGCCAGCTGTTGCATGGCAAGAAGTCGTAATTGATTGCGAGGATTGGTCTACTGCATTGAAGTTGCTTCTGTCTTGCTCTCAAGCAGCAATCTCCCTCCATCTCTGCAGCTTATTAGAGAACAAAATTGTTGATAGTATTCCCACATGGTCTGGAGCTTCAACGGGTAAGCATCGATTATTGATATTGGTGGCGCCTGATGGGTTGTCGACTCTTGAGCGTATAGCTACCCAAGCAGATGCAACTTTTAAGTATTTAGGTGCTGAGGAGAACCGAAAAACTGGTGGATTAAGAGAGCTTTCATGGAATCACACTACCTTACATATGCGTGCATTGGATTCGGGATGGACTTATTTGCAAATGTTGTTGCCACAGCCTGAAAGGCAAGCTACGGAAGTGCTGAAAGAAAGATGGGGCGATGATTTGCTATGGCATCTAGAGGCTGTTCGTCAAAATGGCACACAGCGCTTAGCTGCACTGCCAGTTGTTCGTTGGCGAGGAGCTGATTTATTGGAAGAGTTAATGACTCAATGCAGAGATATTGGCGCAGTTATGTTTAATCCTCATGCCATTACTGTTGAAGATGGGGGACTAGGAGTTGTTGATAGTGATCAAGTTGAGGCCAAGCGGCTTTTTGACCCCTCTGGGATATTGAATCCAGGCAAGTTAAAAGGTTGGCTTTAAACATTTTTTCAGAATGTAGTTTTAAATTGATATTATTTTTTTTTCTAATAAATCTCCTATTAAGTATAAGGAACCTGCAATCACAGGAGCAGGTTCTGGCCATCTTTCTTGTTGCAGAAAGTTAGATAAAACTTCTTCAACTGTATCGGATTGAAATAACTGATCTTTTAAATTAGGACATGATGTTAGTAATTCTGTCTTGTTCCAATATTTATGATTAGGTATTGGAACGATCCATGCTTTGTCATTTTCCCTTAGTAGGTTGTTTAGAATTTGAGGACCGTCTTTGCTGGCTTGAATGCCCAGTATCCACTCAACCCCTGTTTCATGATAGATCCAATTATTTCTTTCTTTTGAAAGTGCTTTGGCGGCATGTGGATTATGCGCTCCATCTATTAAAATAGGAAGACTTTCCCAGGTCGATTCTTGTAGCCTTCCTGGCCAAGTTGCTCTTTCCAATCCCTTCCTGATTTGTACCTTTGTTATAGAAAAATTTAGTAATTTCAAAGATTCAAGTATTCCTTTCGCAACTGCTGCATTCGTTCTTTGAATATCACCTTTTATTCCAAGCTTCCAATCCTTACCTAGTGGATTCACCCATTGAATAGTGCAATTTTTTATATGAATTATTTCATTGATGATATTCATAACCTCAGGTAACTGAGGTCCACTGATCACTTTTGAATTGATGGGTATTGCCGCTAATTTTTCATTAGTAATCTCTCTCAAGCTTTTTCCTAGGTAATCACAATGATCAAGGCCAATGCTTGAAACCGCTATTAATGGCCTATAAGGGTGAGCTGTGGTCGCATCCAGTCTCCCTCCTAATCCTGCTTCTAAAATTATTAATTCAACTTGATTATTTGCAAAGTAGTCAAGAGCTGTTGTGATAATCATCTCAAATGTTGTAAGTGAATGCTTTTTGGTTATTTGTCTAATAGCGATAAGACGTTCATATAATTCTTTTTGAGAAATCATGTTGCCATTAATTCGAATTCTTTCACACCAGCTCACTAGGTGAGGAGAAGTTGTTAGGCCAGTTTTGACTCCTGCAATATTCAATGCGCTTTCTAGGAAGCTTGCTATTGACCCTTTCCCATTAGTGCCAATTATCTGAATCGCTGGAATTTTAATACTTGGGTCACCTAAGGCTGATAATGCTTCCTTTATTCGATCTAGATTGAGATCCATTCCCCTTTTGTGGAAGGGTAGGAGAAGGTTGCTTAGTTGAATACTTTGAGATGGATTTTGATTTTCCAATTAGCAGCAATCGCGGAATGATAATTCAAGCTTTTGCAGGAGTTGCTTGATTTCATTTTCTTTAATTACAAGAGGTGGAACCATCCGAACCACTTTCGGTCCGGCACTGACTACTAGAAGTTGATGATCAAGAGCAGTTTGAGCCAATTTGCTCGCAGTCAGAGGAGAATCTTGGAGAATTTCCAAGCCTTGAATTAGACCAACTCCTCTTGTCTCTTTGAGATGCTTTGGAAAGATTTTCACAAGTTTCTGGAGACCCTCTCCAAGTTGATAACCTCGTTTTTTCACGTTCTGGAGCAGTTCCCTCCTATTAATCTCCATACCAACAGTTAGGCCCGCTTTGCAGGCGAAGGGGTTCCCTCCAAAGGTACTTGCGTGATCACCAGGTTTAAAAATATCTGCACAATTTTGAATCATTAATGCGCCGATAGCATGTCCTCCCCCTAGACCTTTGGCAACAGTTAAAGCGTCAGGTTCTATACCAAGCCATTCATATCCCCACCAGAAGCCACTGCGCCCAACCCCTGTTTGGACTTCATCAAAGATCAACAAGATGTTTTGTTTGGAGCATTTCTCTTTTAACTTTTTAAAAAAGTGAGGGCTTCCAGGTATAACTCCACCTTCTCCTTGTAAGGGTTCAATAAGTACGGCTGCAACTCTTGGGCCATCTTTTTCGACATTGGCCAGAAGGCTTTCGAAAGAGTGATAGTTGTTGTATTCGAAGAATTTAAACCCTTTCACTAAAGGTTGGAAGCCCTCGTGATAACGCTCTTGGCCAGTAGCGCTTAATGCGGCAAGTGTTCTCCCATGAAAACTTGCTTGAGCAGTAAGAATGACTGGATCATTTATTCCTCTTTTGTAAAAAGCAAATTTTCTGGCAAGTTTTATAGCCGCCTCGTTTGCTTCAGCGCCACTATTGCAAAAAAAGACTTTGTCTGCACAACTATGATTGACCAACCAGTCAGCTAATTCTTCTTGTTCTGGAATGTGATAGAGATTAGAAACGTGTTGGATTTTGTTGAGTTGTTTTGTTAAAGCACGACGGAGTGCGTTATCGCTATGGCCAAGACTACAAGTAGCAATGCCTGCTACTGCATCTAGATATCGTTTGCCTGTATGGTCCCAGACCCAGCAACCTTTCCCCCTAACAATTGTTAGGGGGAATCGTCTGTAGGTATTCATTAAACCAATGGGAGCGGTCGGACTCGAACCGACAAACCCGAAGGTGCCGCATTTTGAGTGCGGTGCGTCTACCAATTCCACCACGCTCCCTTGAATGAATTTTATGCCAGTGAAAGGCTTGTTGTTAATACCTAATAATATTCGCTCCAGCAACATTTAGCCTTTCTTCCATTGCTGAATAACCTCTATCGAGATGATGAAGGCCTTCTACAGTACTAGTTCCTGTGGCTGCCAAGCTGGCTAGGACCATGGCTGCAGTAGAACGTAAGTCTCCTCCAGAAACAGGTGCAGCACTTAATGCTGGAACACCTTCAATTATTGCTGTATTCCCCTGAAGACGAATACATGCTCCCATCCTTTGAAGTTCAGCGACATGCTGCATCCTGTTTTCATAAATTTTTTCTGTAATTACACTTGTCCCTATTGAAGTTGTCATTAATGCCATAAATGGAGCTTGCAGATCTGTTGGAAAACCTGGAAATGGTTGGGTTGTGATGTCTACAGCTTTGACTTCAATAGGGTTAATTTCAATCGCATCTCCATCTATGTGAATCTTGCATCCTGAGTCACGAAGTTTTTGAAGCAAAGAACTTAGATGTTCAGGTATAACAGGTCTCACACGCAAGGTGGATCGGGTAATTGCTCCTGCAATAAGAAATGTTCCTGCTTCTATTCGATCAGGAATCACTGTATGTTTACATCCGTAAAGCCTTTGGACGCCTTCAATAGTTATTTTCGGACCTCCAGCGCCTGAAATATTTGCGCCCATTGAATTAAGTAATTTGGCTAGATCTTGTACTTCTGGTTCCTGAGCTGCATTTTCAATACTGCTTTTACCTTCCGCGAGCACTGCAGCCATCAAAATCGTTTCTGTTGCTCCAACACTTGGGCAGTCCAAAATCACATCAGCCCCTTTTAAACGTTTTTGGATGCCTGGGACCGAGGCAGTTACTACTCCATTCTCAACACTCACATAAGCGCCTAAGGCTTTTAGTCCTTTTATATGCTCAGCGACAGGTCTGGCTCCAATTTCACATCCACCAGGAAGCGGAATTTTGGCTTTGCCAAGTCTCGCAAGTAATGGACCGATGCAGAAAAAACTTGCTCGAAGCCCATGGACTAGTTCATAGGAGAGTTCAAGGTGATGTAAATCATTTGCTTGAAGACACAGCCCGCTTGACTCATTATTGATTTTCACTCCCAAGCTCAAAAGGATTTGGGACATGCCTTCAATGTCTGTGAGGTGAGGCACATTGCTTAAACGTATTTGATCAGCTGTCAAAAGGGAGGCTGCCATTAAGACTAAGGCTGAATTTTTAGCACCGCTGACTTTTATTTCCCCTGATAGCCCATAATTCCCAGTAATTTCAAGATGCGGCTTTGAAATCCTTTTAGAGATTGAGGCCGCAATGGGCATGTTTACCCCTTTCGTATTTTGCTTATATTGACAACTGCAACCCATTAAGTCCAGTCTGACATTCTAAAAACTGGTTGGTTTTGCTTGGTTGGATTTCTCTAGGTGTTTCTAGATAGAGTCCTCTAAGGTTAGCTATTTGAGATATCTTGGTATTTCGCTTGGCTTTATCTAAGGTTCATTCTCTCTATCCCTTTTGTTGTTTGATCCAAAATTATCCCAAGGTTGATAGAAGTGTTTTGAGGTAAGGAATCCGACAAGTTCATGGACTGCTAAATTAAAGGATAAGAAATTTCATGTCTTCAGTTGCTGAAATCTCTTGCCTTCAGGCGGATATGGCGGAATTGGTAGACGCGCATGTTTCAGGTACATGTGGTCGAAAGACTGTGGGAGTTCAAGTCTCCCTATCCGCACTAAGATGTCATCAATTTTATAATAAAGAATCAAATTCTCGACAGAGAATACAAATCTAACTTCTTCTATTTAGTTAATATTTGATTATTTGTTAGAAGTCTCTTTTAAACCTTCGAATAGATCTGTACGCTTCTTAAAACTTTGAATATACTCTGGAAATAGTTCACTAAGGCTAAATATTTAAATGTGCAGGAGCCTAAATTCTTTTATATTTGAAGCCATGGGTTGATTAAATGCCATTAATTACTAGTCGGCGCAACCCTCTGGTTAAGAAGCTACGGATGCTCTCAACGAAGCAGGGGAGAGAAGCATATTCTTTGTTGCTACTGGAAGGAACTAATTTGCTTGTAGAAGCATTGAAGACGTCATATTTGCCTAGAGAAATATTTGCTACAAGATTTTGGCTAGAAACCAATTTCAATCGTTTGGAGTTGGCTTCTTTGAATATCACTGTAAATGAGTTGACTCCTACAGTTCTTCAAGGCGCTTTAACTACAAAAAATCCAGATGGTGTTGCGTCTGTTTTTCCTTTAAATTCTTTGCCGAAAGCCAAGAAAAACGTGAGCTTTGCGTTGGCATTGGATCGATTGCAGGATCCAGGTAATTTAGGCACTTTGTTTCGCACCGCTTTAGCCGCTGATGTTGAACTTTTATGGCTTGCATCAGGTGCAGATCCATTAAGTCAAAAAGTTTTGAGAGCTTCCGCCGGTGCATTCCTTCATCTCCCATATGAAAGGTTTGGTGGACCTGAAGAGATAGCAGTGGAAGCATTTGTACATAAACTTGATACTGCCGCAAGAGATGGGCATCAAGTTGTTGGAGCTTTTGCTCCTAATTCTTTGCAGTCAAATTTAATAGTGCCTTATTGGGAGCTTGATTGGACAAAGCCGACTGTGTTGGTTCTTGGTAATGAAGGGAAAGGCCTTCATCCAGCTGTCAAAGCAAGTTGTACCAATTTCATTACATTGCCTCATAGCAGTAAGGTCGAGTCGTTAAATGTGGCATCCGTTGCAGTTCCCCTGCTCTTTGAGCGTCGACGAGCCAAAATGTCTTTGAACATATGACTAAGTGCTCGTGACCGAAGCCAACTTCGACTTCGACTTAATTGTTATAGGAGCCGGCTATGGCGGCTTTGATGCTGCAAAGCATGCTGCCGAAAATGGCTTGAATGTGGCGATTGTCGAATCACGTGATATGGGAGGTACTTGTGTAAATAGAGGATGTGTACCCTCTAAAGCTTTATTGGCTGCCAGTGGGAAGGTAAGAGAGTTGGCTGATGCTGAGCATCTTTCAGGTTTTGGTATACATGCTGCGCCTGTTCGCTTTGAAAGAAAGAAGATTGCTGATCATGCAAACAATCTGGTAGCGACTATTCGTACCAATTTGACTAAGAGCCTAGAAAGGGCAGGTGTGACCATTCTTAGAGGCGAAGGACGGTTGGAAGGGATTCAAAAGGTTGGATTAAGGGAACCTAGCGGAGTGGATCGAATCTTTACCTCCAAGGATGTGATTTTAGCAACGGGCTCTGATCCTTTTGTCCCTCCTGGTATTGAAATTGATGGAAGGACTGTCTTTACTAGCGACGAGGCCGTAAATCTTGAATGGCTGCCTAGATGGATAGCAATTATTGGGAGTGGTTATATAGGGCTTGAATTTGCTGATGTTTATACAGCACTTGGTTGTGAAGTCACCATGATTGAGGCTCTTGAAAGGGTTATGCCTACATTTGATCCAGATCTTTCTAAGCTTGCCTCCCGCCGCCTTCTTGATGGGCGTGATATTGATGCTCGAGCTGGTTTATTGGCCAGCAAAGTTACTCCAGGATGCCCTGTTGTTGTTGAGTTATGCGATTTCAATACTCGTAAGTTGATTGAGGAGTTAGAGGTTGATGCGGTCCTTGTGGCTACTGGACGAGTCCCTGCAACTAAAGGATTGAATTTGGATTCTGTTGGTGTTGAGACTAATAGAGGCTTTATCCCTATTGATGAAAGTATGAGAGTTTTGATTGACGGTAATCCCTTGTCCCATTTATGGGCAGTTGGAGATGTAACAGGGAAATTAATGCTTGCGCATACTGCTGCAGCGCAAGGAACCATCGCTGTTGATAATATCCTTGGAGATTTTCGTGAGATTGATTATAGAAGTATTCCTGCTGCAACCTTTACCCATCCTGAAATAAGCTCTGTTGGACTAAGCGAAGAAGAAGCAAAGGTTCTTGCTTCTAAAGAAAAGTTTGATCTTGGTGTTGTTCGCAGTTATTTCAAGGCGAATTCAAAAGCATTGGCAGAAAAGGAGAGTGATGGAATTATGAAATTACTTTTTAGGAAGGATTCTGGAGAAGTTTTGGGTGCTCATATCTATGGTTTGCATGCAGCCGATTTGATTCAGGAGGTCGCAAATGCATTAGCAAGGAGGCAAACAGTGCTTGATTTGTCTTGCGAAGTTCATACTCATCCAACTCTTAGTGAGGTAGTTGAGGTGGCTTATAAGCAAGCTGCAAGGCAAGTTTCAACCCTTTAGTGCCAAACTCAGCTCTTTTTGAGCTGAGTTTGTTTTTGAAATTTGTTCACCTAATTTCTTGACTCTATGGAGATTCGTCGTCGTCCCCCTAATCCAAGCATAAAGGTAGCAAGCTTGGAATATGCAATCCCCCACTTAGATGCTGAGCCTAGAAATATTCTTGAGAAAATAGTTTGGGCAAAAGGTGTCGAAGTAGAGAAGTCTCGTCTTCATTGTTCTCTTGAAACTCTGAAATCCCAAATCTTGGTCTTGCCTAAAACAAGAGACTTTTATTCCGCATTGCGCTCTGCACCTGTTCTACCAGCTGTGATAGCTGAAGTGAAGAAAGCTAGTCCTAGTAAAGGAGTAATCCGTGAGAATTTTGATCCGGTTGCTATTTCCAAAGCTTATCAAGAAGGAGGTGCTACCTGTCTTTCAGTACTTACAGATAAAGACTTTTTCCAAGGTGGGTTTGATGTATTGACTAAGGTTCGCGAGATAGTAGATCTCCCGATATTATGTAAAGACTTTATTTTGACTCCTTACCAGATATATCAAGCAAGAGCTTCAGGGGCAGATGCAATTTTATTAATTGCTGCGATACTTTCTGATCAAGATCTGCAGTATTTAAATAAGGTTTCTTTAAGCCTAGGATTGAATGTTCTCGTTGAGGTTCATGATTCAATTGAGCTAGAACGCATTTTAAATCTCGGTACCTTTCCTTTAGTTGGGATCAATAATAGGGATTTGACAACTTTTCAAACTGATTTATCTAATACAGAAAAGCTTGCCAAGCAATATAGGAAACAGATTGATGAGCAAAAGATTATTCTGGTTAGTGAATCAGGCTTGTCTAAGCGTTTTGACTTGAATAGGGTTTTAGATGCAGGAGCAAAGGCGGTTTTAGTTGGCGAATCATTAATGCGCCAAGCTGACATTTGTCAAGCCTTAAAGGATCTGATTAGTTGATGATTAATTTGATTTCAAGAAAGAGTCAGAAGTCGTGTCGTTTTCCTAGATTTCACTAGCCAAAGCTCTCCTCTTTACAGGCAGAATATTCATGCTGCAACTTTCCCTATGCTGATCAGCATTCTTACAGGCCTTGTAGCTGGATCTATTCACGTAGTTGGCGGTGCTGATCATATTGCCGCCATGGCTCCAGTGATATTGCGTGATCAGAGGGTCGCTCTAAGAAATGGCCTTGCTTGGGGACTAGGGCATTCCTCTGGAGTTTTGATTCTTTCAGTGATTGCAATTTTGGCGAAGGACTTGGTTCATATTCAAGCCATGTCATCTGTTGCTGAATTCATTGTTGGAATAGCTTTACTAATTGTTGGCGCTTTGGCTATCAGGACTTCTTTTGGTGTCAATATTCATGCCCATTCTCATAGTCATAGGGATGGGAGAGCGCACGAGCATATTCATTTTCATCTTCGCGGACATCAAAGACATGCTCGCCATACTCACGCGGCAACTAGCTTGGGTGTGTTGCATGGTTTAGCAGGGGCTAGTCATTTCTTGGCAGTACTTCCCGCATTGGCTTTGCCACCTCTTGGAGCTCTTTTGTATATGGCTGCATATTTATTTGGATCCATTTTATCTATGGGTGTTTTTACTCTGATTCTTTCAAGGGCAACAATGAGAATTAGCCAAAGATCTTTCCCTCTGGTAATTGGCTTTGCCGGAGGGGTTTCTATCGCGACTGGGCTTGTTTGGATTCAGAAAACAGCACCTTTCTTAGGCTAAGATGCAAGTCAAGACATGATTGGAAATATTTTAATTTATTTGGCTTATAAATTCCAATAGAAGAGTAGGTTTTTGATTGAAACAGAGAAAATCTAAAGTTAACTTTTTCGTGATGTTTCTTCTTGTTGCTTAAAAGTAAAAGATTGGCTAATTGTTGGATAGATCCTTTTGGAGGTTTCAATGTCAAATAAACAGCTGGAAAAGTTTATTGCCAAGGCACAAGCCGATAAGAAAATCCTTAAGCAGGTTACTTCTTGTGGCTCAGACCAAGTATGTGTTTCGGAACTAGGTTATAAGTATGGGCATAAATTCTCACCCGCAAATGTTGGACATTGGCAGCGAGATCATGGAGGGGTTTTGATTTAGCAAATCCTTAGATAATTTACTTTGATGTTTTATTGGTGGATTTGAACTATGAGTTTTTATGCACAATAGACTTCAGCCAAAAAGGCAAAAACTCTGAGTATTACCTGATCTCTTTTTAGCATAAGCATAACTGCTGAAAAGCCAAGAGTCTAGTGATTTAGGAATAGAGTGCTCAAGGCCATCGGCAGATCTGTAAACTTGTTCGATACCGAATTCTCTCTCGACAATTTTGACGGCAAAATTCATTTGAGCTCCTAAGGGACCCTGTTTCTAACTATGTTCATGTGGATAGGCAATGAGCAAAAAATGCAGTTGACACTGACATCGAAGTCGAGGGAACTGATTTTAAGGGTCTTAAAAAAATACGAAATCTGCTGACACTGGAATTTCTCCAACAAATATTTAAGCAAGTTTGCTTTCAGGAAAATGTTTTGATTTAGTCATTAGCGATAAAGAGGTAAGCAGTTTAATTCCCTCAGAATGAATTCTTAGAAAAATGATTGTGGGTAAGCTCAATTTTGGCATTGATTTTGAGGAGAAGCCTTTGCTGCAGCATTAAATAAAACTCCCGAATGCTGAAAAGAATCCTAGACAGCCCAGGGATACCAGTCGGACCCTATTGCCCAGCTATTAAGAACAATGCTCTTTGTTAAAGAAAATGTCATGAGTAGTAGGCACAGTTATGGGGCGGGTCAGTGACACCCTTTCTATATATCTAGAGATCTTTTTGCTGAGATTAGTAACTCTTCGCCGAAAGCTTCGGGTCCATTGATCCTTGAAACTCTTTTTTGCAAGATTAAATAACAGTTTTTTGATTTATTTATTATGATTTTTCGTTGCCTGGTCTGTCAAGATTTGGAACCAAACTACTACTTATCTCACTACCATTTCAACTATACCCTTGATATTTTTTGGGTTGATAATTCCAAATTGACGACTATCGATGCTATTTGATTTATTGTCACCACGCAGCTCTATCCCTGATGAAGTGATTTTATATATTCTTTTGACGATTAGTGTTTTTGCCTCTAAAGGATCAATTGCTACAACAATTGATCCTTTGGCAAGAAGATTATGATGATATTTAATGGAACGATAAATTAGTATTTCACCATTAAATAAAGTTGGAGACATAGAATCTCCACTCACTTGGCAATATTTTCTTAATCCTAAGATTGCTAAGAGTAATGTAATTAAATTTGCATGTTTAACTTCTTTCCCCTCAGCTGGCTGTGACCCAGGCGTCAGCTCTGCCTTTTGCTTTCCAAAACATGTGGTGTATTTTTTCTACAGCTTGCATCAGTTCTTCAGCTTTGGATTGATCAATATTTACTTTGCAAGCGCTGCAAAGCTTCGCGGCTTTCCAGAAAGTGTCATGAAGGTCAGGGTAAGTCGCTAAATGCTCAGGCTTAAAGAAATCAGTCCAAAGGATCAAAAGTTCTTTTTTGGTTTCTTTGGCTTGATCCTCTTTGATGGCAACATATCTTGAAAATGTGTTGTTATAGGTAGCCCAGCTTGCTGGATCATTACCTTGAGGTGGTTCCAGTGCAATAAGTTTTTTTGTCATGGAAAGTACTGCTTCTGCTGCTACGCGAGCAGAAGCAGGGTCGTAAACTCCACATGGTCCATCGCAATGAGCCTTTACCTTTTGGGTTGGAAGGCTGTGGAGGATTGATGAAAGTGCAGAGCGCAACATCTCTATAGGGAAAGAAAGCCTTTTAATACATTACTTGGGCATCTCCTCAAGTGGAGGATTTGTGTTGAGTGAGCTATTCAGTTTTTTTTAATTCACACTAAGCAGTTCCACTTCAAAAATTAAGGTTGCATTTGGAGGTATGACTCCTCCAGCACCTCTGCTCCCGTAGCCAAGTTCTGGAGGAATAACTAGTTTTCTTTTCCCTCCTTCTTTCATTCCAGCAACTCCTTCATCCCAGCCTTTGATTACTTGACCGGCTCCAAGAGGGAAGCTGAAAGGTCCTCTCCCGTAGCTGCTATCAAATTCTTTGCCATTTTCAAGCATGCCTTTGTAGTTAACGGTGACTCTTTGGCCTGGCATTGCCTCATCCCCGTTACCAATTTCTAGGTCGGTAATACTTAAGCCTGAAGGGGTTATTTGAGGTGCTGATTTCTCAAGAGGGGATTCCATGATTGGATTTGTGTTGTCAGTCTTGTCGAGAGCCATAGCAAATAGGGTTGGATTTGGATCGTTTGGATCTAATTCAAAGGTTGGTTTGGCCTGAAGTGGTGTTTCTATTTTGGCTTGGATGGCCTGATCGACTGGGTTAGCAGTAGCGAGGGTTGGGGAAATTATCTGGCTTGCCACAGCAATTACCACGCAGCTTAAAAAGACAGAGAAACTAATCAGGATTTCGCGCACGAAACAATAACCACCAAAATGAAATTTATCCTCACAGCATATTCCTATTTGATTGGTTTGTTGGATGATTGTTTTATTAAGGGAATGATTTCTTGGATTTATTAATAGCACTGCACTATGTTTTTTGAAAACAAACAACCTTTGATTATTGGTCTTGTTGGCGGAAGTCTTGCAGGATTTGGTCTTTGTCAAAGTTGGATCCTTTTAATATGGGTGTCGATTGCTTTTTTATGGTCTGTACGAAAGAGTCTTTTGGGCGGATTCTTTTGGGGTTGCTTTGCTGTTTTGTATAGCCATAGTTGGGTTTTGTCTCTTCACCCACTTGGTTGGATAGGAGTCCCAGATCCGTTGAGTTTGCCAATAGCTATTTGTATTTGGTTGTTTTTTGGAGTTATGGCAGGCATTTTTGTTTGCTTATGGTGCTTGATTGGCAAGTTGTCTGTTTTGGATGGAATGTCCCAGATAGGTCCCTTAAGTGAAGTGTTCTCAGTGACTGTGCTTTCTTGTTTTTGGGGGTTCTCTGAGGTTTTTTTGGCTCATTCTCCACTCTTTTGGATTGGTTTAGGCGGGAGTGTTTTGCCAGGGGATAGGGCTTTGGCTGGACTTGCTAGATGGTTTGGAGCAGGAGGCTTGGCTACTTTGCAATTGTTGATAGGTTTTTGGCTATGGCATTTATATATTCTTTTGCGTAAAGGGATCTCGTTGAAAAAAACATTTTCAATTGGATTTTCTCTTGTCCTGGTTGCGCACTTAATTGGTTTTAGCTTGCTTGATGTAAAAGGAGCCTCAACTACGGCTAATGTTGCTATTTGGCAAACTAATATTCCTGTTCGAAAGAAGTTTTCTAAAGAAGAGATCAATAAGATTCCTCTTTCATTAGAAAAAGCCCTAAATAAAGCTAAAGATTGGTCGGCTTTGTGGTTAATAGCACCTGAAGGGACACTTATTGCGAATCAAGATCTGATAAAACCTGCCCCAATACCCTTGCTGAGCGGTGGGTTCCGTTGGGTCAGAAGTACTCAACGGAGCTCATTACTTGTTTTTGAGAAAGGTCAAAGAAAATTCTCGAAATTTGTTGATAAATATCGCTTGGTTCCCATTGGAGAAAGAGTTCCAAATATCCCTTTCTTATCTGATTTTGGTCTATCAGCAGTTGGAGGAATTTATCCAGGCGATGCTTCTAGGTTTCTGTCATGGTCAGGCCCTCCTTTTGGAGCGGCAATTTGTTACGAAATTAGTGATGGATATGCTTTGGCGAAGTCAGTTAATGATGGAGCGCAATGGCTGCTCTCTATTGCGAATTTAGACCCTTACCCACAGTCACTTCAGAAACAATTTGTTTCTATATCACAATTGAGAAGTATTGAAAATGGGAGAGATCTAATTATTGCTGCTAATACAGGTCCTTCTTCATTAATATTGGCGACAGGAGAGGTGAGAACTTTGTTATCTCCTTTTGAGGAGAACCTTCAGGTTGTCAAGCTAAATTTAAGATCTAATTATACAATTTATAGTAAATGGAGAGAACTGCCATTGCTATGTGTCTTGTTGGTTGGAGTTACAGGTAATTTTTATACTAAGCGATTTAAGAATTAATGAAATCAAGTGCTTTGCGGTTTAATAATTCCTCCTCCTAAAACAATGTCTCCTGAATAAAAAACTGCTGCCTGCCCAGGTGTGATGGAGAACTCTTCTTCCTCAAACTTAAGAAGGCATCTATGAGGTCGTTCCTTCTCTAAATCTTCTTGAGTAGGTTTCAGTGGAATAAGTTCTGCAATAGCTGGATTCCCTCTATATCTAACTTGTACCTCTATCTTGACCTTTTCTTCTGGTGGAGCTATTGAAACCCAGTTAATTTCACCAACAGTGCACGAGGATTTGCCTGCTTCAGAGCGCGGAGCAACTATTACTTGATTGGTAGTACTATTTATTTCGACAACATAAAGAGGCTCTTTCCAAGCAATCCCAAGACCTTTGCGTTGTCCAATTGTGAAGTGTTCGACCCCATCGTGTTTTCCTAGAACAGTTCCCTCCCGCAGAAGAATTTCTCCTTCTCTTGGGAGAAGATAGTTGTCCAAAAATGCTTTCATCGATCCATGATGCTCTGCTAGGCATAAATCTTGACTCTCTGGCTTTTTGGCAGTGCGAAGTCCTAATCGATGAGCTTCCATTCTTGTCTCGGATTTTGTGAGTTCTCCTAATGGAAAAACCACTTTGTTCAGTACATCTTGTGTTAAGTCATATAGGAAGTAACTTTGGTCTTTATTTCTGTCAAGTCCGCGTAAGAGTTGTGTTCTGTTGTCCAGAAAATTTCGGATAGGGGATTCGGTTAATAACTTATTGGAGTAACGAAGTCGTGCGTAATGTCCGGTAGCAATTCGATTAATATTTAGTTCTTCTGCAGCATATTGAACCATTGCAGAAAACTTTACTGATCGATTGCATTTAGAACAAGGGCTAGGGGTAATCCCTGCTTGATATCCGTTTATGAGTCCTTGAATGATTTCTTTATCAAAGTTTGTTCTTGAATCCAGTATGTGGTGAGGTATTTGCAATTGCTTACAGATTCCTGCGGCATCAATAAGACCCTCTGTGCAACAGGAACCTTTCCCACTCATTAACCACAGAGTTAGGCCGTTGATTTCCCATCCAGCCTCTACTAAAAGTGCTGCTGTTAGTGAGCTATCAACTCCTCCTGAAAGCCCTACTACTGCTTGGTGTTCTCCAGGAAGACCTCGCAAGCGAAAGATGCAATTTTTACCAGCTGTTGTTGCTGTTTTGTTCACTTCTTGAGTTATTGGAATTTTAGGCGGCATAGCCATTACCGCTGTGAGGTCTCCATAGTGAGTTTATATGCATTAAGTCTCGTGGACTGGCCTAATAGAGATTCGGACCACTTGATGGTCTCTGCTAAGCAGATGCAAGATATTGAGCTTGGAATGTTTTCAAGTGGTCTACCTATTCCTTCTTTGATGGAAAAGGTAGGACAATCTATGGCTTTGTGGTTCAAAGATCATGCTGATTTGATTCGAGATGGTGTGGTGGTTTTAGTGGGTCCAGGGCATAACGGAGGAGATGGTCTTGTTGTTGCAAGGGAGTTGTACCTTTCTGGAGTAGAGGTAAGGATTTTTTGCCCAATTCCTATAAATAAAAAACTAACTGCTAATCATCTAAATTATGCAACTTGGTTGGGGATAGAGAAAATTGATGGAATGCCTGATTTTGCTGATAAAGCATTATGGATTGATGCGCTTTTTGGACTTGGACAAAGCCGTCCATTACCAAGATTCATTGAGGATTTGTTTCAGAGAAGGCAGGATCTAAATTCTGGAAGACTTATTAGTTTGGATGTACCTTCTGGAATCTGCTCAGATTCTGGAAGGCTTTTGTCTGACTCAGCTGCTTTTGCTGCTTATACCCTTACTGTTGGTTTGATTAAGAAAGGCTTGGTTCAGGACAGTGCTTTGCCATATGTAGGTCGGATTATTCGTATTGATATTGGGATCCCTTCTAAGGTTTTAGATGCACTGCCAAATCAGTTATCTTTAAGGCTTATGGGGAATGATATTAAGACATTCGTTTCGCCGAAGCCAAATATAAGTGCAAGTAAATATCAAAGAGGACGAGTACTGATTCTTGCAGGTAGTGATCGTTATCGTGGTGCAGGACTTTTAGCATTGAAGGGAGCAATCGCAAGTGGAGCTGGAAGTATTCAAGCCGCAATACCTAAGTCATTAGCTAATTCTTTATGGCAAGTTGCTCCTGAAGTTGTCTTGGCAGAAACTGATGAAAGTACCTCTGGCTTTTTGCATATAGGAAAGAGTTTGAATAGACAAGATCTTGGGAAGATTGATGCTTTGTTGATTGGACCTGGGCTAGGACCTGGAGATGAAGATTGGAAATGTATTAGAGAGATCTTGAACAATTTTTCAGGTTTGTTGGTTTTGGATGCAGATGGGATTAATCGAGTATCGGAATCTCCAGAAGGTTGGGAATGGATTGCAAATACCAACTGTCAAATGTGGCTGACGCCACATATTGCGGAGTTCACAAGATTGTTCCCTGATATCTCTCAATCGTCAATTATTGAAGCGGTTACTCGAGCATCTGAGCTTTCAGGAGCCAGCATCTTGTTAAAAGGAGCTCATAGTGTCATTGCAGCTCCTTCAGGTAAGACTTGGCAGTTAGGAAATACAGCACCATGGACAGCAAGAACTGGAACAGGTGATCTCCTCGCTGGTTTTGTTGCAGGATTGGGAGCTCTTGAAATTGCAGCCTTAGCAAGTAGTTCTTGCGAGTTGTTTGCTGCTGCTGCTTTACTTCATGCAGAGGCATCTCTTCAATCCAAAACAGGCAGCAGTCCTAGCTGTATTGAAAAAAACCTTTCTTCCTTAACTCATCAATTCATTCAAGGAAAATTTCAAGAGGCAGATTGAATTTGGGAAATCACTTTGGTTTGTCTTGAAATGTGTACTTTTCCCATGAAGAATCTGAAGGATTCTTGAAAGCCTGGGCTGTTTGACGATTTTTGTAGGAAAGTCTTTCAACCAGTGATAGGGGTTTATACAAAATGGTTTCATCAGTTCCGAAGACTGCGGATTCTCAAAGGCGTCGGAGTAGTGACCCAATTAGTTGGTACCTCTCGACTATTGGCAGAATTCCTTTGTTAACGCCTGCCGAAGAAATTGAACTTGGGAATCAGGTTCAGAAAATGATGGTCTTGACTGAGGAATGTCTAATAAGTGGAGAAAATAAGGAGTTTTCAACTAAGGAAAGGCGGCAGATCCGAATAGGTCGTCGTGCAAAAGAGCGAATGATGAAAGCTAATCTTCGCTTAGTTGTTAGTGTTGCCAAAAAATATCAAGGTAAAGGTCTAGAGCTCCTGGATCTAGTTCAAGAAGGTTCTCTTGGGCTTGAAAGAGCAGTAGAGAAGTTTGACCCAACACGTGGGTATAAGTTTTCTACTTATGCTTTTTGGTGGATTCGTCAGAGCATGACAAGGGCTATTGCTTGTCAATCACGCACTATTCGACTACCCGTTCATCTCAGTGAGCGCCTCACAACTATTAGGAAAGTTAGTCTCGATCTTGCTCATAAGTTGGGAGCGATGCCTAGTCGTTCAGAAATTGCTGAAGCGATGGAGATACCAGTTGAAGAGCTTGATTCTTTGCTTAGACAAGCACTGACGACTAGTAGTCTCGATGCTCCAGTTAATGGTGATGAGGGCAGGAGTTTTCTTGGCGATCTTATTGCTGATTCTTCACTTGAAGAGCCCCTAGATAAGGTTGAACAGCGAATTCACCAGGAACAGCTGGGTAGATGGTTAAGCCATCTCAGTGAACAAGAACAGCATGTTTTGAGACTTCGTTTTGGCTTAGAAGGTAATGAACGCCATACTTTGGCTGAGATTGGCAGACTTCTAGAGGTCTCTAGAGAAAGAGTTAGACAAGTTGAATTGAAAGCTTTGCGTAAGTTGAGAAACCTTACTCGTAAACTTCCCAGCGGAATTTGAACTGATTAATCACATCTAGATCTATATGAATTATTTAATTATTAGTTAGCTTTAGAAGCAAGCTTAATCCTTTTCTGCCCAAATATATTTGTTTAACTCTTCAGGGTTAGGGTCTGGAGCACTCAGTGCAAACTCAACTGAATCGATAACTTCAGCATCGATCTCTTTCTCTATAGCTTTAAGTTCCTCTTTTGTTGCTAAGGAACTTTCAATAAGATCTTTTTCTAGTTTTTTTAGAGGATCTCTTTTGGACCAGAATTCTTTTTCTTTCTCTTCACGAAGTTCATCTGGATCGGCAAGAGAGTGGCCACGGAAGCGATATGTCAGACATTCCAGCAAGGTTGGTCCTTCACCGGATCTAGCTCGTTGAAGGGCTCGCTCAGTAGCACCTCTTACAGCTAAAACATCCATCCCATCAACTTCTTCTCCTTTCATTCCAAACGCCTGCGCCTTTCTCCATATTTCGGGATCACTCGTTGCTCGATCGTGAGCCATTCCAATAGCCCATTTATTGTTTTCAACTACAAATATTATTGGCAGCTTCCATAACTGGGCCATGTTTAGGCATTCAAAGAATTGACCGTTGTTACATGTGCCATCTCCAAAGAAAGCTGCTGTAACAGAATCGCTACTTTTGTCATTTAAGGCATCCTTTTTATACCTGCTTGTAAAGGCTGCTCCTAGTGCAACTGGTATTCCTTCTCCTATAAACGCATATCCACCTAAGAGGTGATGCTCTTTGGAAAAAAGATGCATTGAGCCTCCTCTTCCTTTACTGCATCCAGTTTCTTTCCCAAAAAGCTCACTCATTACTTCACGAGCAGGGACCCCTGCACTTAAAGCGTGTACATGATCTCTATAAGTGCTGCAAAACCAATCGTGCTTTTTTTTCATGGCGCCAATCACACCAGTACTCACAGCTTCTTGACCGTTGTAAAGATGAACAAAACCAAACATTTTCCCGCGGTAATACATCTCTGCGCATTTGTCTTCAAATCTTCTTCCTAGAGTCATGTCTCGAAAAAGATCAAGACCAATTTCACGGTTACAATTGGCTCTCTTGGCTGACAAGAGATTGCTTAATCGTTCCGCGTGAGGACCAGCGTCTAAAGCCCCTGTAGTGCTTTGGTTTGAGGCTTTTGCTATTCCTTGGCTCATACCAAAATTTCATCACTCTTTATACGACTGTAAGGGCCTGAGGATGAAAAATGGGCAAAACCCCTTCTCATGTCTAGAGTTTTATGCCAAATGCTTAAGCAGCGAGTGGAATTGCCCATTGATCATTTCCGATTACTAGGCGTGAGTCCCTCGGCTCAAGCGGAGGCTGTGCTTAGGGCCTTTCAGTTGCGATTAGATCGGCCACCTCAGGAAGGCTTTACACATGAAGTCTTGCTACAGAGAGCTGAACTTTTGCGACTTTCTGCAGATTTGCTTACTGATGAATCTTTGCGAAAGGAGTATGAGGATGCATTGCTTGCAGGAGCATTAGGGCTTGATCTTTCGACAAGTAGAGAGGTGGCTGGGTTAATTCTCCTATGGGAAGCAGATGCTTCATATGACGCTTTTAAGTTGGCGAGAAAAGCTTTGCAGCCTCCTCAGGCACCTGCTCTTGGTAGTGGGAGAGAATCGGATTTGACTTTGGTGGCAGCTTTGTCATGTAAGGCCGCTGCTCAGTTGGAGCAGGACCAAAGGCATTACCAACAAGCCGCTTTGATTTTGCAAGATGGGATTCAGCTGCTTCAGAGGATGGGGAAACTCCAAGATCATCGACAAAACCTTGAAAAAGATCTTGAGTCTTTGCTCCCTTATCGCATTCTTGATCTTGTTAGTAGGGACTTAGGAGAGCAGGCTTCTCATCAAGAAGGCATTCAATTGCTAGATGACTTTGTCCGACTACGAGGAGGGCTGGAAGGTAAAAGGGCTAATGAATTGCTTGGAGGACTCAATCAGTCAGATTTTGTTTTG
Source organism: Prochlorococcus sp. AG-363-K07 (assembly GCA_003280225.1). Classification (GTDB taxonomy): domain Bacteria; phylum Cyanobacteriota; class Cyanobacteriia; order PCC-6307; family Cyanobiaceae; genus AG-363-K07. The sequence continues at coordinate 36,914 of QCFO01000005.1, read as the reverse complement.
TTTTTTCAGCAGATAAGAAAATTCTTAACTGTTCAGGAGCAACTTGATTTGTTTATTAAATGGCAAAGAAGAGGTTCTCCTGAATCAGGATTCCTTGGTGTAATTACCTTAGTCGCTGCTGGTTTTTCTCAGAGAAAGCCAGAACGTTTGCAACAAGCAAGGAAGTACCTTAACAGTCTTGAATTGCCTGGGCTGGATAGATTCCCTTTGCTTGGATCTATTGATTTATTGCTTGCTGATGTGCAAAAAGCGGAAAGTAGGTTTGAAAAAAGTTCAGATGATCAACTGAAAAATTGGTTAAATGAGTATCCGGGTGATTCTTTGGAAGCTATTTGCGACTATTGTAGGGATTGGTTAAGTCGAGATGTACTTCCTGGATATAGAGACGTTGAAGTAGCACCAGTAGACTTAGAAGCCTGGTTCGCAGATAGAGATGTTCAATCTTTTGTAGAGAATATCGAAAGTAAAGGGGCTTTAGGTCTTGCGAAATCGAGCTTTTCTTTTTTGAGCTCTTTGTCTGGAGAGAAGCAGGATGCAGACCCTCTTGAAGATGACTTAGAAGCAGACCCCGGGTTGCCTATGCCTGGCGGAGTTCGTGAATATGAAGAGGAGGATTCTACAAATCTTAATGATACTAAGCCAGGAGAATTGTTAAGGCGAATTGTCTTTAGTCCTTCTCTTATTTTTAGCGGATTCGATGCAGTTCATATTAGACAGAATTCTCTAAAACTCTTGTCTAATATAAAACCAATTTTTATAATTAGTGCCTCGGCTTTGGGGTTGGTTCTTATTGCTACATATTTGGAGATTTTTGAAAGTAAAAATAATAATGGCTTAGTAGTAACTAAGCCAATACAAGAAAAAACTATTGCAAGAACTGATTCTGACAAGCCTGATCTTTTGGAGGAATTAATAGTAAAGAAAGTAGAGCCATTAATAATGAATAGCCCTGGTGAAAAAGATATAAGAGGCCTTATTGAAACTTGGCTTGCAGCAAAGTCTAAAGTTCTCTCTGGAGGCAGAAGTGAGAACTTGAAAGTTGTTGCTAGAGAGGCATTAGTTAAAAGAGTAAAATCGGAGCGAATGAAAGATCTTGATAAGAATGAAAAACAGATTGTGAATGCTGAAATTAATACTTTGAAAGTAATATCTCAAACGAATAAGCGAATTGAAGTAAAGGTAGACCTGACTTATACTGATCAAAGGTTGAAAGCTTCTGGAAAGAAAGTTTCTGAGACTTATATTCCTTCTTTAAAGGTTACGTATGTACTTGGTCGAGAGAAAGAGTTATGGCAGTTGGTTGATTATATAAGCGGGAGTTAACTTTGTTTTCAGGAAAGGTCAATCGTTTTTTACGATGATCAGTATTACCTTTGGTTTGATCTGAAATGTTTGATGAGCTTTCGGCCCGCTTTGAAGATGCAGTTAAGGGTCTCAGAGGTGAAAATAAGATTAGCGAAAACAATGTTGATGAAGCTCTAAAAGAGGTAAGGCGAGCGCTCTTAGATGCAGATGTCAGCTTGGCAGTAGTAAAAGATTTTGTGGCAGAGGTTAGGGAGAAAGCAGTTGGCTCTGAGGTTGTTAGAGGCGTTAGTCCAGATCAAAAGTTTATTCAAGTTGTCCATGAACAGTTGAAAGAGGTAATGGGGGGAGCAAATGCTCCTTTATCAACTAGTAGTAATAAGCCAACAGTTGTACTTATGGCTGGTCTTCAAGGGGCAGGTAAAACTACAGCTACTGCAAAACTTGGCCTTTATCTAAAGGAGCAAGGTCAAAAGCCATTAATGGTTGCTGCAGATGTTTATAGGCCAGCAGCCATTGATCAGCTGCGAACTCTTGGAGAGCAAATTAGTGTTGATGTTTTTAGTCTTGGAGAAGATTTAAAGCCTGAGGAGATTGCTTCCGCAGGCTTGGTTAAGGCAAGTGAGGAGGGCTTTGATGTCTTGTTAGTAGATACCGCAGGAAGACTTCAAATTGATAACGACATGATGGATGAGATGGTTCGAATTCGTTCGGCTGTTCAACCAAATGAAGTGCTTTTGGTCGTTGATTCGATGATTGGTCAGGAGGCTGCAGATTTAACTAGAGCATTTCATGAAAAGGTTGGGATCACTGGGGCGGTTCTTACAAAGCTTGATGGTGATTCAAGAGGCGGAGCAGCACTTTCAATTAGAAAAGTGAGTGGACAACCTATCAAATTTATTGGTACTGGAGAAAAGGTTGAGGCATTACAACCATTTCATCCTGAAAGGATGGCCAGTCGAATCTTAGGAATGGGAGATGTGTTGACGCTGGTAGAGAAAGCTCAAAAAGAAGTTGAAATTGCTGATGCAGAATTGATGCAGAAAAAGCTTCAAGAGGCCACATTTGACTTCTCTGATTTTGTAAAGCAGATGCGCTTGATCAAACGAATGGGATCTCTGGGGGGCTTAATGAAAATGATCCCTGGTATGAATAAGTTGGATGATGGAATGCTTAAGAGTGGAGAGGAGCAGTTAAAAAAAATAGAGGCAATGATTGGCTCGATGACTCCAGAAGAAAGAACTCAGCCTGAATTACTAGCTGCTCAACCTTCTCGAAGAAGAAGGCTTGCTCTTGGTAGCGGTCATACAGCTTCAGATGTGGATAAGGTTCTCGCCGATTTTCAGAGGATGCGTGGCTTGATGAAACAGATGTCTAGTGGAGGCGGATTACCAGGAATGCCTGGAATGGGTGGCTTCCCAGGCATGGGACAGGCTGGTCAAGTTGGTCAGCAGATGCAATCTCCTATGGGAGGGAATTTGGGACAATCCAGAGGAGGTAGGGGTTCAGCAGGAGTACGTAGGCAGCGTCCAATCAAAAAAAAGAAAGGATTTGGGGATCTTTGACCCTTAACAGGTTAATGTAGATAACTTGCTAGTGCTGAAATAAAGCACCTAGCCAAGAAAAACACCTTACATAGACTAAAGACAAGATGATCAAGCTCCGCCTAAAGCGGTTTGGAAAGAAGCGAGAAGCGAGTTTTCGCCTGGTTGCCTGTAATAGCACCTCTCGCCGAGATGGAAGGCCTCTACAAGAGCTAGGGTTTTATAACCCTAGAACTAAGGAAACAAGGCTTGATACAGAGGCTCTAAGACTTCGTCTTAGTCAAGGTGCACAACCTACAGATGCTGTTAGGTCCCTGCTAGAGAAAGGTGGACTTTTAGAAAAAAAAAGTTCGTCCAGCTGAAATCGTTGGAAAAGCAAAGCAAGAACAAGCTCGAAAGTTAGCTGGAAAGAACTCTTCTAAAGCTAAAACTGAGGCACAACAAGAGGAATCAACCTCTGACAACACAGAAGGCTGAATTTATTTATGTCAGAAGCAACCTCTTCCGGTAGCTTCCTATTCGACATTCCAGATTCCAGTGCTGCAGTTGCATTGTCAGGATTGGGTCAGAAAAACTTACATCGAATTGAGAATTTAACAGGTGCAAGTTGTGTTATTAGAGGACTGGAGCTCCAAATCAGTGGACGACCTTCTCAGGTTGAAAGAGCAAGGATTTTAATAGAATTAATTCGTCCTATATGGCAAGAGGGTCAACTTGTAGAACAAGTTGACTTACAGGCAGCAATCAACTCATTGGACACAGGTCGAACCTCAGCTCATGCCTCATTGGGAAATCTCGTCCTAGCTAGAAGTCAACGGGGTAAGCTTTTACGCCCAAGAACTCTTAGGCAAAAGGGCTATGTGGAAGCCATGGAAACTCATGACTTGACATTAGCTTTAGGACCAGCAGGAACTGGTAAAACTTTTTTTAGCAACTGTTCTTGCAGTAAGAATGCTTACGGAAAGAAAAGTCGAGAGACTAATTTTAACTAGACCAGCTGTGGAGGCTGGAGAAAGGCTTGGATTTTTGCCGGGAGACCTTCAACAAAAAGTTGACCCTTATTTGCGACCTCTTTATGACGCTCTTCACTCACTGCTTGGGCTAGAGAAAACATCGGCCTTGCTTGAGAAGGGAATTATTGAAGTAGCACCTCTTGCTTATATGAGAGGAAGAACACTGGAAGATGCCTTTGTAATTCTTGATGAGGCACAGAACACAACATGCGCACAAATGCGTATGGTGCTTACTCGATTGGGTGAACGCTCTAGAATGGTTGTGACTGGGGATATTACTCAGGTAGATCTTCCTGTAGGGCAGTTGAGTGGACTCGTAGAAGCTGCAGAATTACTTGAAAAGGTTGAAGGTGTTTCCGTTTGTAGGTTGACCTCCAGAGATGTTGTTAGGCACGCGTTAGTGCAGCGTGTCGTTGATGCTTATGCATCTCAAGGTAAGCGTTAGGGAGAACCGCCCAGAGTTGATTAGACATTTTTTTTTTTTTTCTGGCAAAGTAAAGTGGTTATGTGATGAAGTGAGCCATGCCAGCAAGTAGTAATTTCCAACAGGCAATCCGTGAAGCTCAATCGAGTTCTCTGGTAGGCCCAAATGTGGTTAACAAAGCATTGCCTTATGTAGGCGGAGGAATGCTTTTAACGGCTGGAGGAGTAATAGGTGGTTTATCCCTTCAAGTAAGTAATCCATCGTTATTTCAGCCCCTCTTTTTAGTGGCTTTTGTGGCTGAGCTGATTCTGTTTTTTATGGCATCCAGCGCAGCCAATAATGCAAATAACACTAAAGCACTTCCTTTGCTTACCGGCTTTAGTTTGCTTACTGGCTTTACTCTCAGTGGAATTGTGGGTCTAGCAATTGCAACTGCAGGAATGGGGGCTATTGGAACTGCTGTTTTTGCGACAGGAATTACTTTTGTGATCGCTTCTGTTGTCGGTCGCCGCATGAGTGACAGTGTTGGTCAGGCCCTCAGTGGAGTAGTTGGCTTGGGCCTTTTGGGTTTAATTATTGCAATGGTTGTTCAATTGATTGGAGGCTTATTTGTCCCTGGGATGTTTGGTGGAAGTGGTTTTGAATTAATGATCGCAGGCTTTGGGACAGTTCTTTTTGTAGGAATGTCTTTTGTAGATTTCTATACAATGCCTCGAAGGTACAACGATGACCAATATTTAGCTGGTGCTCTTGGTATGTATCTAACTTATATAAACCTTTTTGTATTTATTTTGCGCTTGATTATTGCTCTTCAGGGAGGTGGGCGCAGAGATTGATCTAATTTTGGTTTTCTGCCACTTCATAAATAGAAGACGCTATAGATTGTTTTTGTTCATTGTCATAGCCCCATTTCTCTAAGAACTCAACATCTGCTCCTTCGCCTTTAGTTCCATTTAGTAGTTTCTCCAGTCTCCTTTTAACTTTATTGGGTTCCAGGCATCTTAAAAGATCCAAACATCTTCTTCTCACTTGCTCTGAACCGGCTTTTTGTTGAAGGCTTTTTTCTCGCTGATGGTGTAGTGACATTGCAGTACTCATTGCTAAATTTCTTACAGTTAGATCAATAACAATTTCCCCCGCTGCTCTTAGTTGGAAAACAAGTGATTCTGGGAGTCTGTCCATCAGGGGAGACTCACTAGATAAGCTCACCGCAAGAAATCCCCTTGTTCCGTCTTTAGTCTCTAAAAGCTCTGATACCCGATCAGCAAAGACTTCGTCACTTATTTCTCCTGCATCCCAAGCATTACACCACAGTAATGATGCGTTTAGTGCTTCTTTAAAAGTTGGTTTTTTTTGGTTCATGCTTTTCAGACACTTAGATGCGGTTATTGGAGGTCATGTTTGATTCCATGTTCGTTGATGAGCCTATTTCAAGTTCGTACCGGTCAGGTTTCGTTGCGATGATTGGGCGCCCTAATGTTGGTAAGTCAACTCTTGTTAATTACTTGGTCGGTGAGAAGGTTGCAATTACCTCGCCAGTAGCCCAGACCACTCGTACTCGCTTGAGGGCAATTTTGACGACTTCAAATGCTCAGGTTGTGATAGTGGATACACCTGGCATACATAAACCTCATCATTTACTAGGTGAAAGATTAGTTAAAAGTGCAAGGTCAGCTATTGGAGAAGTGGATATTGTTTTGCTTTTACTTGAGGCTTGCCATCCTCCAGGTAGGGGAGATTCATTTATAGTTCAACTTTTAAAGAATCAGACTAAACCTGTATTGGTTGCGTTGAATAAGTCTGACTTAGTTAGTGAAGCAGAATACTTGGAGAGAGAGAATTCCTATAGGAATTTATTTGGAGATTCTGTCTGGCCCATTTATCGATGTAGTGCTTTTAACGGCGAAGGTTGTCAAGAATTAGTTAGATCTTTGGTCTCTCTTTTACCTTTAGGCCCACAATTGTATCCACCTGAGATGGTTTCAGACCAACCAGATAAGGTTGTTATTGGAGAATTGATTAGAGAACAAATCCTTTCTCAGACAAAAGAGGAGGTGCCCCATAGCGTTGCAGTTATGATTGATCGAATAGAGGAAATAACATCAGGGAATAAAATAAAAAAGGGTAAGTCTAATACTGCTATATTGGCTACAATACTTGTAGAGAGGAAAAGTCAGAAGGGCATTCTTATAGGAAAGGGAGGAGCAATGCTAAAGAAGATTGGACAAGCTTCCAGACTACAAATCCAAGAAATGATTAACGGACCTGTTTACTTAGAACTTTTTGTGAAAGTTGTTCCTAATTGGAGAAGTAAACCTGCTCGCCTTTCAGAATTGGGATACGAGGTTAATTAAAGAAAATGTCTCCCTTTCGTTTTGACGTTGTGACCTTGTTTCCTGAAGTTTTTGGAGTTTTAGACCGATTAGGTGTAATTGGGCGTGCAATTGCAGGAAGAATTGCTGAGATAAAAACTCATAATCCTCGTAATTTTGTAACTGATCGATATAGAAAAGTTGATGATCAGCCTTATGGGGGTGGGGCTGGAATGGTTCTAAAGCCTGAACCTGTTTTTGCCGCAGTGGATTCAATTCCGGTCTACAAAAAACGGAGGATTTTGCTGCTTACTCCCCAAGGAAAGTTAGTTACTCAGCCCGATTTCCATCGTTGGGCTTCTGAATATGATCAGTTAGTCCTGATTTGTGGTAATTATGAAGGTTTTGATGAAAGGATTAGATCATTAGCGGATGAAGAAATCTCTTTGGGCGACTTTGTCCTTACAGGTGGTGAGTTACCTGCGATGGTGATTGTTAATGGTGTATTGCGTTTGATTCCAGGAACAGTCGGTACACAAGAATCATTGTTAGATGAGAGCCATGCTGACATCCTTTTGGAACATCCTCATTTCACAAGACCTGCAGATTTTCAGGGCATGAGGGTCCCAGATGTTTTACTGAGTGGCGATCACAGAGCTGTCTATTTATGGAGGAAGAGGCAAAGTCAATTAAGAACGCAGCGGCGCAGGCCAGACCTTTTTTCACGTTGGCTGGGTTTGTCAATGCCTTCACCTCTCAAAGAGGAAAAGTGTATGACAAATTCTCACGCAGATTGGACTCAAGAAGGTTACGAAGTTGAGGATGAATTGAGCGGCTGATTACCTACTTGCACAATCAGACTTAGATTATAAATTTAATCAGCTTTTGATTTGGTGGTTGAGAAAATGAATTAGCAGCTCGAACGTTTACACTGTAGGTTTAGGCCTTCAGAGGAGTTTTTTTTATGCAATGACTGATTTAACTGTTTTGTTAAATGGCCAGAAAAGAATAATATCTGAGCTTAAAAGATAAAGCCTGTAGAATTTTGTATTAGGAATTTGCTGCGCTGATTAAAATTACTTAGGTCTTGGTTGGAACTTTTGCTGAGGTAGTTCAATTAATCTGCTTTTCTTTAGAAGAGTTAGTGTTGTGTTTGCTTGAAGTGCTAAATAGATCTCTAAAGCACTGAAATCCAAATCAGTTATTTAGGAGCTGATATATCCTTTAAGAGGACTTTGATCGGATGTAAATTGACGCTGCCTCTTCTCCAGTACATAAACTCTTTGAGGGAGCGATAGTCATGAACAGCGGTTCTAGAAAAATTCGGATAGGAAATGGATATGACATCCATCGCTTAGTGCCTGGGAGAAAACTGATTTTGGGCGGAGTTCTGCTATCTCATCCAGATCAACTCGGCTTAGAAGGCCATAGTGATGCTGATGTTCTGTCTCACGCTATAACCGATGCTTTGTTAGGGGCTCTTTCCTTGGGAGATATCGGTAAATACTTTCCTCCTGAAGATCCTCAATGGAAGGATGTAGATAGTCTTTACCTTTTATCTCAAGTGGTTGAATTAATTAATGAGGCAGGATGGGAGATTGTTAATGTTGATTCAGTTGTTATTGCGGAACGTCCAAAGTTAAAACCCCAAATAGAGACTATTAGAGATAACTTAGCAAGAAAACTAAGAGTAGATTTAGATAGGGTTGGTGTGAAAGCAACTACCAATGAAAAATTAGGTCCCGAAGGGCGTGAAGAAGGGATTAGTAGTTACGCAGTTGCTTTGTTGGAACAATTATGAAATGCTTTAAGCGATTATCTGTAATTCTCCCTAAATTCTTTGCTTATCTTATTTTAGGACTGAGCATTATATTTGTTAAGACCAGTGGAATAAATGCTGAGCTTTTGATTATGAACACCACAAATCCCCCAGAAATCATAGAACATTTACGTATAAAGGTTCCTGAAAAATATAGAGATGCTTGGTTGATTGCAGAAAAGCATAGTTGGGAAAAATGGCTGTCTCAAAAACAAGGTTTTCTTGGGAGGAAATTATTTTGGGACCCTCAATCTGAGGAGGCAACTCTCCTGATTAGTTGGGCTAGTCGTTCAGAATGGAAATCAATCTCACAAGATGAAATCGCTTCTGTTCAAGAAAGTTTTGAAGCAATTGCACGCAATGCAATTGACCAAGCAAGTGGTAATCCTTTCCCACTTGTTTTTGAAGGTGAGTTATTACCTCAGTGAATACTCCTAAAGCAAGGCTTGACCTTCAACGATTCAAAAGACTTGGCATGGTTGAAGCTATTTGGGGTGAGCACAAGACTGCAGCCCAAATAGCTGAAATATTGGAAACACTGAGATTAGCTAATGAATTTGCCCTTGTGACGAGAGTGCAATTGCATAAAGCAAAGGACGTTCAAAATTTGATCAAAGAAGTTACGTACCACTCAGATGCCAAGTGCCTTACTATGGGAGATCCTCTTCCTCTAAAACCAGCCTTGGGTAAGGTAATTGTTTTGAGTGGTGGAATAAGTGACTTGCAAATAGCTAAAGAAACAGAATTAGCTTTGCATTGTCACGGAATTGTTGTTGAACTTTTGGTTGATGTAGGCGTCGCTGGGTTGCATCGACTCTTGAGCAATTTAGAGAAGATCAAAGAGGCCAAGGCTTTGATTGCATGTGCTGGTATGGAGGGAGCGTTGCCTACAATAATTACTGGTTTAGTTCCACAACCAGTAGTTGGGGTTCCTGTTTCTGTTGGTTATGGTGTTAGCTCAGGCGGAAATAGTGCTCTTCAAGGAATGCTTTCAAGTTGTGCGCCCGGATTGACTGTGGTCAATATTGATAATGGATACGGAGCTGCAATGGCAGCTATTCGTATCCTTAAGTCGTGAAAACCAACAACATCTCTAATGGCTTATGAATTATGAAGCTTAGGCAGTAGCTTTGAACTCTCATGAGATTTTAATTCCAAGAGCTTTTCAACCCAAAGTTTCATGGAAAGTGGGAGACGTCCTTGTTCATAGCGCATGATTGCTTCTAATAGGACAGGACTGTTGACCCACTGCAACGTTCTTCTTCTCATCCTTTCAGGTTGGTTGAACTGAAGTTGAGATATCAAAAGCAATTTCGCAAGAGGTAATTCAAAGATTCATCGCTCTTCGTTGCATTTGTCACTTAGCCTGGACAACTCATCACCATGATTTGTTGATTCGACATTCATAAGACGATTTACTAACTCGGAGAGGTCTCTTTGAGCGAGTTCCCCATTTGTTTCCCATTTCATTGATCTTGGCCCTTGGTCAGATCTGGCAGACACTTGTGATATTTGAGAATTAGTCAACCAAAGATAATTGTGTTGAAGCCCTGATTTTGTTCTTATTGCACGTTTTTGGCTAAAGAAATTATGAAGAATTTTGCCGATGGCTCTTTTCTCCTGTTTTTACAGGTGTTTCAGGTTTGGATATGCAAGTACCAAATCTTCGTTGCTTAACACTTCTCCTTGTCCTTCTGGCTGCCAAATAATTTCTAAAGCCATCAAATCCTCAGAAGAAATTGATCCAAGAATTCGGAGGTTCTCGTTTAATTGATCATTGGTGGCTATTTCATTAAGAACAAGGCGAGTTCTGGAAGCGACCAAAATTGTGACAGCAATATATTCATTGGTAGGAGAAGCTTCCCCGACTTTTGCCTCTAAATTTTTTTCAGAGAAGATTTGACCAGACACATTTGATGTTAATTCAGCCTTTAATTTGCTTCGTTCTGTAATTGACAGCCTGTTGAAGGTTGTTTCTGCAGAGTTAAAAGGTACGCTCCCTGACTCAAGATTGGCATATACCCATAGATGAGGTTGTCTGAGAAGAGACAAAGTTGATTCTTGGAGGACTTTTTGGAGCCCAGCGGGAGTATTTGTATTGGATGAGGTGGCGAGTATTCTAAGGTCTTCTTGAAGCTCCTTTGCTGCAGCTAATAGTCCTATTTGAAGTTGAATCATTGTTACAGGACCAGTCAGGTTATTAGTTGAATTTGTTCTGCTTGCAAGTGATTGAGAACTTCCACGTCGGATTGAGTTCGTAATTGTCCCGACAATCGCCATTAGGATTAAGAATCCAAAAAGTCCCCCTCCTCCAAAGCCGAAAATTGGGAGTATGAAAGGAAAACCAATACCGCCGCCTCTGTAACCTCCATAGCCTCCATAACCACCTCTGTAACTTCCGCCACCCCCATAACTTCCAGTTCTTGGAATAGAGGGTGAACGAAAACTTCCGCCTCCTATTCGCCCTCCACTAGCTGCATAGCCAGGCTCTGGCTGGATTAAAAGCGTTGCACACAATATGAATGGGAGAAAAATTACGGCGAGCCAACTTTTAATTACAGCAGCCGAGAACTTGAATTTGAACAATTTCTGTTTGCAATTCAATTAACTCTAGGAACCGCCTCCAACGATTGTTACAATTTCAAGATTATCTCCATCACTAATTTGTTGCTCTTCCCATTTCTCAGGAGTCAATATTGTGCCATTGTATTCAACTACTACCAAGCGAGGGTGATGCCCTAACTGCTTAATTAGCCTGTCTAGACTTAAAGAATTATGATCTACTTGAATTTGATTTAATACGCCATTAATGGTGACTTTCATGACACTTTGTTTAACAGTTCAATTGTTGCTAATGTGGGGTCCTTGGCGTTCATAATCGCTCCGGAAACAGCAATTCTTGCTGCCCCGGCTGATATTACTTCATGGATGTTTGAGCTGTTGATTCCGCCAATTGCAAAGTAGGGTAGCTTTGAGAACTTTGTGGCCTCTTTGACATACTTAATTCCTGTAGGGGATTTGATTGATTTTGTATTTGTGTGATAAATAGGACCTGCCCCTACATAATCACACCCCTCTTTTTGGGCGCATAGAAGCTCTTCTAGGCAATGGGTGCTTCTGCCTATAATTTTTTCATCGCCTAAAATTTTTCTCGCAATAAGATATGGCATATCATTTTGGCCCAAATGTATGCCATCAGCATCAACAGCTATAGCTAAATCTATGCGGTCGTTGATAATAAAAAGCGCATTATTTCTTTTGCATAAATAAGCCATCTCTTTGGCTTGGGATAGTTTATCAAGATCATTATCGATTTTGTTCCGATATTGGACGATTGATATTCCTGCTTTTATAGATTGCTCAACTATTTTCAAAAGATTAGGATGTGGGTTAGTGATTAGATAGGCTTTGCATTTTTCCAGTTTTTGTTTTCTTTGATTATGTAATGATGCTTTAATGATCTCTAATTCTAATTCGTATAACTGATACCTTATTTCCGATGCGCATTTGGCTAAGGCAGGATCATTAATTCTTGAGAACTCTTCTAAAACTCTTAATGCTTCTTGGGCACGTGAGCAGTTTGCAGAAATGATTTGTTTTGGGGAATGTCGATTTTCTTGTTCTGGATGACTCAATCCAATCCCTTGGTCTCTTTCTGTTGAACGGGATTGTTTATAAACATCTTTATGATGCCTACCTAATTGTTGTCTCCAATCTTTTAGAGTTATAACAAGCTCTTTTTTGTCTAAGGCAAACCTACACCAATCTTCTACAACCCTTAACCCCTCTCTGGCTCTGTCTAGGTTGGCATCTATGAGCTGAGCAACGCACCGATTTGTATTTGGGTCTAAAGACATCCAATTCATGTCAATCTTGGCAAGATGGCACACATATCAGTTAATGCTCCAAGGAGGTTTTGATAGCACAATGAATGTTTTGATCTGGGGCGTAATCCTTTTAGGGGGTATTGGCGTTTTTATTGCCTGGGGAATGACAAATGCATATCCAACACTTTGATCAAGTCTATTAGTCTCTTTCTAATAAGCTTCTTGCTAATTTTGCATCGTTGCAAATTTGATTGCTTAATGAGTCAAGGTCCCCAAACTGCTTTTGGTCCCTGAGCCTGTGTTCGGGCTGGATTACTAATTCCTTTCCAGTTAAATCAATTTCCTTATCTAGCATGTGAACCTCTACTGCTGAGGGAGATGAGGGATCGATAGTTGGCTGAGGTCCCAAGTTCATAACAGCTGGAAAAGGCTGAGATTTGTCACTTATCCAGGCCCAAGCAGCATAAACCCCAAGAGTAGGAAGGAATTTTCGCCCATCAACTTCTAGGTTTGCTGTCGGCCAACCAAGTTTTTTGCCAAGACCCCTTCCTTTTACCACTCTTCCTCGAAAGCTATAGGCACGGCCCATAAGTCGTTTTGCCAAAGTTAAGTTCCCCTCATTAAGAGCCGATCTAATCCGGCTACTACTCATTCTTCCGTTCATATCTTTAATTATCGGAACAACTGAAACTTCAATTCCTAAATTTGAACATATTTCTTTTAATTGTCTTGCGTCGCCTTCTCGATTTCGACCAAATCTAAAGTTGGCTCCAATTGCAATTTTTTTTGCTTTTAGTGTTCCCAGAAGCATTTCATGTATAAATTCTTCTGGGGTTAGTGAAGCTAAAATCTTATCGAAGGGAATCAGAACAAGTTGTTCTACACCAATTGGCTCAAGCAGAGATGTTTTTTCAGAAGGTAGGTCTAAACGTAGTCTTTTCTCTCCATATAAGACCTCTCGTGGATGAGGCCAAAAACTCACAACAGTTGGGATCCCAGCACTAGACCCCGTGACCGTTTCAATCACGCGTCGATGACCAGTATGAAGGCCGTCAAAACTTCCTAAAGCTAAAGCTGTTGGAAGAAGTGCCTGCGTAGGAGAGCAGAGGGGAATCAAGGGAAGCGTGCAAATTTTTGGTTTTGGTGGCAAGTTTGGACGGCAGGCGCTTTTTTATGGATGGCAGATCAACTTGATTTCCAGCTACTTTCTTTGGGTTTGCGCCGCATTGGTTGGATTCGGTTTTGGGTTCAGACAGTTCTTGGAGTGGTGGTTGTAGGGGTTTTGCTTTTTAACAATGTTGGAAGCAGTCTTGCACGTAACTCGGAGAGAGCTTTGGGCTTAGGACCTGGTTTGTCCTTAACAACCTTGGCATTTTTTTGCTTGTTATACGGTCTCTGGCATGGTTGGTTGATAGTACGTACTGGCAGAGCTATAGATAGCTCCGTAAGGCCTTCTAGAGGTGAAACAAGTCGTTTATTGAAGAGAGGATTGATAGCTGACTTGTTTGGGCTTGTGTTTGCTTCAGTAGGGTATCAATCTTTGGCAGGTGCTCTGTTTGTTCAGGCATCAATGCAGGCCCCTGGAATTTCGATAGGGGCAGGTATGCGGGCAATGGAAAACTATCCAATTACGTCATTAGAGATGTTGTCGGTTCTAAGCAATACTCAAGTTTTATTTGCACATCTGATTGGCTTGATTTTTTCTCTTTGGCTTCTTCAGAGAATTTATCGAACTAATTGATCTTTATTTTGATTTCTGGAAGTTGCGCCAGATCACCTCTCCAAAAGAGATCAGGCTGAATTGGCGTTAGAGATGGACCAAGGCTATCTATCTGAGCTACATCACTAGGCCAATCACTTGGGCCATCGCCAGCCGCTTCAAGGTCGTTTATTGCCTCTCCTGCTAGCCAGTAGTAAGGATTACCTTTTGGATCTACCCTTTTGCTAAATTGTTCTTCATAGTGCCTAATAGATAGTCTTGTCCATTTAAGGGAGCTCATTTCTTCTTTGGTGCATGGTGGAATATTTAGATTAAGAAGAAGACTTTTGGGCCATATGCTAGCAATCGCATTTTCTGCGATTGCTAGCGCTAGTTTTCCTGAATATGTGAAATCTCTCCATTGGAAGGAGGCTACGCTAACTGCCATTGCTGGGATTCCCTCTAAGGTCCCTTCTAATGCAGCTGCGACTGTTCCTGAACAAAAGACATCAGTACCGAGATTGGGACCATGATTAATACCAGAGAGTATGAGATCAGGTTTTTTTGGTAGTAATTCATAAAGAGCAAGTTTTATGCAATCTGCTGGAGTCCCGTTGCATCCCCATGCAGTTATGCCATTGCTGAATAATTCATCTGCTCTCTCGGCTCTAATAGGCGCCTGTAAAGTAAGACCATGGCCAGTTGCAGATCGCTCTTGGTCAGGACATACAACAGTTACTTTGTGCCCTCTGCTAGAGGCTTCATTCGCAAGGGTTCTAATCCCGTCAGCAAAAACCCCATCGTCATTGCTAATTAAGATGCTGAGAGGATGCATTGCGAAATTCGTACTAAGAAGAACTTAGTCCGGACTGCCGCCTATGGTCTGTAGTCGGAATTTTGATGTTAATGCCGTGGATGTGACCAGCTCTCTTAACCAACTCAACGAAAATCTTGCTCAGCTTGAAAAAGAAGCTGAGTTAGAAATAGCTAGTGCTCAAGATCCAAAATCTATAGAAAAACTAAGAGTTGCTTTTTTAGGAAAGAAAGGTCGACTGTCATTGATATTAGGCGGAATGGGTAATCTCCCTTCTAAAGAGCGCCCTTTGATTGGACAGAGAGCAAATTTGATCAAAAATAAATTACAGCAATTGCTTTCAGACCGTTTGAATGATTTAAAGGCGGAACTATTGCAAGACTTGCTTCTCAAGGAAACTATTGATGTCACAGCTCCATCGATTGGAAGCTTTGCAGGAAATAGACATCCTTTAATAAAAACTACTGAAGATATTGTCGATTTATTTTGTGGTTTGGGCTATTCAGTAGCTGAGGGACCTGAAGTGGAGAATGATCATTATAATTTTTCTGCTCTAAATATTCCTCAAGATCATCCTGCAAGAGATATGCAGGATACTTTCTACCTCGATGGTGATCTGCTTTTACGTACTCATACCTCTCCAGTTCAGATCCGTCATTTAGAACAAAATCATCCTCCTGTCAGGATTGTTGCGCCTGGAAGGGTTTATAGAAGGGATTCAGTTGATGCAACTCATTCTCCTGTTTTTCATCAAGTGGAGCTGCTTGCAATAGATCAGGGGCTTGACTTCAGTCACCTTCGAGGAACTGTTATGGCTTTTCTGAAGGCCTTCTTCGGGGATTTGCCGGTTAGGTTCCGTGCAAGCTATTTCCCATTTACAGAGCCTTCTGCAGAAGTGGATGTCAAGTGGCGTGGCCGATGGCTTGAAGTAATGGGATGCGGAATGGTAGACCCTGCAGTCTTGGAAGGATTAGGCCTTGATCCTGATGTTTGGAGCGGTTTTGCTGCTGGTCTAGGAGTCGAACGTTTTTGTATGGTTAGGCATGGAATTGATGACATAAGGAGGCTTTATACAAGCGATTTGAGATTCTTGGAGCAGTTTTGATTATTTGATTTTTCGTTAATGCATCGAATTAGGCCAGGATTATTTCAAAATGGCAATTATTTATTAAAATAAAAAAGTACTTTGTCTAATTCGATCGGTGCCCCGAGTAGGACTGATCGTTAATGATGGCAAGGAGCTTGCGGTAGAGACTGCCTACAAAATTCAGAGCAGGTTAGAAAAGGCTGGTTATCAAGTTATACGTGTAAGTAGTTCAGGGGGAATGGTTGGCTTTGCTAACCCTGATCAACATATGCGAATTTTGGGCTACAACGCATGTGTTCCTGAAGGATTTGATTCAGGGATGGAGTTTGCAATTGTCTTGGGGGGAGATGGCACTGTCCTTTCGGCGGCTCGTCAAACTGCTCCTGTCAAAGTTCCAATTCTTACCATCAATACAGGTCACCTTGGCTTTCTAGCGGAAGCATATTTAGATGATTTGGACACGGCACTAGAGCAGGTCCTATCGAAAGAATGGACTTTGGAAGAAAGAACAAGTCTTGTGGTTAGCGTTATGCGAGGAGAGCAGCGAAGATGGGAGGCATTGTGTCTTAATGAAATGGCTTTGCATCGAGAGCCTTTAACAAGCATGTGCCACTTTGAAGTCTCTATAGGTCGACATGCCCCTGTTGATATTTCTGCAGATGGTGTAATCCTTTCCACTCCTACTGGTTCTACTGCATATTCGCTTAGTGCTGGCGGGCCAGTTATTAGCCCAGAATGTCCGGTTTTACAGTTAACACCAATTGCCCCTCATTCGCTTGCCTCGCGAGCTTTGGTTTTTAGTGATCAGGAGCCTGTCACAGTTTTCCCAGCCACTCCTGAAAGGTTGATGATGGTTGTTGATGGAAGTGCAGGGTGTTATGTGTGGCCAGAGGACAGGGTATTGATACGTAGAAGTGAACACCCAGTTAAATTTGTTCGATTGTCTGACCATGAATTCTTTCAAGTTTTACGCAATAAATTGGGATGGGGTTTGCCACATGTTGCTAAACCAGATAGGCAAGATATATAACAAGAAAAAGACTTTATTTATAGTGATACCAATCCTCAGTGCTTCTTTGGGGATTTCTGTACAATCTTTATCTGTTTCTACTCATTATTTAACTACCAATGAGCCTCAATATCTTCCCATTGAGGCTCATTGGTGCTTGTCAATAGGTGAATGTATTTTGCTGGAAATAGCAGATACGCAGCATGAGAAGATAACTGGAATGCAGATGAGGAATGAGTTTCCATCTGGAAGAGGAATGTGGTTTAAATATCCTAAGCCTGAAATTGTAAAGTTCTGGATGAAAAATACTCTTATCAGTCTTGATATGGTTTTTATATCTAATAAAGTCGTTATTCATTTAGAGGAGAATGTCCCTATATGTTATTTGTCTCCATGTAAGTTGTACGGACCAATGTATAAGGTCGATGGTGTTATTGAATTGCTTGCTGGTGAGATAAAAAGGTTACAAATTAAAAAAGGTGATAAGGTTAATATAAATGTGTATTAATTGGCATTATTCATCATAGCCTAACTGTTTTCAGATGATTCACTTTGCTTTTAGAATGTAAACAGGGTTTAAAGGCTCTAACCTTGTTCCATTGCCTATCGATACCCCTCTCCATGATTGGTGCTGACTTACAGAAGTTGTTAAATCTGAACTTTTTAATATCTCCAATAATTCAGAAAGGGATTCTAGCGTAACCAAAGGAATTACAACAATCCCTTTAGGCTTTAAGTTTTTGAGAATAGCTTCTAAGAGTGTTTTCTTACTGGGCCCATTAGATCCACCACCTCCACCACCCCCTAAGATAACTCTGTCAGGATTGATTAAGTCTTTGGAGAGAGTTGAGATAGCTTCTAATGCTTCTGATTCGATGATTTTCTCGGGTTTTACTGAGAGTCTTCTTGCATTCTCTTGAATTATTTCTCTTGAGCCAGTCCTTTTTTCTATTGCTAAAAGCTTTAGCTCTGGACTTAACCTTATTGCCTCAAGTCCTATACTCCCTACCCCTGCACCAATATCCCAAATCACTCCAATCTTTGGCAGTTCAAGATCTGCTATTAATTGAATTCTGATTTCTCTTTTTGTCATCAATCCTGGTCGACCTTTGTTCTGTAAGTAAATACCATCATCAATCCCAAATAATGGAATTTTTTTAGAAATAAAATGAACCTTTTCTTTTTCTATTAGAACTACAATATGAAGAGGATTGAGATCTTTCGGTAACTCATTTAGAGGATGAAAGTTACGAACTTTTTCTTCCTGATGTCCTAATTGCTCGCAAACCCAAAAGTCATAATTTGCTGCCAAGCCTGAGCTTAGAAGATATTGTCTGACTTCTTCCGCGCCACCACGTGATGGGTCTGGGATGACTGCTAGGGATTCTGGTCGTTTCCGCAATTTCTGCGCTAATGGTGAAGGGTCTCGACCATGGAGGCTTATCCAGCTTGCATTGTGCCAAGGCCTTCCCAATCTTGCGAATGCTAATTGGAGAGATGTTGGGGATGGATGAAAGACTAGTTGATTTCTCGGAAATGACTTAAGAAGCGTGTTGCCGATACCGAACCACAAGGGATCTCCACTAGCAAGGACAATTGTTGGTTTTTTTTGTTTCTTCAGCCAGTCAATTAGCTTTTCTGGTTTGTTAGTTTCGAATAATTCTGGGAGAGGCCTATTACTTTTGGAGTTCTCCCACCAATTAGGAATCTCTTTTAAAATTCTTTTTGGTGCTGAGATCGTCGTTGAGTTAAGAATCAGATTTTTGAGGCTGGTAGGTAGATTCTCAATTCCGGCAGCATCTGTTCCTATCAAATGGATGAGGTTAGAAGTTTGATGGGCTGGGGCCTTATCTTTTGCCATGTATAAATCTCAACATCTGAAGAGGTTCTCTTATGTTGTTTGAGTTAATTAAGCATAATTTTAATTGAGCTGGTCTGATTAGTGAAAAAACAAGAAACTGGAATGCATCTTCGTGAAAGGCGACAACGAGTTCACGAAATTGTGCTTGCCTTAATTCAAGGGCAGAAAGATCTTGAATTGGTTGATCCTGAAGCGCCTAGCTTTGATGGTACAACCAGGAATTCCACAAAGGAGAATGATCCTGCAAGATGGTTAGAACGTAATAGGCGAATCCTCAAGCAGTATCAGTCTTTGGTACGGTCTGCAATAACTTTGGATGCCTTAATTGACTCGGAGCATTGTGAACCTTAAAGCAAATGTCATGCCAGAAAAATTAATGAGGGCTTTTCTATGTATTTTTGTTGTCTTTGCAATAATTTTCTTAACCCCTTCATTAGCTCAGGCCAAGTTGCAATCAGTCAAAGGAGAAGATGGAACTTTGTTTACTAGAAGTTTAGAGAGTTTGCGTGATTTGGATTATCAAACTTGGGAGTTAATTGCTTATAGAAAAGGTTCTTTCGAAGGGAAATTTGTATTGAGAATAGTAGGTTATTCAGGAACTTTGCGTATGGATCATCCTAATAGACTTATAGTGCATTCTGGACTTCGGGATTGGTATTTAGATGATATAACATTGTCAAATCAAAATTTGGCAAATGATTCTAGGCAGGCAGCAGCTGAGTTTGAATTAAATCCACTTTTAGAGGATTTAAGTAATAATCGTCCTTTACGTTTAAGGTTGCCAGGAGTTTTTGCAGATTTACCTGTACCTCCTTATGTAGTTAATGAGTGGCGTTCTTTGACACAGGAAAATTTTTTGGATGAAAAGTATTGATTCGCCTTCGGTAATTTGGACCCCTTGGATGCGAAGGGCATTACAACTTGCTGCATTAGCAGAGGGCTATACAAGCCCTAATCCTCTAGTTGGAGCTGTTGTTTTAAATGAAGCTGGTCGATTAGTTGGGGAAGGCTTTCATCTCATGGCAGGCATGCCTCACGCTGAAGTTGTTGCTTTGGCTCAGGCCGGTTCTAAGGCAAAAGGAGGAACTCTTGTAGTCACGTTGGAACCTTGCTGTCACCAAGGCCGAACACCACCCTGTACAAAAGCGATTCTGAACGCAGGTTTAGCAAGAGTTGTTATTGCGATGAAAGACCCAGACCCAAGGGTTTCTGGTGATGGGATATTTGAACTAAGAAATGCAGGATTGGAAGTAATCACTGGCTTTCTAGAGCAGGAGGCTACTTTCCTCAATAGGGCTTATGTTTTTCGCGTTCTGCAGGGAAGACCTTGGGGTGTCCTTAAGTGGGCAATGAGCTTGGATGGAAGAACAGGATTAAGTAATGGATTAAGTCAATGGATTAGTTCTCCTCCCTCTAGAGCTTGGGTTCATGGGCTTCGAGCAAATTGTGATGCGGTAATTGTTGGTAGTGGGACTGTTCGAGCTGATGACCCTTTACTGACTAGTCGCGGATTGAAAGATCCAGAGCCTCTCAGAGTGGTTCTAACAAGGAGCCTGGACTTGCCCATAGATGCGCAACTTTGGGATACATCAAAAGCGAAAACACTTATTGCGTATGGTCCTGAAGCGGATCAAGAAAAATTTAACCATTTGCCTAAATCACTGGATCGGCTAGCACTTACATCTACTAATCCTATTGACTTATTTAAAGCATTAGCAAAAAAAGGGGTGAATTCAGCTCTTTGGGAGTGTGGACCAGTTTTGGCTAGTTCTGCGATTCAGCAGGGTTGCGTTCAGGAATTGGCGATAGTTATTGCTCCAAAATTGCTTGGAGGTTTTCCTCAAATGACACCTTTATCTGATTTAGGGTTTACCTCAATGGAACAGGTGTTGGTATTGAAAGATACGCAGATGTTCAGGCTAGGTGAAGATTGGCTTTTAAAAATACCTTTCCCAATAACAAAAGCTTGATTTCTGGGGTTTCGTTCGGTTCTTACGCCAGATGAATTAAACGCTTTATGTCACTGCCGCTTAATTTGGATTGAAGTAATTGTTTTTTGAACTATGGCGATTCGTCAAGATGACAATCAGCCGAATCGACGTTTCGGAATAATTAATTTTGTGTTGATTGGATTTGGCGCCTTGCTGCTGATAAGCAGCTTTTTGCCTAACCCAAGTCTTCAGGTCCCTAGGGTGCCCTATTCCCTTTTTATTAACCAAGTCAATGATGGAGAGGTTAAGAGGGCATATATCACCCAAGACCAAATTCGATATGAGCTCTCTTCTCCTCAGGAGGGAGCCCCATCAGTTTTGGCTACTACGCCAATATTTGATATGGACTTGCCTCAGCGATTAGAGAGCAAGGGTGTTGAATTCGCAGCTGCACCACCTAAGAAACCAAATATTTTCACCACAGTTTTAAGTTGGGTTGTCCCGCCTTTGATTTTCATCCTTGTTCTTCAGTTTTTTGCGCGCAGGAGTATGGGTGGAGGAGGCGCTCAAGGCGCTTTGAGCTTTACTAAAAGCAAGGCAAAGGTTTATGTGCCAGATGAAGAATCGAGAGTGACTTTTGAAGATGTTGCTGGGGTTGATGAAGCAAAAGATGAACTGACAGAGATTGTTGATTTTTTAAAAACACCCGAACGTTATACAGAAATTGGTGCTCGAATTCCTAAGGGAGTCCTCTTAGTAGGGCCTCCAGGAACTGGAAAAACTCTTCTTTCAAAAGCAGTGGCGGGTGAAGCAGAGGTTCCTTTTTTCATCATTTCAGGTTCCGAGTTTGTTGAACTTTTCGTGGGTGCAGGAGCTGCACGTGTAAGAGATCTGTTTGAACAAGCTAAAAAGAAAGCTCCTTGCATTATTTTTATTGATGAGCTCGATGCAATAGGGAAAAGTAGGTCAGGCTCAATGGGGGTAGTAGGAGGTAACGATGAAAGAGAGCAAACATTGAATCAATTGCTTACAGAGATGGATGGCTTTGCTTCCACTGATAAGCCTGTAATTGTTCTCGCAGCTACTAACCAACCAGAGGTTTTGGATGCAGCTCTTTTGCGTCCAGGACGATTTGATAGGCAAGTTTTGGTAGACAGGCCAGACCTCTCTGGTCGCAAGACAATTCTTGAGATTTATACAAAAAAGGTTAAATTAGCTTCTGGGGTTGATCTAGATCGAATTGCTCAAGCTACCAGTGGATTTGCTGGTGCAGACTTAGCCAATATGGTTAATGAGGCTGCACTGTTAGCTGCTAGAAGCAAACGCAATAAAGTAGAGCAAAAAGATCTTAATGAAGCTATTGAAAGAGTAGTTGCAGGACTTGAAAAAAAGAGTCGTGTGTTGCAAGAAGATGAGAAAAGAGTAGTTGCTTATCACGAGGTTGGCCATGCAATTGTCGGTCACTTGATGCCCGGAGGAAGCAAAGTTGCCAAGATTTCAATAGTTCCAAGAGGTATGAGCGCTTTGGGATATACATTGCAGCTTCCAACCGAGGAAAGGTTTTTGAACTCCAAAGAAGACTTACAAGGTCAGATAGCGACTTTGTTAGGCGGACGTTCTGCAGAAGAAATAGTGTTTGGCAAAATAACGACTGGTGCTTCTAATGACTTGCAACGAGCAACTGATCTAGCAGAGCAGATGGTTGGAACTTATGGGATGAGTGAGATTCTTGGCCCTCTCGCTTATGACAAGCAAGGTGGAGGACAATTTTTAGGAGGGAATAACAATCCTAGACGGGTTGTAAGTGATGCCACTGCACAGGCAATTGATAAGGAAGTTAGAGGATTGGTCGACTTTGCTCATGAAAATGCCTTGAAAATTCTGAGGCATAACCTTTCTCTTCTTGAGAATATCTCACAGCAGATTCTAGAGAAAGAAGTGATTGAAGGGGATGAGTTGAAGAAGATGCTTGACCAGAGTTCCTTGCCTAAAGAGCTAGTTGCAATCGCAGAGACTTGACTAAACACTATTGTTTCCAAATAACAATCCTTTAAAGCTTCTTCCATGGCTTCAAAATCCCATGGTGTCGCTGCCGAGCTTTCAGCACTCAAAGGCGGGGACTTCCTTTCATCAGCTGATGTAACTGCAAATCAAATCAATGCTTTGTTTGATTTGGCTACTCAGTTAAAAAAAGGTGATCGCAGAATCGATCTTGGGAATCGTGTTTTGGGTTTGATTTTTACTAAGGCCTCAACGCGAACAAGAGTGAGTTTTCAGGTTGCGATGGCACGTCTAGGTGGCCAAACTGTTGATCTCAACCCAACTGTTACCCAGCTAGGGAGGGGAGAGCCAATCGAAGACACTGCAAGAGTTTTGAGCCGGTTTTGTGATGTATTGGCAGTCCGAACATATGCTCAAAAAGAGTTGTTGGATTATGCAAATTGGTCTTCAATACCAGTCATAAATGCCCTTACAGATTTAGAACATCCTTGCCAGGCTTTAGCAGATTTCTTCACTATAAAGGAAGAGTTTGGTTATCTTCAAGGGAAAACACTTGCGTATATAGGTGATGGGAACAATGTTTCTCATTCCTTGATGATTTGTGGAGCACTTTTGGGAGTTAATGTCCGAATTGGGTGTCCCGCTGGGTTCGAACCATCTTCAAATATATTGAATTTAGCAAAACAACTTTTAGTAGAAGGTTCCACTATTGAATTAACAAATAATCCAGTAGATGCTGTAAAAGGGGCAAATATTCTTTATACAGATGTTTGGGCATCTATGGGGCAGGAAGATGAAAGTGCAATTAGGAAAAAATCCTTCAAGAGTTTTTGTTTGGATAAGGCAATACTTTCAGAAGCTGATCCCAATGCAATTGTCCTGCATTGCTTACCTGCCCATCGTGGTGAGGAAATTAGTGCAGAAGTTATGGATGACGAAGCCAGTCGGATCTTTGATCAAGCTGAAAATCGCTTGCATGTCCAACAGGCTCTCTTGGCTGCTTTGCTAGGAGGACTGTAGAACTTGCCAGAAGGTTTTTTTGTAGGTACAAATGTATTGGTAGGGAATTTGCACTAAATTGACTAGCACTTCTGATAATTGCCTTACTCCATCTCAGCAGGAGTTGTATGACTGGTTAGTCGAATACATTGGAACTCATCATCACAGTCCTTCTATTAGGCAAATGATGACGGCCATGGGTCTGCGCTCTCCTGCCCCCATACAAAGTAGGTTGAGGCACCTTCAAGAAAAAGGATGGATTACTTGGCAGGAAGGTCAGGCAAGGACTTTGCAGCTTTTAGGGGGTTTGGTTTCGGGTATTCCTGTTCTTGGAGCAGTTGCAGCAGGTGGGTTGGTTGAAACATTCGATGATGTTCAAGAGACATTAGACTTGAATCATGTCTTCGAAAAAAAAGGAGTCTTTGCTTTAACTGTTAACGGCGATTCAATGGTTGATGCATATATTGCCGATGGAGATGTCGTTTTAATGGAACCAGTTCAAGATCCAATGAGGTTGAAGAATGGAACTGTTGTTAGTGCTCTTGTCCCCGGGAGTGGAACAACATTAAAGTATTTTTATAGACATGGCTCCTCGATAAAGCTAGAAGCTGCTAATTCTGCTTATGCTCCTATAGAACTAGAGGCTGATCAAGTTCAGATACAAGGCCGGCTTTTGGCTGTTTGGAGGAATGCATGAGTCCATATTCTTAGGAGATATAAATTTTTAATCACTTCGTTCCTAAGGTCAAATCCAAATGATTAAATTATCTTGCCCAATACTTAAAGCTATTTTTTAACCAAAGAAAGCTTTGCTTAGATTTGAGTTTTTTTTTAGTTGATGCTTCGCCATACAGAAATCTTTTGATATATCTCTTGCGTTGCTCACCATCGTCGGGATGGGCGAATGCATCCATCAGATTCAGCTCAAGTTGGTGTAGCTTTTTTTTAGGACGTTGTTTTTTAGCAAGTGTCATAATTTTCATCTCCTCCTCTATATACTTCTGGTCTAGCATCTTTCAGTGACTTTACGAAAGCTTTACAGGTATAATTACTTGATGGCGGGTTTTATCAGATTTTAGCTGCTGGTTTTCCATTGGAAACGGTTGCAATTACTTGAGTTTTAGAGCTTTGATGGATTTAGTAAGGTGATTAGTAATGATTAAGGGTTCTTATCACAATTCTCATGGCCACGATTCAAGTCTGCGATTTAGAATGCTGTGATTATCAATCGAAAGCCTTATTACTTGCTAGTCACTCTTGCTTTGTTCATTTAGCCTGCCTTGCTTTAGGTTCTAAATCTAAAGAAAAATAATTTCTCTGCAATCCATATGACACACCTTTCTGTAGTTCTTCCTACTTTTAATGAGAGAGAGAACATCTCTCCTTTGCTGAGAGATTTGCTTGCAATAGAAGATTTTTTTGAAGTTGAGGTATTGGTAGTTGATGATGATTCGACCGATGGGACTCCTGAACTTGTGAAAGAGATTTCCAAGAAAGATCATCGAATAAGACTTATCAGTAGGCTTGGTAGATCTGGACTTGCAAGTGCAATCAAGGAAGGTTTATTGGCTGCAAATGGGGATATAGTTGCTGTTATGGACGCAGAT
This sequence comes from Prochlorococcus sp. AG-363-K07, assembly GCA_003280225.1. Lineage (GTDB taxonomy): Bacteria > Cyanobacteriota > Cyanobacteriia > PCC-6307 > Cyanobiaceae > AG-363-K07. The sequence goes on along the minus strand of QCFO01000005.1, from coordinate 11,665 downwards.
GGTCAGCATAAATTATCAGATGTAATAAATGCATGTCGCTTCTTAATTGATCAAAAATCCGATATTGTAGTAGGAAGTAGGTTTATTGGGGATGCAACAATTTCTGGACTAAGCAGAAGAAGGACAAAGAGCTCATCTATTGCTAATAAGATTTCTAGATTTAGTTTGCCTAGTAAATATTCACACCTTACTGATTACATGAGTGGTTGTTTTGTTCTTAACTTCAACAATTGCTACGAATCAATTAGAAAAGTAAATGTTAATGGGTTTAAATTCTTCTATGAGCTTCTTGCTGTAAGTCAAGGTAGGCTTATTGTTTCGGAAGTTCCTCTTGCATTTCAGCCAAGATTTTATGGGGAGTCCAAGTTGGACTTTTCTATACTATGGGATTTTGTTATATCCATTTTACATACAATGTCATTTAGGGTTGTTCCAAGAAGAGCAATAAGTTTTGGAATTGTAGGGGCCACTGGCTGTTTTGTTCAGCTAATGTTTACAAAGTTCTTTATGGAGATTGCACAGTTAGGCTTCGAAAGGTCAATAGCAATTTCAGCTGTAATTGCCGCAATTTCTAATTATTTAATTAATAATCTCCTTACATTTCGGTCCAATAAATTAAAAGGATTTTTTCTTTTAAAGGGAGTATTTAAGTATTTACTAGTTAGTTCATTACCTGTGATTGCAAATGTAGGAATAGCTACTGCCTTCTACAACACTATAGTTCAGAGTGCTTTTTGGGCTCAAATGGCTGGTATTTTACTAGCCTTCGTATGGAACTACGCGGCCTCTTCTAGATTCGTTTGGAATACACCTTGATTAATGCATTCGTAAAGAGAAAAAGATAATTATCAATTCAATATTTATATCTCGACTGGTTTGATCTTCTTGGAATACATTCCAGGACAGATATTTCTATGTTCTAGTTTGATTATATAATCTTGTCACAATAGGCAGTTAGATTATATACACTCAATTGGATAAAATTTTTAAAGATTTTTTTGAATTTTATCAATAATGTGAGGCATTGAGGCATTTATAATTGCCATTGATGTAAAGCTATGTGGTAGGCATGAAAGATAAGCTAACCTTGATGGATCACAAGCATATATGTTGACGAGATTTTGGATTTCTCCATACGAATTTGTTGATATTTCACTATATTTTAGGCTTGAATCTGGCATGGTTGAGGTGTAATGTACATCAGCCCCAATTCTCACTAGCCTTGCTAATGGGATAAGAAGGATTGATCTATTTTTAATCCATTTACCTAGGGATAACATATCAAGAAGCATACTGGCCATGATTTTTTGTATTTTAGGTTTGCTAGATATCTCTAATAAAAAATCACTATGGGACTCATTATGAGATGATTTTCTCGTGATTTTTAGATGAGTATTTGAATTAGTGTCTTTTTTATAAATCGTGAGGAATGTTAAACTAGAGAAAAACTGAGTAAAAAGAACAGTGATTTTTGGAGAAAGGATTCTGTAAAAACGACTTTTGAATCTTTTTAATAAAAAATTAGAGGCTATTAAATAACCAGCAGCAGAAGGCTCTTGATTTTTACTTGGATAGTACGACCAAGATATATCTGGTAAGTCAATATTATTATTAGAATATAATTGGGATTTCTTCAAAGATAAAACAGGGCAAATGGCTGCATTTGTATGCCTAAGTTCAAGGTTTGCATGCGGTTTCTGTAAAGCACTAAATGCGAGCAATGTTGAGTTTATAGTTCCACAACATAAAAAGATATTTTTACTATGAATTTGGACATCTCCTTGAGGTGTCGTACAGTAAAGCGTATTCTCATTGGACGTATTTCTAATTGATTCTACAGTTATATTCGATTTATAAATTAGGTTTTTGCTAGTATTTATGTAATTCAAAATAGTACTTTTGGAATTCCAAATTAGATGCTGGTCAAATGGTAGTCTCCTGTTTGGATGAGTTGACAAACCATGCGGATTAAAAAAGAATTCTGTTACTTTAGTAATGAATCTAGTCGATACTTTCTTGTCATTGATATAAGGCATTGCGAATGGAGAAGAATTGAAAAAATGATCTCTTGATTTACAAATCAATCTATTTTTTAAGTCTTTGTAAGATTCTTTTACTTTATCAAGAGGTAGTGTTGTTGTCTTTGTTAACTCATCATCTGGCCATTCATGCAGTCCTCCACCCCAAAAGTTACTCAAACCTCCTGATACAGAGGTATAAATATAAGTAAATTTAGAGCAACTAATTTGTGAATACCGGGTTGATTTAATAGGAATAGTATTGTTATAAATATTTAAGGATTTGAAAATTTGCTTGGGCGTTAGACGCGTAATTTCTTTGTTTGATTCTTTTCGTTCACAATAATCATTCTTGATTTCACTGCCATCAATCACTAAGACTTTTAAATTTGTTTTTGATAAGTGGTGTAACACTGGTTCGGCACTTATTCCTGTCCCGACAACAACACAATCATAGACTAAATTATTCATCGTATTAGAGGAAGTCATGATTAAAATAATTACTTAAATGTTCTATTTAAGATGTTTTGATGTTCATAAATTGAGTAGAACTTCTGAAAGAAGTCTGTTGTTTTGCTGGGGCAGTTAATTATTTTTAGTAAGAATGATAAATATTTAGTGAAATAAGAGATAAGAAACAGTGGTATTGGAACTATCAACCTATTATCAGCTTTTAATGAAAACAAGACTTTTGGATTATATTTTATATCTAGTACTAGATATAAAATATCTGAATAACATTTATAAAGTGACTTAAAATCTCTCTGATTCGAAATTATATCAACTATTTCACTGATATATGTTCCTGGTATTTTTATTGGCCTCAGACGCAGATCTGTTAGTAGATAACCTCTTTGCCACTTATTAAGTTTGTCAAAGTAGCTATCTATGATGGGATCAATAGGTTGGCCCATTCTTATGATGACAGCATTATTTTTGACCATATGTCCTTCTAGGATTAATTTCATCTCCCTATAATCGGTACCAGCTGATTTAGACGGTTCAAAAGTTGAAAGGTAGATAAATTTTGAATCCAAAGATAGTTTTTTGGACTCAAAAAGTAAATTTGTATGGAGTTCCAACTCGTATTTAATATCACTACCTCCTATTAGACAATCTATGATAATGAGTTCTAAACCAACTGCATGATTACTCTTCAAAAAAGATATATTTAGAGTCTTTAATAAACAGGAGACAATCCCATATTTCTTAATTAGATACCAGCTAAGCTGATGAACTTCAAGTTGCCTGGAGACTATTTCTTTATACAAATACTTGGAGATCTTGCTATTTTTACCAAGGAGTATATATTTTCGATGCTTAGTCATAGGGCGTAAACATTAAATTTATTTAGGAGTTAAACCATTGCGTTCAGTTACTCTAGTCAGTGAAATATGCTGGACCAATGATTTTATCCTCTGATCCATCTCAACTACTTTTCTGGTTAAGACGAAATTTATTGATAGTGATAAAACAATAAATAGAAATAATAATGAATCTGTATATCGACTTACCCCAAGCAACTGCGAGACCGAGACAACAGTAGCTTCAGGAAACAATACGGAAAGGAGGAGCAGAGTTGCATAAAATATGATCAGTAATTTCTCAAGTGCTTTTATACTGTTTGTTTTTGCAAAAACATATGAGAGGCTGTAACTTAAGACAACCACAGCAAAAAATACAAACTTCGCATAAATACTCATCTGTGTTTCAGCAGGGAGGCTATTGTGATATTGACAGCATTTATTGTACTCTGAGAATCTTTATTCTGGTAAATAATATCTACTGGGAATTCCTCAAAGGGCAAGGTAGAATCAACTATCTTCTTCGAAATTTCTGTAGCATGATTCATATCAAAATTCCTTATTGGGACCAAGTGTTCTTTTACCAGTTTTCTATGTAAAACCCTAAGACCATTATGAGCATCAGAAAGGTTAATCGAGTAGAAAATCTTTTCATAAATAGACGCAGCTCTTAGGGTTTGTCTTTTAGTAAATGGTATTGATTTGAGATATTCCTTGTTTAGGAATCTTGAGCCAAGCACAGCATATAAATTATTTTTATTGGCGAAATTTAGCATTTCCATGGCTTGATTTGGTCGATGCTGTCCGTCAGCATCGAAAGTAATTGCATATTCAAGGTTTGTATGTTTTAGAAAAAATGCCAAGCCTGTTCCTAAAGAACCACCTTGACCTATATTTATGCAGTGTGAAATAGTATCTACTCTTAGCTTATTAAGCAATTCTAGGGTGTTGTCATCACTTCCATCATTAATTACAATTATATTCGAAAAATAATCTTTCACCTCCTGTAAGGTACTTTCAATATTCGACGATTCATTGTAGGCCGCAATAATTATTAATGCCTTCTCATTTACACAACTCATTGTCATTTATTCTCTTGCGGATAACAGGAATGATTAAATTTAAATATTTTCTACTATAGCATTCCCCGGTCAATAGTCTACCGACTTTTGGTAGGTAGATTTACTAGTATTTTGACTAATTGATAATGATATTGACTGTTTCTCGTATATAGTGCTCCAATGAATAAATAGGACTTCTATATGCTTTCTTTTCTTAAAAGGGATATTATTCTTTGGTTTTGGTTGCCTCGCCTTGCTGTTTGTGCATTGTTGTTTTCTAATTTTGATAGCGCCCATTTAACTTTAGACCCCTTCAGAGAAAGATATGTAGATGTGACCTCTATTCCAGATAAATTAAAGTACCTAAATGGCTTTAATTTTAATCCTTTATTCTCAATTACCCTCCAATTAATTCATGGCCTTCCTTTGCTAGGTCCATTGTTCAAATTACTTCTAGCGCAGTTGATTTCGGGACTATCCTGCATAACACTTTTTTTTGTTTGCAATAGGTATTTCAAGCTCAATTATTTTTCATTGGTTTTGCTTGCTATTCATCCAATGTTAGCTACATATAGCTTGAAATTTTGCACAGAGAATTTCTCTCTATTGGCTGTAGCAGTCTTTTTCGTGACTAGGCAGAAATTAAACCCATATAATTATGCGAAGTCACTTCTTTCAAGACTTAGGAATCTTTTTCTGCAGTTAATACTCGTATGTTTTAGAGCACAGAATTTACCATTATTTGGTATTGAACTATATGAGTTTATTAGGCTATATATCAATAAAAACAACATTCCATCTAGACGTAATTATCTTATAAGAATATTTATTATCCTTTTAACTGCCTCACTAATCATATCTGGACTCTACACTTTGATTCATGATTATCTAGTAATCATACCCAGATATATGTGGGGTGGTCCCTACTCATTTAGGCCTAAGAACTTATATGAAGGATTTAGCTCTTTAAGTAGTTCAGACTCGCTATTAATTAATTTACTTACTATTATTGTGAGTTATTCAGCCTATCTTTTACTCTCCTTGTTCTTTGTTGCTGGAGCAAGAGAACGCCTTTTTAGCGCATCCTGGCAAGTAAATATCGGTGATATTTCTATTACAAATTTAACACCTGGTACTGCTAGCATGCTTGAGGATTTTTCCCAATCATCATATCAATCTGAATTCATATTAAAAGTTCTATTGCCATTATTGTTTTTTGCGATTTTACATATCTTGGGCTTGTTTTTTTGGGTTAAATCCACATACTCTATTCGACCAGACCTTAGCTTATTGCCAATCTCTATTATCATTATTCCCATTCTATTCAATCCACTTCTTCGATATTTTCTTCCTTTAATACCGCTAGCCTGCTTTGGAATCTCGAAAGCCTTAGAAAGTTTTATCTCCAGGTATAAGTCTATTTAGAGAATATTCCCACCTGTGCAAGCTTATATATCTTTATCCTAAAAACAACAGTCATCATCATTTTTTGGCATCTACGATGCTGTCCTATATCGATCTGAATTGATTTTCGTTAAATTAACCATAAAGTTGAGAAAAGGCAATGCAAGTAATAACGGAAGAAATACCCATCCAATAATTAGGATTCTGTCATGGTAAGGAAAACCACTCAAACCCATTCCTATCATCATAATATATTGGTAATATATCAGGATTGGATTAATATTACGAAGTTGAGTTGATGAATATCTTTTAGTTCCAAGCCTTAGTGCGACAACAGGAACAATTATGGACAAGGCTTTACTCAGGGTTGGACCTACTACGTAATCTGAGTCTGTATTCGACATGGCTCTTATTAAGGCCAAAAATGACTGACCAGCACCACCAAGTATGTACGAGCCTATAGAGTTGAAAGCACCAATTATATAAAGTATGAATATTATATAAAATAAAAAATCAAAGTACCTTCTGTATTTTTCTATATATTCTCTCAGGAATATAAAGGGAAAAACTATTATTGTTCCTAGGTGTATAAGCGTCGCAATTATTGCATAAAAGATGTCCGAAAAGAAATCCCCTCTTCTCGTCCTGTTCTTACTAGGGTCAAATAAATAGATTAAAATAACTAATAAGGACATCCCCTGTCGAAAAGCTACATTGACAAGGGACAGCATCAGAAAGCTATATATAATTATTGTAAATAATTTTAGGGCCGAGGAGCTTTTGTTCGCTAACTTTTTAACTCTATGAATACCAGATCTATAGTATAAAAAGATAATAATAAGCAAAAGAAGATTAAATGAGAGTCCAAAAACCTTTGGTATATATTGCAGGATTAATGAAAATGCATCCTTGTCATCCAACTGCAGTACTGTGCCAATTGCATCAAGATTTAGGTTGTCGGGTATGAGTAGAAAAACATTGTAATACCTTGTCAGATCAGTGCCAAACCCACTTCCATCCCAAAGACCATTATAGATCCAATAAAATAGTGCAAATATTGATACTAATAAAATATCAAATGAGGTTAGGCTTCTTTTTGAGTTTCGTATCAAAGGCATATACTGAGGTTCATTTGAAATGGTTTGAGAAGACTATTCCTATTAAATAATAAACTACTTGATATTCCGCTGGTCTGAAATTGATGTAACGAAGATTAAAGCATAGTCCCTAATCCTATATCCATATTGAGATCTCACAAAATAAGTAGTAGAATATATTAGAAGTTAGGACAAATTAAGAGCTAACTTGTAATCACTCTTCCTTCGTTTATTCGACTCTCATTTCTTTGATGCTAGTAACCAGTGAAATTATTTCCATCCTTATAATTTTACTGTCTTCGGCTTTGGCAACTATGCTTTTAATTCCAAGTATTAACACTCTTGGAGTTAATTTTCAATTAATAGATCAACCAGGTCAACGCAGGCAAAATACCCGACCAACTGTTCGTATTGGAGGGGCTGCTATTTTTCTGGGATTTCTAATATCATTAATATTGGGACTGTTTCTAGATCTATCAGGCCTACTTAGTGTTCCGTTAAGCAGCAAATTTTGGATCGTTTCAGCTGGGGCAACTTGTGCTTTCTTTATTGGCTTAACTGACGATATCTTGAGTTTATCTCCCTGGTCCAGATTGATCTTTCAATCTGCACTTGCTTTTTTTGCTTGGCTTAATGGTATTAAAATTGATATTATTGATTTCTCGTTTATTTATCCTCAGCTAGGCGTAATCATTCTGCCTGAAATATTGAGTCTATTTTTCACCTTGATTTGGATTGTAGGCGTTATTAATGCAATAAACTGGATGGACGGTCTTGATGGATTAGCAGCAGGCATAGTCGCAATTACATTATTAATATTAATTCCTATCGCCTTGTCGATTAATCAATATTCCCTTTGTTTGTTAATGGTATCGACGTTCGGTTCATCCATCGGATTTTTAAGGTATAACTTCTATCCTTCTAAGTTAATTATGGGTGATGGTGGCTCTTATTTCTTTGGATTTATTTTATCAACATTAACTCTACTTTCATCAATTTTCACAGAGAATATTCTCAGCTTGCATATTGCAGTGCTTATCCTTTTTGTACCTATCTTTGACATGACTTATGTGATATTTAAGCGGACTCTTGATAAGAAGTCACCATTTTATCCTGATAGAAGGCATTTACACCATCGATTACTCACTAGCGGAAGAGGACAGCGATCGACCGTTGTCTTGATTTATGCTATTACCCAGTGGTTTGGTGTTTTGGCTTTATTACTGCTCAACATAATCAAACTTCCAATAATGATAATATCTACAATCGTTTTAACATTTTGCTTTTTTTACAGAAAACCTAATCTAAGTAAAATAAAATAACTTGAAATATGTAAGAGAATTTATTAGTAATTATCTTTTCTTTTCCATTCAGGGACTAAATTCGAGAGTACAGAAAGAGCCTGATGGCTATCTTGGTTAATTACAGCTTCTTTTAATTCATTTACCTTTGGCCAAAGTTCAGACGCTGGTACTGATCTTTCAACAGCTCTATATATTAAAGGATGTGGTGTTTTTAGAGATTTTGCGTCTATTAGAAGTTCTTCGAATAATTTCTCACCAGGTCTCAGCCCTGTATAAATAATTTCTATGTCCCCATCCGGATTTTGATGATCTTTGACAGTCAGTCCACTTAAGTGCACCATTTGCTTTGCTAGATTCAGAATGGGAACAGGTTTTCCCATATCTAAAAGAAAAACCTCACCACCTTCAGCAAGAACTGCCGCTTGTAATACTAAAACTGATGCTTCATAGATGGTCATGAAATACCTGACTATCTCAGGGTGAGTCAGAGTTATAGGGCCTCCAGACGCTATTTGCTTTGTAAAGGTTGGAACAACAGATCCTGAAGAGCCAAGAACATTTCCAAACCTCACCATTGAGTAGGATATCTTGGTTTTGTTGAGCTTATTCGAAGGACTTGATTCTATGTCTTCCTCTTCAGAGAATGCTTGAAAAATAATTTCTGATAATCTTTTTGAGGCGCCCATTACATTCGTGGGCCTAACAGCTTTATCTGTTGAAATTAGGATCACTTTTTTAACATTGGTCTTTTTTGCAGCATTACAGACTGCCAGCGTAGAAAAGACATTATTAGAGATACCAACGAGAGGGTTTGCCTCAACCAGCGGTACATGCTTGTATGCTGCTGCGTGAATAACAAATTCAACCTTATAATGGCTAAATAGCTTAATTAGCTCCTTCTCATCAGTTGCATTTCCTAGTACAGCTCTTACTTTTGACTTGGTTTTAATTTGATTGATTAACTCTTGTTCTATAGCAAACAGGCTAGGTTCACTTGAGTCTATTAAAATTAATTTAGAAGGATTCAATTGAATAATTTGCTTACAAAGTTCAGAACCTATAGAGCCTCCTGCTCCAGTAACACATACAACAGTATTGTTGATAAAAGGTGAAAGGATCTTGGGATCATAGAAAATTCCATCTCTTCCAAGTAAATCATCAATTGATATAGGTTTAAGGGTATTTAAACCTAAATCAGAAGTAAGTTCATCAAGTGAAGGTATTTTTAAAACAGGAACCCCTAAAGATTGTAAATTACCTAGCAGACGCCTCATATGTTCTCTACTTAATGAGGGAATTGCTATTAAGATGAGATCAATTTGATTTTTTAATGCGTAAAGTTTTAGAGGTGATTCTATGGCTATCCCATTCATATACCTATTTTGTAACTGAGGAGAATCATCTATAAAGGCAACTATCCGATAATTTTTTTCTCTACTTAGTGATGCTGCTAATTGAGCTCCAGCCTCTCCAGCTCCATAGATAACAACTCGTTTTTGATTTTGAGATAATTTAAGTAGTTTAAAAAGAACGTCACGAAAAATAAGTCTGACAGAAGCAGTAGAGAAAGTGAGCATTAAGAATAGGTTTGCCCAGCCACTGATAGGGAATGGTTGATATGAAAAGACTGCCGCAATGGAGAATAGAAGAATTACTAATATAAAATTTCTAGCTGCTAAATTATAGAGTATTGAGCTAGTTACGTACCGAGTTAAGCTCTTGTACTGCCCCGTTAATAAGTAAAGCGGCAGTCCAACTATAAGCGCAAAAGTTAATATCCAATATCTAGAAAAATGTTGGTGTATAGTATCTTGTGGTAATTGTAATTGCCACAAAAGATAATTTACCGCTACTAATATTAGAGTGGCATCGACTAAAATAAGGATTATGGTCCTTGTCTGACTGTTTAATGAAAGAAGCCTCTTAACGATTCTACTGGTTAAAGACATAAGTCAAAGAGGTAAAAGCATGCAAAAGGTGAACTTATAGTTGATCTACCTTGCATATTATAACTAACCCTCAAGGGTAAATACAATTTGCTGACATTGTCAGACATCTGCTTTGCGCTTGGCGAATTAAGCTCAAGTTGCATTGCAATCATTAAAGTCAAGCTGAAAGAGATGCCCTTTACAAGTATTTTATGATTGTTTTTACAAACTCATCGCAGACATAGTCTTGAGAATAGGATTCTTCTACTAACTTTCTGGCAGATAATCCCATTGATTCTGCTGTTGATGGGTTCTCATTAATGTAATCCAGAGCAGATTTTAATGCTGATACAGACCTTGGTTCAATTACCAAACCATTTACATTGTTTGTCACAAAATCAACTGGACCTGGAATGTTAGAAACAATTGATGGTTTGGCACAAGATGCTGCTTCTAAAATAACTGATCCAAACCCTTCTCGATAACTTGGCAGAATTAAAGCTGAAAAACAAGGAAGGTATATTTCGATTTGGCTAGAGAAATTTATATAAAATACATTTTTTTGGCTTGATATTTTATTAGCACTTAGACCATCATCTTCGATTGGCCCTATGATAACTAAATATGAATTATCATGGGAAGAAGAGTGTAGTCTAAATGCCTCTAAAAGTTCGTAGATACCTTTGTCTTTTGTTACTCGGCCTACAAATCCAAAAATACAAAGATCAGATAATTTCTCTTTACTCAAAACTGATATAAGCTTTTTGGGCAGGGATTCACTGATTTGTATTAGATCAGTTATAGGAGACGACTTATTGATTTTGAATCGCTTTAGGTCAACACCTGATAGGGAACCTGATCCTATGAAATGAGGCGGGACAACCGATAGTTCTGAAGCAATCAGCCTTGATTGGGATGGACTATCACAAAATACTTTTCTTGATAGAAGAATAATAAGTTTGTCGATAAACATATAAAAAGTTCTCTTCTTACCTTTGAAGGTGGCCCATCTTTGGCCTGTAAAATAATGTACTGTTGTTCCTGGACTGAAACTAGTTAGACAATTAATAAGACCAGCTTTTGGGGTAAAAGAAATTGAAATCTTTGGTCTAATAATGACCCTTAATATCAGGAAACTTACTAAGGAAGAAATATCGAGTATCGAGGGCTGTCTTGTTAGGGGAATATTAATAATTTGGTATTTTGAAATAGGTAGGGTATAGTTCTTATCAAATGGAGAAATTAGATATACATTAGCAGCTGAGCATAGTGATTCTATTATCGGCTGCAAATGCTGAAGAACATATAAAGGACTATTGACTAAAATAAAGATAGAATTGCGACTAGGGTTGTAATTTTTCATTTCTTATTTGGGATTATAAAAGAGAAAGGAAGGTCAGGATCCTTTTGAAATTACGTAGCTTGTAAAAATCAGGAATCAAATCCACTAAATTTCTGAGCTTATGCTTTGATATTACTGGCTTTATGAATGTAATGTATCTGTAACCTTTTATAAGCTTTCTGATTGGAATTCGCTTAAAGATAGGAT
>QCFO01000004.1 GCA_003280225.1 Prochlorococcus sp. AG-363-K07 | reverse complement strand
ACTCATAAGACAGAGCTCTTTTGTTTTGTGTTCAATGGATTTAACTGTCAATTCTAATTTAGTTATTCCATCTAATGAACTGAAATGGCGCTTTTCTAGATCTTCAGGCCCTGGAGGGCAAGCGGTAAATACCACTAACAGCAGGGTTGAACTTATATTCGATATAAGCCGTTCCTCTGTAATTGGCCCTTTTCACAAGCAGAGATTGCTTGAACGACTTGAGCATCGATGCGTCAATGGTTGCCTAAATATCGTTGCGAAGGAAGAACGTTCCCAATATCAGAACCGACAATTGGCCTTGGATCGCTTGGCAGAGCTTCTGCGAGAGGGATTAAAGCCGCCCCCAAAGGCAAGAAAAGCAACTAACCCAACTCGTGCATCACAAAAGCGTCGGGCTACCGCCAAGAAGCACCGAAGTGCGCTGAAACAAAAACGTCAAAGCAAACCTTCGGCAGAAGACTGAATTTGGATGAACCACCTAAATATTTAAGCGAAAATCGAGACAGCACAAATCCAGAGAACTAAGGTTGAACCTAGCCTTATCTAAACAGCCCATCTTTGCCTAAGTCCGTTGATAGAACTAAAATCAACACTGGTCAATGAAAACTTTCATCCTATTGGTAACAAGGCATTAGAAAGGATTTTCAAATCCTGTTCAAACCTTTGCAAACCTTTTAGAGAACTTTCCTTTAAACCCAAAAAGGCGTTGCTATAGCCACTGGAAGAGGTCCTGGATGAGGGTCTACTATCTCGGCGTTCTCCCTTCGACTCGGTCTATATAAGCCAAGGATTTTTTAACGTATTCCATCCTCTTCTCAGTAGCCCGAAGAGTGCGTGTTAATTCAAACCTGCGAACCTTACGCCACAGGCGCATCACAAAATCAGGAATGGGTTTTGTAAGAGGCATTAGGAGGATCGTAATAAATTAACTAGAACCGAAACAAGCAAGCTAATCGCAATACAACTAACGATTGGGAAATAAAAGGTTGAGTTTTCTCTCTTCAAAATGATGTCTCGGGGAAGCTGAATTAATCCCAATTGCCTTAAGTAAGGGTATAAAACACCTATGGCAGCAATCCCAAGTCCAAGAGTAATTATCGGTTTTTGCATCTTTAAGTCAGGCTCTTTAGAGGTAGTTATAAATCAAATATTAAAGTTTTTACTTGAGAAAAATCTTTTCAAGCCTCTTTTTAATCTCGTCAGTCTGGCTCTGATTTATGAAAACTCTTTCATTCCGACCATTTCTAATGGTCATAGTTATCCACCAGACCTGAAGACCAAGAAACACCAGCCCAACCCCTGTAAGCGCAACATAACCTCCGTTCATGTGCTCCATAATTATTGTGACAAGCCTCCTTCCTAATTCATTATGCAGGATCACTCCTGATCAATCATTCTGGGAAATAACTTGCTTTTCAAAGGTTTACTTCCGGTGTTTCTTTCTGGATAGTGTTTTAGATATATCTTCAAAATAGGAAATGCTCTAATACAGGTTTTACGCTCTATAAGTTCCCCTTGATCATTACCTTCGTACTTAAGTTCCAAAAGATAATTACCATTACATCGTAATGGCTGAAAAGATATCTCATCCTGGCTAATAACCGTTTCCCTTTCAGTGATAGCAAACGATCTCAGCGAACCAGGAATTTCTATCCAAACCAGAGAAATGGTAAAATTGGAAGAAGCAAAGCAGGTATTTTGTGAGCTTGAACGTCCTAAAAAGCCCCTACACAAGCACTTATGCTCCGCGAGCTTAGCCTGAATGGTGTATCCCTTACTTAAGGGCCCTAAACATATAATAAATCATCTTTCCTATCACTAAATGGCATCTTTTCGCGACAGGGTGAATGCTCATCTGCCAATCGTTCTTCAATTCTTCAGCACCGCTTCATTAGTAGTTATTGCATTGAGTGCTATTTGCGGTTCAAAGTCATTGAAGCAACTAGCCGGCAGCCATGAGATGCAAGGTCTTAGTGAAATGCATAAAGGGCACATGATGCAGAAAAACCGATAAGAAGGAAAAGCTCTATCAATAGGGGAAAAAACGCACCCAGTTCTCTGATTCGAGCGCCATCAAAACAGCAATTTTCATCCTCGAACTCGATTGGTAAACTGGCATTTCCTAGTAGCCAATGAAAATTGTCCTTTGAGTGTCAGCAAACGTTCTCAGCAAATCAGCACTTTCTATCCACACTAGAGAAATGGCAAAAATGGAAGAGAAAAAAGAAAAAGATAAGAACTCTCTACTGAATTATGTCTACAACCAAGATAACGATGTTGTCGACTAGGAAATCTAAATGATATGACCATGAAAAAGTCTTTTGATTTGCGGGTATATGAAGCTGTTTCACACATCCCATTTGGTCAAGTAGCTACCTATGGGCAAATATCTGATTTAATTGGTGCATATGGATGTGCACGGCAAATTGGATGGTCTTTAAAGAGATTGCGCTTGCCTTCACCAATCCCTTGGCATCGAGTCATAAATGCCAAAGGGCAAGTATCAATGAGTATTAGTCGAGAGGGAACTGACTGGGTCCAAATAGATTTATTGAAAAGCGAAGGTGTTTTTATAAATCAAGCATTCAAGATTCAACTATGTAGGTATTTATGGAAACCAGATCTATTTAAAGATTCGGACTAGAAAGGCAATATGGCTACTAAAGAGAGCAGAGAAGAGAGGAAAGAACGCTTCAAGGCTATGTCTAGTGCTCAGAGGAAAAAATTAATCAGAGCAAAAATGAAAGCCGAAGGATTACAAGAAGGGAGTGGGGTCACAGGGAAAGACTTGTCTTCATATAACCGAGATGAGGTCTGGGATCTCATCCAAGTGACTAGCTACTTCCCTGAGATGCAAACCAAACCAAAGACAATACAAGAAAAGGTTCCTAGCCAAAAAAAATCTTTCATTGCTTGGATACTAATTACAACAGCTCTTACCGGTGGAATGGTTTTCTATTACCAGGAATATCCATCACCAGAAACAAGAAGAGAATTATCCGTAGATGGAATCTTTGCTGATTAAGTTTTGAAAATGCCTTTACTATAAATTCATTGAGTTGAAAGGTTGATGCATCTACAAGCAAGCTTCTTCCAGCTATTTGCACTAGGTCTTTTAGTTGCATCAACCGTGGCTGTAGCACAAAAGGTCTTCGAGCTATACAGCGAATCACAAAAGCACAGTGCTGATGATAAGGACCAAAATGAAAACACCTAAATGGTAGGGGCATTATCCACATTTGAGCCAACGGAACGAGTGCTGGCAAACACTTCTCCCGAGAAAAAGTAGAAAGTGATTCTGAGGTTTATTCAGCTCAATTTGAACCATAAATAAAAAAGAATTCGACAGAAGAAAGCCATAACGGAAATTATGTAATTACCAGGATTTTTCTTCCCTCGTTGGTATATCATTACTAAAATCAACTACTGGCTAATGAACAGTTATCAAGCAATAATACCAATAGATCCGAGCGATTCGTAAAATCTATTCTAGCAAGCCTTACCTCACCACTTACCTCCTAATTTTGCACTGCATCCATGTAACTCTTCATTAGGTCCATCATGTGAACAAGTCTTTTCAAATGTTTCCATGTGAATAGCGTATGTTGGATATTTTGATGCCTTAGTTGAAATAGCAGTTATTAGATTATTTTCATCGCCATTACAATTTCCATCTAATGGCATGATTGAGTATTGATATAATTTTGGGATTTCAAATATTGGATTCACTTCGCCATTAGCTTCCTTGACAGCACAAGTCTTAACTATCGAAGCGATAGCAACCCTTGCCCTTGAAGGAGGAGGATTTTTGATCTCCATACCTTGTTCAAGGCTCTTCGAGAATAAAAACAGGTAAATGGCTATATGCCATATTCTCGCCAAAGTATCTATTG
Source organism: Prochlorococcus sp. AG-363-K07 (assembly GCA_003280225.1). Classification (GTDB taxonomy): domain Bacteria; phylum Cyanobacteriota; class Cyanobacteriia; order PCC-6307; family Cyanobiaceae; genus AG-363-K07. The sequence continues at coordinate 104,840 of QCFO01000004.1, read as the reverse complement.
TCGAGCGAGGAATAGTTCCTCCATTATTTTTATAAAAGCTATATGCAATTCCATACAAATATCGAGTTAATTTCCAACTCAAGGGAATCGAAATAAAAATTCCCAATGAAGCAGAAAGGGTCAGACCAGGGATTAGACCCAAAACAAGAACCAATAACAACCCATTCCCAAAAAAGATGATCAAGACAAGCAAAGGAGAAACTATCCATCCAAGGAAATATGCAGCTATTGATAGTTTTCTAAAGAGCTTCATATTGCCTTTCTAGCTGATTTTGAAAGTCTCTTCATTTTGAGCAAGAATAGAAAAAGGTAAAGCTTGTTTCAATTCCAGCAAGACTAAAAAAGTTTAAAATACCCTTAACATCTTCTCGTGCAATAGCTGATAAAAATATTTCCTATTGGCTAATAAAATGCGTCAGATGAGTCTATAACTGGCTTCTGAGCGATTAACCTGATTCCATTCAAACTTTCAGTTCGTTTTTCTAGTTGCTCAAACCTCAGTACTGAAGGGTTTTGGTAGCAACTTTTTTCAATGATCGGCAAAATCCCTTCTTCAAGCTCTTGAATTAATTCACCCTGGAAGGCTTTTCGGTTTTCCAGTGTTGGGGGTTCATATCCTGACTCTTTGATATCTCAAAGAAGAGCCAAAATCGTTCGATGAAAGAGGGGGGTGACGTAATGACATTTTTAGGCATGGGGAGGAGCTCTACGTAGAGTTGAAAATACTCGTTAACGGAGAAAGGGAAATGATTAGGCCTTCATCTGTTGAGTCGTCGCTAACAGAGAATTTAAATTCGTTCTTTTGATCTGGCCTCCTTCCCATATCCAATAAACCGGATCAACTGCTTTAGCTTTACGCAAATCAACTCTGTCGCGCAAACTAACAGGAATAAATTCCTTATTTGGATCAAAATCACTATCTCTTACTGCTTGATTCAATACCATGCTTCCATCCGGGCCAGAGACTGATCGGTGATATGTGCCTATCGGGATCTGGAGGGCTCCCATTTTTTGATTGAGGTAAATCACGTGATGAGGTTCATCCCATTCAGGGTTGAGCAAAGTAAAAGTACGGCTTCCATCTAAGACCAAGTTGTGGTCAATCTGATGATGATGAACGTAATACTGCTCAAAGTCGTCGTCATTAGGAGGAGAGAGTGCACTTCCATGATGAATTACCACATCAGATCCATTAGATCCTTTGACACCTGCATCAAAGAACGTGACTTGGGGAGTTTCCCTAAAGACATGAGTTGGGACAAAATTCAGAGATCTCTTTTGCTTCTTTTGTGCTTGATTCCACTTGACTTTGATTTGTATTGAGTCATTTAAATTTCTCAAAACTGGACAGTCCTTGGTGGCTTTCTTAAGGGCCTTTAATTGATCCGGTTTGATATCAGCTGGCATCTCAATGTGAAGTGATAATGATTCAATTTTGCGAGGCCCCTGAATTGTCATTTTCTTATCAATTTCAACTGTTGTCTCATTTAATTTCCATCCTTGTTCTTTAGCGGCAATTCCCATCACTGTAAGGAAACAAGTTCCTAAAGCAGTAGCTAGTAAGTCAGTCGGAGCAAAATTTTCACCTTTACCTGCATGGTCAACAGGAGCATCCGTTCTAATCTTTTCCCCAGAACGCTCATGCTGAGCTTCTGTATGCAACTCTCCCAGATACCGACATAAAATCCTGTCTACACTTCGTAGAGCTTACAGGTGCATTTTGTGGGATGGAGTTTGCATTCCTGTTCCCAAAAGTCACCCTGCCTTTCTTTCGGTAACTGATAAGAGAAATCGTGAATACGATCAATGTCTCGAAGTGGGTTCGCAACAACAGTAAAAGGAGTTCTTAGTTTCATAATTCTCCTATTCGGTTACTTCCTTTCTAACACATCTACAAGAATTACATATAGGGCTTTTACTCAAGTATTTAGGCTTTACGGTTCTCACTCACTAAAGTGTTATTAACCGAAGTGGGTGATATTTACCGTATCAATTTCTTCGGTTTACATCATTAGGTATTTGAAAAACTTTGAGCAAAGTAAGGGAGTCTCGCAAGGGTAATCATGTACACCTCTTTATTCGATACTTTCTTTACCGACTCTTTCTTTTCACCTGCCAGGACTGTTTATGTGGTCTCTGATAGTCAACTCGAGGAGATCAAGCGTAATCAACGTCAACAGGAGCTCGACGATCTTGAAGCTTCTCGGAAGAGACTAGAAGAGACCTATCAATCACGCATCAAAATCATTGATGAACGTGAGCATGAGCTTCAAGACGAGTTGAAAGCGCTAGCGCCAGCAGAAAAAAAAACTGAACTCACTGCTAAAGAACCTGAAAAATGCACTGTTAAGGCTTAATCCTTTCAACTAGCTGAGTGATGGGGATCACTAAGGACGTATTCAAGGGGCCGTAACTGGCCCCTTTTTCTTTTTTCAGTTTTAGAGCAACGTTCTTTTGTCCATAGAGCGTTCAAAAGCAATAACAAACCTCCGCTATGCAAGACAGAGGCTCTTTATGTCGCTTCAGACCGGTCCTACTCGGCCAGTCAAAACATAAAGCCAACACTAATTAGATCGCAATTACGTTTGATACATGCTGAGGTTCATCTATTTCCAACCAACACATAAAAAAGCCTCCCATACAGAAAAGAGGCTTCTTGTATTAAGACCGTTTGATCCCCATCACCCGGCCATTGGGCTGACAATAGTCACTGTCAAGCAATTTGTCATCGGTAGATACACGCTATTTATAGTGTGCCTTATATAAGTGATGAGAAAATACACTACTTGTGGGGGTTGATTTTGAGCTAGATCTCGCTTAGAAAACAAGTTCCCCATCACCCAGGTCCGGCGCGTTTCGCAAGGACCTTTTTTATTGCCTAGGTCTAAGTACCATCCAATGCTCTGCAATCCAAATTCCCTAGTTATGACAATCGGTCCCGTCAGAAAGCAGTAAGTTTTTAGTATGAATTAGTAGCAAATTCTCTAGAAAAATTGCTGAGATGCTTTAGTTTTTGTTTGCCGGCAGGAATTATCTAATGTCTATTGATCCTGAAGTCGTCCCTCCTGCTAGTTCAGCAGGCAAAAATGCAGTCAGCATTGTGCCTAAATGGGCTATTTACGGAACTATTGGGTTAGGAGTATTAGTTGTCGTTGGAATACTGAAAGCTCTTCTCCCATTGATCTTGATGGGACTACTAATAGGCTTTATCTGGAAACAAGCCAAAACTTACTAAATCGAGATATTCATCCCTTAAGGCATATTCGTAAATCGCGATGCCAACAGCTCAAGCGATGCATGGGGACGAGAAGAAAACTTGATTTCATTTGTCACGACAGTTAGGGCCAAGACTTCCAGAGTCAGAGAGATCCCTTGCAATCTTGGTTATGTCTTTAGGAGATGGAAATACTTTCTAAAAAATGAGATGAATCACACAGTCAGAGGAGATGACTTTGTCTTTGCTCAGATCCACAACGAGATGAAGCAACCCAATCAAAGAAAGATCCAGCAACATTGGAGATGGACTGTTGATCAGTTGATGGATAAGAGGAAATTAAAAGGGCAATAGTAAGAATGGAAGAAGAAAAGCCACTCAGCAATTATGAAGAGAAGAAAGAGAAGGAGGAGAAATCTCTACTCCATTATGAATATGACAAAGATGACGATGGTGTCGACTGGGAGGTCTAAGACACCTAAGTAATGACATTTCACATCACCAGAGACGATGGAGAAGAGGACGACATCAAATCTCAAAGCGTCGACAACTACGACGATGCATATGAATTACTAGAGGAGATCTACAGGCATATGCGCTGTTGCGATGCTGACTACGAAGATCCTCCTTACTATGAAATTGGTGAGTTGAAGGGGTAAATCAGTTTTTTCTTTATTTTCCACAGCCGGCTTGAACTCTGCCTTTTGCAAAAAAAATTACTTGCTGAAAACATTCATTGTTGCGTGGAACGGAAAGGCTGTATCCCTTTCACCTCGTCCCACATCCAAATGATAAACATCAAAAGTACCTAAACGTGGCTGTATTGAGTTCGGTCTTCCGATGAAAAATCTACGGTTTTCTAAATCATTATCAGTATCTGGTATTTCTCTATTTGCTTTACCATTCAATTAGGCGTAAGGGACTACTAACCACTAATTAAGTGCTGAAGGGATACAACACATCTTTCAGTGGTTACTCAAGTGTTTACAGTGGCGATTATTCACTCGTTCCTAACGCTAATTTTTGTACTATCAGGTGAAAAACATGGTTTGGCAATTTCCACCCTTAGGAGCCTGTCTAGGTCTTTTATTGATTTCAATTGGAGTTGTTGTAGGGTTTGATTTACGATTCAAGATAGATAGCAAAGATAGTGATTCCTTAGATTCACACCAAAATAATCATGAATAGAAAATGATCACTATTCCTTTTAAGGAATAATGAAATTCTCTCTCTTCTTTTGTGAGTTCAAGACCAATATCTAATCCTTCCGTTATTGCGGCTTGATACAACTTTTCAATCTGCAAAGACTCTGATGTTTTACACAATGCTGCAATTCCAATTGTAGTTGCATACCATTCAAAACATGATGTAGAGCTTATTGGGTCTTGTCCCAAGGCATCCTCAAGTAATTCTTTCGTAGACATTCAAATGCAAGAATGGATTCTTAAAAAAATTTAGCCCAAATAACTCTACATTTAAAAGCAAAGACATAGGTCAGGCTTCCAAGTACGACAAATATGATCAAAGGATTCATCAGCAAAAGTAATTAATCTTCGTAAATCAGGCATTCAGGCCTATCTGGATTGGCATCGCAAAACAGTTCTAGAGCATTGGGATCATGCGTTTCATCAGGGTGATGCTTCTTGTAAAGCTGAAGTGATCTCAACTCACTATTTAGATGCCTTTCTTTGGCTTCTTCACCTTTAACTTTTGCCTCTTCAAGTGCTAATCGATCAAATTGAATATGCTGCTCAATTGTAGTCATTTTCTTTTTTGGTAAGTGCTTAAATAGTAAAAATCCATTTGAGCAATTGCGAGCTAAAAAAGCCGAGAAAACCGCATAAGTATTTTCCCTAAGCGGGGATCTCCGCTATTGATCAAAATCCATTCGAACCTACAAACCAAGGCTCAACAAACCGCCCACAGTTCGAGTAAAAATGCTTTACATTTCGCAACGTAGAACTTATCTTTTCTTCATAATTGAAACTTTCTTGTCAAGTCGCCGATGTCCAAAGCAATTCAGCCTCTACTGAGAGTCTTGAGCCAAGAGGCGCGAAGCCAATCATTGCAGTCACTATGGGAACGAGTAGGCAAGGCTCTGCAGTAGTAAGGCATTTATCCAAAAGTGGCATTTTTCAAATTCGTGCAATTACTCGTTCCCCATTGAGTAAACAATCTGAGCTTTTGTCCAAGTTGGACAATGTCCAAATCGTGCAAGGCGACCTACTAGATCCTGAGAGTTTAAAAAGATGCTTTTCAGGAGTTCATGGGATATTTGGCAACACCACACCTACCAAAGGTTGGGTTGTAGGACGTGGAAGTATGGTTCGTGATTATGAAATCAAGCAAGGGAAAAATCTAATAGACATAGCAAAAAAATTTGCAGATTCAGGAACTCTTAAGCACTTTATTTTTAGTTCTGTTTGCAAACCAAAAGACCCTCTAAAAAGTGAACCAGCACCAGGACATTTCACTAGTAAATGGAGTATTGAAGAATACATTTGCAATAAAGGGCTAAAAAAAGTCTCAACAATTCTCCGACCTGTGAGTTACTTCGAAAATTTTGATAGTGATCTTCCTAGTGTGCAAATTTCTGAGACAATTTTCCCTGGAGTTGTCAACAAGAACACGGTTTGGCAAACCATAGCAGTTGATGATGTTGGGCTATGGGCAAACGCAGTATTTCAAAATCCCCAAAAGTTTCTTGGAGAGGCCTTGAATATAGCCGGAGAAGAAATGACCGGAGAAGAAATGGCGGCTCTATGGCAAAAGATAAAAGGACAAGAGTCGCCAAAAGTCCGCTATGCGATGATTCCACGCAGACTCATTAATTTACTCGAGCACGACATTGGGTTAATGGCTAATTGGATTGAAAGGGCTGGGTATGGAGCAGATCTGACACAGCTAAAAAACATCGCTGATGAGCTGCATATAACTATGACCCCACTTGCTCATTGGCTTACAAAAAAGTCTTATCGAAGAACTCCTTCAAAACAGGCTCTCATGTTTAATTTGGGAAGAAGGTTCGAACCAGTGTCCTCATAATCCCAAAGCATCACAAAACCAACTACTAGCCAATGAAAAGTTCCCTTTAAGTGATATCAGGCGATCTCAGCGAATCAGGAATTTCTATCCAAACTTTATCCAAACTAGAGAAATGGTCATAGAGGAAAATTGCTCTAATTCCAACAAAATTTCAGCAAGCTGTTTTCAAGTTTCTAAATCCTGCTCTCAAAACAAATAGTAGGCAAAACTCCATCTACAAATAATTTTATTTTTAAGTGAAGGGTTATTGACCTCCTTTGAGAGAAGACCCTTTTAATTAACAAAACAATTGATCAACTTGAATAACACACAACCATCTATCCCAAACCAACAAAATTTTAGGCATATTCGGTTTTCTGGTCTCAAGGGAAAGGCTCTTGGAATAAAGATGAGTGATATTCCAAGCATGAAAGCCATTACGGAAGTTATTCCTAAGCACTGTTTCGCACGTAAGACATCAACTTCCTTGGCCTACCTTTTGCAAACAGTCGCAATCCAGGCAGTAATTGTCGCGATAGGACTAGCCATTCCTTTCACGCAAGCAATGATTCCAGTTTGGATCCTCTATGCCTTTATTTCAGGGACTACCGCAATGGGCTTCTGGGTTATTGCTCACGAATGTGGGCATGGAGCCTTCTCTGAAAACCGGACTTTGCAAACAGTGATTGGTTATCTGCTGCACTCGTTCTTGCTCGTTCCATACTTTTCTTGGCAACGGACACATTCCATTCACCATCGTTTTACTAATCACATAACTGATGGCGAAACTCACGTGCCAATAGTGGTCGATGGCAATGGAATTAGCGAAAAAGTCGGAGGAGAAAACGAATTAGCTCTCTCAACTGCTCTAGGAAAAACTCTATACGGGCTAATGCAACTCCTATTGCACCTTGGCTTTGGTTGGCCTGCATATTTGTTGACTGGCAGCACAGGGGGACCTAAATACGGGACTTCGAACCACTTTTGGCCAAGGGAACCCTTCTCTACAAAACTGTGGCCTTCTAATTGGGTAAAGAAGGTTTGGATATCAGATCTTGGGATAGCGTTGGTATTAGTAGGACTTTTTATTTCGGGGCTTAAGTATGGTTTAACTCCTTTAATAGCAATGTATTTAGGCCCATTATTAGTAGTCAATTGCTGGCTAGTTATATACACCTGGCTTCACCATACGGATACAGATGTTCCCCACCTCTCTGACTCAGACTTCTCTTTTATGAGAGGTGCCTTCCTCTCAATTGATCGACCTTATGGAAAAGTTTTGAATTTCCTACATCATCAAATTGGCTCAAGTCACGCAATTCACCACATTTTTCCAACAATTCCTCATTATCACGCTAAAGAGGCAACCATTGCAATAAAAAAAGCTTTCCCTAAGATCTATCTTTTCAACCCAGTACCAATACATAAGGCTCTCTGGAATGTCGCTTGTAATTGCATTGCTGTTGAGTCAGAGAAAAATGATGGTCGATATATATGGCAAAACTCTTACATAAATTAGGATTGATGTTTCCATAGATATTGGAAATATCTTTACGTTCCAAAAGGAAATAAATGGATTTGATCGCATTAGACAAGAAGGCTGCCCAAGCGATACAGAAGCGTTTCGGGCTTAGCAACTATTAAAGGCTCAACTTAAGCTGGGTCTTTGGTTTTTGGAGCGGGAGTTATTGCCACATTGGTTTGCACTGGCTGTTCTCTCCTAATTAATCCTGCGCCGCTTAAGCCTTACAACCGAAAAGGCGAGATAATGGAAACAACGAAACCCTCGAGATCTAAGGTCTATCCAAACTCTATTCAAACCACCCATTTTCGCCCAAATCCCTTGATATGGCTGAATTTAGCTACGCACTGATGAACACTTAAATGTCTTTACGCCATCCTTTATTTCATAGAACCATTAAGGCTCTATTTATTGATGTGCAAGAAGCAGGTTATGAGCACCCAACTCTTGAGAACATCAACTCATTTAGAAATGAGCTAGTGCAAGAACTAGAAGAAGGAATCCTCCCGATCATCGAACGATGTTGTTATCAGAATCCATCCATCAAAAGGAATGAAGAGGAGTCAGATATTCCTCAATGCTGAAATCAGCTTCATTGAATGTCTTGTTGAGAGGGAGAAATCAAGAAACTCAATGCTCATAGATAAACCGAATAGACTAGAACTTCAAAGCTCATTGATAAAGAACTTTTATGGACAAGAAAGGAGCAAAGGGTTACTGGATTTCCACGGCAACGGTAACTAATCCAGAGTTATTTGCTGAATATGTAGACAAAGTGGGGCCATGGTTAAAAGAAGTTGGTGGGGAAGTATTTGCGAAAGACACAGAGCCTCAAGGGAAAGAAAGAACAGAAGGAGCAAACTTGGCAGTAATTTGTGAATTCCCTTCTATGCGAGCAGCACTGGGAGCTTATGAATCCGCTAAATATCAAGAGTTATCGAAGATTCGTAAAGCTGCTACAAGCAATGCGACTTTCACAATTATGGAAGGTCTGGACGAGGCTACAAAACTAAAAAGGGCCATGGGACTTTAAGAATTAGAAATTCTGCTTCTGCCTGTCCTGAAGTGTTAAGAGATTGCAGAAGTCCCCCATTGGGTATCTAACGATTGCTCAGGTACATCAAAAGCTCTATGAATAAAAGAAGCAATTCAAAAATTGCTTCTTTTAAAAGTCAGGAACCCTGAGGTTAAGGTTTTATCCAAACTTTATCCAAACTAGGGAAATGGTGAAAATAGAAGAAGAAGCGGCAGCATGAAAGACCTGCCATATCACTTCCTTCGGGAAAAAGAGAAAGAAGTTGTCTTCCATATTCCTGGTGCATTCCCAACACTGATGGTTGATGAACTAATGCAGGAATATTTCCCTGAATACAAGACTGTTCTTATTCGCTGTGCTGAAACCTTTTATCGGATGTGTAAGGGTGCAAGGGTATGACTATTGATTGGAAAGAATCAAATGAAGCAGAGTGGCAGAAAGAGTCCAAGCAACTCAAAGGAACTGTCTCTATTGATGACCTCAAATTGCTGGATGAAGGAGCATCAACCATGAAAGAGGCATGGCGACTAGGTGCTCTTTATGCTGAATACAAACGACTGAAGAGAAACCAACCACCAGACCTGCCAGATATAAAGCGATGAAATATTCCGATGCGCTATTGATATTTGCTCCCACCATTTGGATTGATGATTTTCTTTGTGGTGATGAATATCATGATTACAAGGGTCTTCACCAATGACCGAAACAGAAGATGATTGATGCCTACACCTTTGAGCAATGCAAGAAAGATAAAGAGATTAGACAACTCAAAATCAAGAACTTGGAGCATGCCATCTACCAGTCAGAATCGATGATCGCTGAATCGCAAATGGATGGAGATGCCTTGACCTTTTTAAGGAGGAAGGTTGCCGACTCCAGGCAAGATCTAGAAGTGCTTTATTTAATGAATGATCAGGAGTAAATGAGATCCTGCTACAAAAGACAAGAAAACTCAATTGATACTGAGGTTTTGACTATGAAGACCATCCTGAACTATGAAATTATCGCAATTTAAACTATGCGCATTTGAGAGAAAACTTTCAGAGCAATAGCCTCAAACGTAATTAAAGGCACTCACAAAAGCAACATTCGATACAATAACTGTCTATTTTAACTAGTTCTTCTAGTGGATTTTGTCTAAATAATAGAAATCCCAATTTGCGTGAGGAATTGAATGTCTTTCAAAAAAACTCTTTTGTCTGCGGGGATTGCTTTAACTGCTCTTGCCGCTCCAATCTTTTCTGATACTTTTTCTCCGGCTCAAGCTGGTGAAGAAAAAACCGGTTTCTATGGAGTACTTTCCGTAGGAGTCCTAAATCTTGATGACCCTGATTGGGATACAACAGTTAGCTCAACAGCATATGGCGGTTCGGCTGATTTAGATAGCGATGGAGCTGCCTATGAATTAGGAATTGGATATGACTTTGGCAAGTGGCGTACAGATCTCACATATTCTGTTTCAGAGCACGATCTAGATAGTTGTACAGAAACTAAGCAATCTGCTGCTTGTGCTACCGGAGGACAAGGGTCGGGCGATCTAAATACATTCATGGCTAATGTTTATTACGACATCGAAACAGAATCAAAGTTCACTCCTTATTTAGGAGCTGGAATTGGAACTACCAAGATTAGTCCAGACAATATCAAGGTTGCTGGAACTGAATATGATTTGAAGAGTGAAGATACAACCACATATCAATTAAAAGCAGGTATTAGTTATGAGGTATCAGAGAAAGTAGATCTCTTAGGTGAAGCAACCTACAGAAAATACGATGATATAAACACTTCTACAGATGTGGCAAATGTGGAGTTTAACGTTGACGAGATTTCCTCCTGGTCGTTCCTTTTTGGAGCACGTTATAGATTTTAGTTAAAATCAGATCAACTTAAGTATTAATTTGAGGCGATATTTCGATGTCGCCTTTTTTATTTCTTTAATCAATGGCATGAACAATTCAAACATGCAATTGGAAGCTTCTAACTCAAGATAGAAGCTAGTTAAAGATTATGGCTCTTTAGAAAGCTCCTTAACCTTGCAAAGTTGCTCCAAAGATGGGCGACACGTAAAAGGAAGGCGCCAACGAGCCCAAAGTCGATAAAACTCATCAACCAAAGTTCCTAAAACTGGCCAAGTGGTTGGTGTATAAATCCAACCAAGACCAACCAGGCGATATGCCTCTCGAAAGACTCGAACATCTTTGAGGACCTCTCCAGAAGAATTGATTGCATGAATTCTTCCCATCGCCTCTCGATAACTAATTCCGCAATAAAGAACTGGGTCGTAGTTAGGAGAATCAATATCTACAAATGAAATGCTGTGCGAGAAATCCCTAGAACGCAGAAAAGAAACCTCTCTTTGGCAAAGAGGACAACCCCCATCAAAAAGCAAAGTTAGCTTTGGCTGAGTCACCATGAAATTAATTAAAGCTCCCTCAAATCAAGGGTCTATCCAAACTCTATCCAAACTCTATCCAAACCACCATTTTTCACTGAGATCCCATAGCACAACAGGAAATTAACTACTGGCTAATGAAAAGTTATATCCCATTGATACCAATGGATTAGAAGGAATCTCTAAATCCTGTTCAAACTCTGTTCAAACTTTTCGAGCCCTTAATTCATCAGATGACGCGCCAAGCCAAGAGCAATACAAAGCCCAACGCCTACATTCCAAATCAAAGCTTGATTTCTTAAAAGCCAACGCATCTGATATTCACCATTTAGAAGGTGCATCATGCATGAAATACCAACCAACCCATGCCACGAAATTCAAACCAAGAACAAAAGCCCAAACTTTCCAAGGTTGATCTTTATCTGGCTTAGTAGGAGTGAGTTTTTTGAGAGACATAAGGAGGAAAGGAGTATCTAACTAAATCACTGCACTAGCAATAATTCTCAAATCAATATCTGATCAAGACATTTCAAAGAAGGTCTTTATCTTAAGTCAAAATCATTTAACACATGTCCCTTTCAATAGAAAAAACTGATAGTTACTCCATGGGTACAGAACCTATAGAAGCTTTGGGTTTTATAAATGAAAGAGAGTTAGAGGAAGCCTTAATCCCTCTAATGCAAGATATAGAGCCATATGACTTACTAGCCGCGTAGAGTCTTTATTTCCACATAAAGAGTATTTGTCCCTATTCCAAAATTGAAATCCCTGACTATTTATCTTCTAGAAGATAAGTTTATTCGTTAATGGATGCTGATTCAGAACTAAAAGAGGTCTTGAAGATAGCTGTTAACAATGCTGCATCAAGAATGGAAGCATTAGAAGATCCTTCTGATCGGCGTTGCATTTTTCATGAATACAAAGAATGGTTAGGAGAAAATATTAATGACGAAGTTTGGGCAATCCCGACAGAGCCAATTCAAAGAGATCTCGATAAGTAAATCTTACACGGAACAGTAGTGTAAAAATTTAACTGACATCCATTAGCCTTTCAACCTCAGAAGTACAGCGCCAATAATCATTAAAACTCCAATTAAATATCGACGTATTGCTTGCCTCAATTTTTTTCGCTTTAAGTTTCTGAGCTGCCCAACATTTTTCTCTGCTTTATTTGCTCCTAAAGCATTGGCAAGGATTAGGATTAGAGAATTCAATTATGCAGTTTTAGCAACAAGAGCAATCGCTACCGCCTTCTACGAGAGGAGCTTCAAAGGCATCTGCAATATCTCTAAGCATTACAGCAACAAACTCAGGGGGACATTTAAGTTCATTGATATAACAAGCACACTGCTGTGCTATATCCTGCATACCAGGCAGAATAATTTTATCCACTTGTTCTTGTGTTGGTTGCCACGTCATTTGGCAGTTGTCAGTCATAAATTAAAAAGCAATTATTCCCCATCATTGCAGGGGCCATTAAATACTTTGAACCTTCCTACTTCACTATTTTTGTGATTCTCAACAAAACAGTCGGGGCGAGGGAAAATTTCATGAGTAATAACGATCTGCTATTTCTTTAAGCATCTTTCTGACGAGCTCGTCTTGAGCATTGGTCTCTTCCTTTAGTTTCGCGCAGGCGCCTTTAACCTGCATCCAAACAGCTTCCATAACTTCTCTCTCTTCTTCAGATGGCTTCCACTTAGATGTTTCCATAGAACAGATAATAGAAGCAATACCAAGGCATGTTCAGCAGCTTCTATTCAACTCTGTTCAAACTTTTTGGTTAGGCACTAAAGAATGTATTTGCTAAATATGCAACCAAGCCAGCTCCTACATGACCTTCGTGAAGTCTCTTTTAACTCTCATAAATTGAATTTAGGACAATCTAAATAGCTAGGTCTTCCAACTTATTAGATCCCTAAATGGTGGTTAGTTCTTGCAATTTATCATCCCATAGAATGTAATTAAAGCATTTAGGTATATCTTCAAGCCTCAACACTGTCACATTCTCTAGAAGGTGTTGATTGTGCAAGTGACAAGCTCGCAAGTTGTAGTTAGGTATACGATCACACAAGTGATGAACACTGTGAAAAGAGATATCAGCAAAGAACCAATTTAACCAATTAGGTAAATCTAGATTGCTACTTCCTTCAAGGGCTCCCATAAACTGGCTCCAATTTTCAGTGCGATTGGCATATGAACCTTTGAAATTATGCTGAACAAAGAATATACAAATAAAAACAGCTGCTGAGGTGGTCATTATCAGCGAATAACAGGTAAGGAATAGTCCTGCGCCTAGCCAATGAGAGATAAGAATCCAGCTGATTATTACAAGTAAGTTATTGCAAATAAGATCAGTGACTTCCCAAAAAGAATTACCATACCCTGAGTTATTCAATCTGAATCTAGTCGAGATAGGGAAGATGTGAAAGAAGTTTTTGTGACGTAATCCATCTAACAACTCAACACTGATGGACCAAATAAAATTAATTATCGACTGAATTAATGCCAATCTAGGTTTAATAACAAGGTAGTAAAATCCACCTGGGAACAACATCAACCAGTGGCGACTGATTGCATAAAGCAATTTATTTGGTTCAGATAGCTCTTGATAAGAATCAAGCTTCAAGACATCAATAGGGCCACGATATATCTCCCAATCACCATTGTGGCGGTGATGAAAGGCATGATCTAGAGACCAAGGATGTTGTGGAATTGCGTTGAGGACTCCCAGAAGAAACCCAACTGAACGGTTCAACCAACGCCAGCGAAATAGTGAGCCGTGTCCACAATCATGCATCAATGAAAATGCACGAGATGAAAACAAAGCCAACAATCCAAGAACAGGAAGTAATGCAAAGATCTTTGAAACAACCGATAAAGATGCTTGGTCGATTCTTCCGATTAGACACCAAAGCCCAGCTATTGGGAGCACAGTCGTTAGCACCTGCCAAGTTGCTCTGGCATTACTTCGCTTAAGAAAGGACGCAATGCTGAAATCAGAACGTCTCATTGGATCAACTTCATGAAGTTAAGTATGAGGCAAGAATGCTAAAAAAGCCGATGCAAAGTATTCCTAATAATATTGTTGCTCGTCTGTACTCAATAAATCTGCCCCTTACAAGAAACTTTTTCCACAGCCCATATCATTGGGTTGGTCACTTTTTCAACTAATACTTAGAGCTATTCATCCTCAATTGAAAAGTCAATATGACTCCAAAAAGGACAGTCCTATCAGAAGGACTAACACCCTAACTGATTTTTACTTTATCTAATGGAATTGCAAAATAAAAGAAAATGCCCAAGATTGAATCTTGCAATATATCTTGTGTTTGCAGCCAATTTGGCTCATTGGAATGCCTTTAATAAAAGATTTTTATTGTCTTCGACAACAAACTCACTCGAAGGCTGCGTAAGTCTTATCACCTATTGCGGCCCTTTCGTTTTCTTTAAGCTTTGCTAAGCGCTATGACTCAAGCAAGACGAGATCTTGGAACTGATAAGAAAGCCTGATCATTCAAGCTGTCTTTATATTTCCTCAATGTTTAGGGGGTTTTCCACCTCTTTTCCACAGAGTCGCTTCATAAATCTCTGCGGTAGCTTTAAGTCTGTGGATAAGCCTAGATAGAGAACATTTTCTCTTGACTTTTTTGTCTTAAGAGGAAGCTTTTTAGGACGTTTCTTCTAATCCCTTGCCAGGACATAAAAGGGCATCTTCTTGAGTTGAGACTCGTCTAGACAATGCGTACAAAAGCTTCTTGACGATTCGACCGGGGTGGGCTGAAGGTAAATACAGTTTCAGGTAGGTAGAAGATATGGCAGCTGAATTTTTAAAAGCAATTGAAGAGATGAAAACTTCCGAGGGTGGCGTTTCTCCCAGCTCTTTAGTGAGTTTCATTTCAGAATTGCCTGTACCTCTAAAGGAGGCCATGACAGCCTTCATCGAAGACCATCCAAACTGGGATCAATATCGCTTGATTCAAGCTGCTTTGGCTGGCTTCCTTGCTCAAAATGGCCACTAATCCAGAGCCGTTACTCGCCTCTATGTGCACAATATGTTTTCTAGAAAATCGGTTAAGGAGGAACTATGAACTTGGAAAGCGAGATCTCAGAGCATCTCTATAAAGAGATGAAAAGCTTTCTTGCATCTAACCCAAATCGGGATCAATGCAGTTTGATGAGTTCTGCTTTGGCTAATTTCTTATTTCAAAATGGTTCCGAAAATAGTGCCGTTAGAGAAAGGTACATGAACGATCTTTTTAGTCGGTGAATAAAATTATCAAGATTCAGCTTGGTATTTATCTCTACAACTCAAGCAAAATAAATTTGGATTACATCTTGATAAAAATTGAATAATTCAACCCAATCTTGGATTAAATTAACTAGAATAAGTTACTTGAAAAGGATTTCACTTGTCATTGAAAAATATCAATAAGACCAAAGCTCCCTGGGACCTGAAGAGTGATGATGATAATTATCAAAAAGAACCATGGATACTAAAGAAGGCTAAAGAATCTGTGGCTATAGAAAAGAATAAATCCGAAAGAGGAAAGTTTCTTCTCCAAAAAGATGGAGAAAGAAGGCTTTCACTTTCTGCCTTACAGGCAAGGTTAACTTATCATCAACTCATCGAATATGGTTATAAATTGCAAAAGTGATTGTGCTCAAAAAAGCAAGCATTATTGAAACCAAATTAATATCAGCCCACTTTCCTAAATGCTCAAATGGCTCTATTGTCATAGATCGCTAATAAAACAGTCAGGCAAAATTTGGTTGAGATACAATAATTATGTTTGCTCCAAATAGCACGATTCTCAAGCTTTAGTTCCCACGCTTTAGCCATAAAGAACTTTCTTTTTAGGACCATACATTTTCACTCTCTATCAGGTCCTTATTGAATGACTATCTTTACTGGAAATTTATCTTTTGATGCCGAACAAGAAGATTTAATCAACCTATTTTCTCAGTACGGGGAAGTGAAAAATTGCAATATACCCCTTGATAGAGAAACGGGGCGAAAGCGTGGCTTTGCTTTCATCGACATGACAAACGAAGTTGATGAACAGAAAGCAATTGACGACCTCCAAAATGTGGAATGGATGGGACGAGAGATCCGAGTCAATAAAGCAGAACCTCGTAAAGGCTCAAGGGGCGGCGGTGACCGTGGTGGATATGGCAGAGGAGGAAATCGCTACTAAGGTCCCCACATGTCGGCCTGAGTAGAAACGACCACAGCTAATGGCCTGGTCGCCTAAGTCATTGTTGAAGCCAATTGATTCACAATCCTTATTTTGAGAGAGAGATTGATAGCCACAAATATTGCTCAGTAGGATCAAAAGCTCTATGAATAGAGTAGAGAAAACAAGCAAGAATCTTGCCGAACCTGCTTGATACTCTTTGTTTCAGGCTGAAGTTACTCTAATTTTACTCTAATCCTTCAAACTCTAGTTATACCAAGCAAATGAGCGAAATTAACTACTGGCTAATGAACAAGTGCATTTGAGCGAAGGTCAGCGATTACACGGAATTCACCAAATCCGTTCACACTCTGTTCACACTTTGTTCACACTTTTGAGGCTCTAAATGACTAAAGGAAAGAGACCAAATCCTATGAAGGAATTTCTAGACAAGTTCTTTGATTTATGTAAGGAAGATCAGCAAGAACTACCACCACACAAAATGGCAGAGGCATTAAGAGACTATGCAGAAAGGTTCGATGGATAATGAAAGACCTATCAGTTCTCCTGTCTTGTATTCAAAAAAACAATGCCCAATAAGTATTCAAAATGGATTACCTCCCTGCGCGAAGAAATTCGAGAGGAATGTGGCGAGGGATGGATGATCCGCGGCATAGGGAAAGGTCTTGTTCAAAAGGTTCAGCTAACAGTTCGTTTTGAGAATGGCAACAGAACCAGCATTGTTCTTGGACCAAAAGCTAAGAGCGATCCAGATTTTGTTCCATGGGTAGGAACAAGTGCTGGATGGATATTGAAAATCTCCAAAGACATTTCGCTAATAATGAAAGCTCAAGAAAAGGGGTTAGCTGAAGCATATGAGATAGTGAAGCAAATGAACGAGTCTGGATTAAATGGTGAACTCGACTGGGAAAAACTAGCCAGAAAGTTCAAATCACATAAAACAAGTAATGGGAAGAAAGCAACACGAGTTTGGAACCGAAACTACCGAACTCCTATTGCCCGCACATTGCTTATCCTTACTGGCGAAACTTCTGTATCAAGTGGCTACTCGGTGTTAAGAACCCTTGTTGAACGTCATGGCGGAGAGCCTGGCTCAGCAAGCCGACGACTACGGATCCAATACGCGGCGGAATTCCTACGCTTTGCCTTTAAGAATGGGGCTAATAGAAGTTGGCTACCTCCAGAGGATCTGAATACATTCATTGGAGAGAAAACAACTATGGATCAACTGAGTGAGAATGGGAACAAGAGTGAGCCTTGATAAGCAGCAGCTTCTGTTCACGCAAGGTTTGATTCTTGATCATTTCTTATCATTGAAGGATTTTGATAACACCTTTTTTAGTAATCGGCAAAATACCTTCTTCAAGCTCTTGGATTAATTCATCCTGGAAGGCTTTTCGGTTTTCCAGTGTTGGGGATTCATATCCTGACTCTTTGACATCTAAAAGAAGAGCCAAAATCGTTCGATGAAACAAGGGGTGACGTAAGGACACTTTTAGGCATGAAGAAGGGGGGCGTATTTCGATGCCCCCCTTTGAGTCCAGCTCTTATTTTTTACACCAACGAGCTCAGACTCCTAGTTCATTTCTAGCCAACTAAGAACAAAGCCCCAAGAGTAAAAACACCTCTTTATTATCGGTTCTGGCTAAATAACTAATTTGCAGTCCAAACTGATTGATCAAAGCTGGTCATATCAACATCATGGGTGGCGATCCAGTCACCATTAGCTGCAAGGAACTTATCTAAAGCCCCTTGCTCATGCTGATGAATAACAATCACCTTCTGAGGGTCTGCTTTATCAACTCCTCTATATAGAGGCTTTATCCCATGCTCTGCATGCCTTTTATTAGCTTCATCACTATCAAAAATGGCTGACCACTCAGCAAAAGTTCCATTCAGTTTGAAGGTGATAACAGTAGTTTCGAGTGACATTAGAGGGTGCAATTAATTAATAGGTAGGTTTCAGATTAGTTCCAAGTTGCAAGATCTGTAGTACCTGATGATCTTTGCATCCAAGAAATTTTCCAAGTTCCATCTATTTTCTTAAAGATCATAGAATAACTTGATAAATCATTATTCTTCTCTCCTTTAAAACTAAATTCCTCTTTCAAAGTAAAGGCAGCAAAGCCCCAGTCTGTATTTGCTTCTAATCGATGAATCTTTACTAATTCAGAAAGCTCAACAACCAAATCTGCATTGTTGTACATTCCAACAAGACCTTCTGCAGTAATAGGGTTACCACTTGGTCGAATAGCCAAGAAATTATCTGTAACATTAGAAATCAAAAAAGACTTATTTTCAGCTCGGTTTGCAAAACCTTTTATCAAAGCTTCTATCAACTGAGAATTTGAAGACAATGTTTTTCAAGCGTTATGTTTAAAGGGTCTCATGTGCCAGTCAATTAGGCGATCGATTTTGAGTTCTTTTGAGCAAATACTGACGCCAAATTTCTCAACGTACAATTTCTACATCCTTTTTGGCTCCTTCTTACAGCCTATATTTCTTATTTCAGCAGAGATCTGTTGGTTATCAGTAGGAGAAGCTTAATTGAAATAGAATAGAAATAAGAGGGTGAGAATGTTAAGCCATCCACACATCGCAATATCGCTGAGATCCCATGGCACAGCAGGAAATGAACTACTGGCTAATGAAAAGGTCCTTTTGAGTGATAGCAATCGATCTCAGCGAATCAGGAATTTCTATTCAAACTAGAGAAATGGTGAAAATAGAAGAAGAAAAGGATGAGAACTCTCTACTGAATTATAAATACAACCAAGATGACTATGCCTAAATTGCGCCCTTTGCCAAAAACTGGTGCCCTCACTGGAATTCTTGAGGCACTAGCATTTTTCCGCGATCCTAGCTTCGCTCAAAGGCGATTTGATCGTCTGGGAAATGTCTTTGAGACATCAATGCTTGGTCAGCCAATGGTGTTCATTCAGGGGAGCAAAGCTATTGCTGATTTATTATCTCAACCGGAGGCGATCGAAGGTTGGTGGCCTGAGAGTGTTCAACAACTGTTAGGTAGCCATTCACTCGCGAACCGCAATGGGGCATCTCATAAAGCAAGGAGAAGGGTAGTAGCCCAGTTATTCTCATCTTCAGCACTTCAACGCTATAGCCCTGGCATTATCAACTTAATTGATGAGCTCGGCGAAGAACTAAAAGCCGCAAAAGCGCCTCTCCCTTTGGCTGAGAAAATGCGACGTTTCGCGTTCTCTGTTATCTCGACAACTGTTCTTGGACTGGAGGGTAATGATCGTGACAAGTTATTTTCTGATTTCGAAATCTGGACCAAGGCTCTCTTCTCAATTCCCCTCGCTCTTCCAGGCAGTCCCTTTGCCAAAGCTCTCAAGGCAAGAAAACGTTTAATTGAAAAACTTCAAGAAATAGTTAACCAATCTATCAATGGCAAAGGTGCCTTGGATTTACTTGCAGGGGGTCTTGATGAAGCAGGCATTCCTTTCGCAGATGAAGATTTGGGAGAACAACTACTTCTACTGTTATTTGCTGGATATGAAACCACAGCTTCTGCGTTGAGCTGCTTAATGCGGGAATTACTTCTCAATCCACAATTGGAAACATGGCTTCGTAAAGAAATCGATACTCTGGATTGGCCTCCAACTCCTGAGCAGGCAACTATGGCTTACGACCCTACCAATGCGCAAAGACTCGATGCTCTCGTAAAAGAAGTAATGCGATTCACTCCACCAGTAGGTGGTTTTTTTCGCCGCACCAAGAAATCCTTGGTCTTAGATGACATTGTCGTTCCTAATAATCGTGTAGTGCAAGTAGCTTTAATTGCTTCTAACCGTCATGGGATTGGTGATCTAGATATCTTTAGACCACAACGTCATCTAGAGAATGATTGTTCTTTAAGCCTGATGCCTTTCGGTGGAGGCGAACGTGTATGTCTTGGCAAATCATTAGCTGAACTTGAGATTCGACTGATGGTGGTTGGGTTATTTCGTAAATTGCAACTTGAAGCTATCCCGGATCAAGACTTCACACTGCGGCAGATTCCCAGTCCATCTCCTCGTGATGGGTTATTAGTAAAAGTAAGAGGATGAGATGGCCCCCCAACCAAGCCTGGACATCAACTTTCAAAAGAGAAGGCTATCGACATTTTGAAGTCAAGCAATATGGCGGGAAAAAAGATCAACGATGGGTCGAGCTTTTTCCCATCAACAACAAAGAGATTCTTATTCGAATCTCGTGGGATGAACTAAAGACTCATTCACAATGGACAAGCGGCTGGCTCCAATTACCTAAAGATGAAGATTGCAGTGGATAGAAATGAGAACTGAACTTATTTGTTTTTCCTTGCTTGGAATCGCAGCTTTGCTTCTAGATGCTGAACTCTCCTCTCAAGCTCTTCCGCTCTTTTGGTTAGTTCTTCCATTGGGCACAAAAATTAGCCTCGATGCTATGCAAAAACGCGCTGCTAAAAACAGCTAGAAAGAAATTGAGCTCTCGATAATTAATTGACAATCTCAGTGACATCCCCCTGCCCTGAAAGCACAATCAACGAGCTAGGGATCAAGCAATGGCCAATTTGGACTTGTGATCCCAGTTCATTCCCTTGGACCTATAGCGACAAGGAAACTTGCTTACTGCTGGAAGGCTTTTCGGTTTTCCAGTGTTGGGGATTCATATCCTGACTCTTTGACATCTAAAAGAAGAGCCAAAATCGTTCGATGAAACAAGGGGTGACGTAAGGACATTTTTAGGCATGAAGAAGGGGGGCGTATTTCGATGCCCCCCTTTGAGTCCAGCTCTTATTTTTTACACCAACGAGCTCAGACTCCTAGTTCATTTCTAGCCAACTAAGAACAAAGCCCCAAGAGTAAAAACACCTCTTTTGCTTTTTACTCGCTAATGAACAGTTAAAAGCTATTGGAACCAAGGGATCTAAGGTATTGGCGCAAAATCCATATAGGTAAGCGTTTCATGAGTAATAACGATCAGCCATTTCTTTAAGCATCTTTCTGATGTGCTCGTCTTGAGCATTGGTCTCTTCCTTTAGTTTCTCGCAAGCACCCTTAACTTGCATCCACACTGCTTCCATGACTTCACGTTCTTCTTGTGAAGGCTTCCATTTAGGTGTTTCCATATAAGAGATAATAGGAGTAATTAAGAGGCTGGTTGAGCAGTTCTGTTCACAGTCTGTTCACACCACGCAATTCGCCCAAATCCCTTGACATGACAGAAATTAACTACTGTCTAATGAACAAGTGCATTTGAGTGGTAGAAATGGATCAGAAGAAATTGCAGGAATCCATTCACACACTATTCACACATTTTCAAAGAAAAGAAGGGTCTAAAAGTGATGGTCGATAAGAAAGTAAGAAAGGTCTTTGTTCACTCTTGATTGCAGTAATTACATCTTCTCCTGTATGCCAAATCCATTGTTGTTGAGGCGATCTTCCGTCAACATCAACGCTTGTTCCAACCGGAGGACCAAAACGATGTCGTAAGCCTGCCAATACTTCAGTCATGTTTTCATAGTCCATTTCATAAGCAAGCTGTTTCAAGCCATCCTTATCTTCAACACGAACACGAAGACTATTCACAGGTAAACCGCTCATCTGAAAATCTCTAACTTCAAAAAGACCTCTATTCACATCTTCCTGAACAGGAGTTAAGGAAACCCCAAGATGTCTCTCTACACTGGAGAGATCCATCCCCCACGACAAACCTTCTACGCAAGCTATCGCAGGTTTAGGGGTTAATTGAATAAACAAAAGGAGAACAGCTATAGCAACGCATCTAAGAGCCTTCGTCATTTAAGTGCGATTACGTCTTTCTACAAAAGAAACTAGTCGGATCTATAGGGCAAGCATATCTTTTGTGAGCTATCAAACTTAAAATGATCAAAACCTTCTAATGGGAGAAAGCCCTCGCTAACTGATCTCTTTAAAAGCTAGTAGCCATCTCATTCACACATTATTCACACACCACAATTCCCGGAGATCCCCTGATATGACTGACATTTCTTACTGGCTAATGAAAAGTTCCCTTTGAGTGATATCAATCGATCTCAGAGAATCAGAAATTTCTATTCAAACTTTATTCAAACTTGCATCCAAGAGATTAATCACAAGTAAGTATCACTAAGAATTAGTGAACTCGATAAGTATTAGAGAATACATAAATCCAATATTCTGTATTTATTGAGACTCAATATAGTTAGTCTATCAAGACAAAGCTCTATTTTAGTGGAAAATGTACCAAAAAGAACAATAAGCACCTTCATTAATCTATATGTTTAAATCACTTTTATAAGGTTCATATGGAAAATTCCATCAGCACAAAAAAGCTCAATAGAGTTAAATCAATCGTTAGGCATTTTAAAAATTCTCCTCCACAAGGATATGGCTATATATCTTCATCGATAATGCGGCCTCTTGAAAAGAGAATCGATGACTATTGGATCCGTGAGATTGAACTTCACAATAGAGAATATGAAATATAAATATTTTAATCACAATTATTTTCTAAAAGCTTTCTTGACCAGCCTTTAAAATTGAAGGCCTCCCAATTTCTAATGACTCTTTCTTTGGAAGAACTTCAATCAAACTTTCATGCGGATCAAGCTCGTTGGCTATCAAAAAAGATTCATATGGCTCTAATTCTGCAAAACATTGCTCATCATGAGAATTCATACATAAATAGATAGAGACTATTGATTGAAAGAGAAGAATTTATAGGAGCCAAAAGGCTCCTATAAATGTAATTAAAATATGCCTGGAACTATTTGGCCTGTAGTGGCATATGTTCCAATTGCCACTAGAAACCCAAGCATTGCAGCCCATCCATTATATTTTTCAGCTTTCTCACTCATCAGGTCTTTTGCAGTCATAAGAAATCTCCAAAAAAAGGATAATCAAAAGATATCACAATAAGCACTTAGTCAATGTAATTTAAAATACATGTCATATCGATTGACCAAGTTTTTGTTCATTCTCTAGTTTGGAGTGATATCAATAGCTACAAACTGCTTCAAATTTATATAAATTATAGCCAATAATTTTCAGGCTTGAAAAACTTTCATAGAGACCACCTTTGACAGTATAAATAACTACATAATTGAACGGTTAATTGCTTTAAATTAATTTAGTTGAATGAAACTATTTTTACGAATGGCGTCAGAAGCAGGTACAAAAGAATGTTATGCATTACTAAAAGCCAAGGCAAATATTGAAGAGGCAATACAAGTTATAGTAAAACTAAAGCATACAGAGCATATACAACAGCAATTACTAGCTGTTCACAACCAGCTTGAAGGCATGCATGAACTTAAAAGACGCGTTGTTCAGTCAAATGCTGAATCTTCAATCTAAGGAATTTGACCTTATAGACCTGAGAGAAAGATTAAAGACTGTTTAACAGATCTCAATAAGCTAAAAAGAAGTCGAGCTCGAAAAAATTAATTGGCAATCTCAATCACATCACCCTGCCCTGAAAGAACTATCAACGAGTTAGGGATAAAGGAATGGCCAATATGGACTTGTGATCCAAGTTCATTTCCTTGGACATATAGCGATAAGGAGACTTGTTTAATTCTGGAAGGAGATGTGACGGTGACGCCTAACGAAGGTCAGCCTGTCAGGTTTGGGGTCGGGGATCTAGTTGTCTTTCCCAAAGGAATGTCTTGTACATGGGAAGTACATAAAGCAGTCCGAAAGCACTATCGTTTTGGTGACTAGAAAATCCATGAGCCCCTGAGATCGAGGGTTTATTCAAGCTAGAGAAATGGTGAAAGTGGAAGCAGAAAAATCAGGATTTAAAAACGAAAATGGTTACCATTCTCATTTATGATATTTTCATAGAGCGATTGTCATTGTCCAAAGAATGAGCCAGACATGGCTGATCTCGGGTTCGCCAGGCTGCGGCAAAACCAGCTGGATACTCAAAACAATGCAAAGTCATCAAGGCAAATGCGGATATTTGCGACTAGATGGCTATTCCTCTGACGGGCTAGAGCAGGTATCTGACTCAGGAATCGATAAGGCATTTCTCAAGGATCAATTCCCTGAACTAATAAATCTATCGGATTCCCATCATGTCTCCAGATCGCAACAAGGCGACCTACTCACATTGATTGAGCTTCCCCAGTTCCAAGCGCCTCAGCATGCAGGCCTAACGGGTATCGATCCTCGCGTCAAAAATCAGCTTGAAACCTTGCAACTTCATCCTGATAGGCATCTCCACTTTGGTCGGGATCCTGAATTGCCAAACAAAGACACATTGGAATTCAAAAAACTTGAATCCTTCAGCCTCAGTCTTAATACCAGCGTCTGGGATCCACCCAGCCTGAATACCTTTTGGTTCGAGCTAGTGAACGGAGCATATGGCGACGTCTATCGAGCTAAGGGCTTGATGAACTTGCCAGATGGGCGCTCTATTTTCTTCAACTGGATCGTGAGCCAAGAAAGCTCACAGTTCCTTCCACTTCAAGAAATTTCAGATCCAAATGGGAGACCTCGCAGCTTGTCTGAGCTTGTTGTGCAAGGAAAACATCTTGATTGCCTACGCATTCAATCAACGATCGACCTCTGCCTACTAAACGATGCCGTACTTGAGATGCATCAAATGCCTCTTAGGGGTCAACAAAAAGAAGCTATTCCCTCAACTTAATCGCCATGAATCACGCAATTATCTCCTGCCTACACGCCAATCTCCCTGCAGTAGAAGCTGTCTTGAATGACATTGACAAGCAGGGGATTGACACCATTACCTGTCTTGGTGATCTAGTTGGCTATGGTCCTCAACCCAACGAAGTAGTTGAGCTGATACGGAAGCGTGGCATCGCGACCTGCCAGGGCTGCTGGGATGAAGATATCATCGATGGTCTTAATGCCTGCGAGTGCAGCTACCCTTCTCAGCTAGCAGAAAGACGCGGACACCTGGCCCACCAATGGACAGATGATCAGTTAACGGACGAAAACAAAAGTTTTTTAGCCAGCCTCCCAACATCATTACGTCGTGATCGACTCCTCTTCGTGCATGGCAGTCCCAACAGTCAACATGAGTATCTTCTGCCAGACATGGATGCATTTGCGGCTCTCGAGCGAGTAGAAACAGCGGGGGCCGATATTCTGTTTTGCGGGCATACTCACCAGCCTTATGTACGTGAATTGAGAGATGGGTCTATTCGTGTGCGTTTACAGAATGCCGAGCATGGCAATGATCAGGGCGAAGAACTAACCCTGCCGATGCGCAAAATCGTCAATGCTGGATCAGTGGGTGAGCCACGTCATGGAAGTACAAATGCCACCTATGTAATTCACAACGATGCAACTGATGAAGTTGAGATAAAAGAGGTGGACTATGACGTTGATCGAACGTGTCAAGCGATTGTCGAGGCAGGTCTACCGGAAGTCTTCGCATGGCGACTGAGTCATGGTTTTGAATTCGCCGAGCAGGCCGAAGATGCAAGTCATGTGTGTGAACGATGATTGAAAGATGGGCACTAGTAAGTGGTCTTCGCGGAGATCTCGAGACCTATGACCTAATTCAACGGGATCTAAAGAAGACTCGTGGAGTTACAGCCTTATTTGTCCTTGGAGACCTCGTCGGACCCGAACGCAACTGTGACGCACTGTTGGATCGACTAAGGAATCCCCATCGCGGAGATTTAAAACCAGATTGCATCTATGGCTGGTGGGAAGAGCAACTACTTGCAGAGCGTGGGTTTCGTGGTGAACGCAAAGCTGATGCTCTGCGGCTCAGCCAAGGTGAAGACGCAGTCAGCGCACTGCTGAATACGGTTAATCCTTCTCACCTGAAATGGCTGGCATCACTGCAATTTGGCTTCATTGAACTTGACTGTGCACTCATCCATGGGAGCTCTTCAGACGTGGGTGACAACCTCACATCTAAAACATCTCCACTGATCCTCCTTGATCGACTCACCCGTCTCAATGTGAACAGACTGTTCACAGCGCGCAGTACTAAACAATTTCATCTTGAACTGACTGGAGGAGGGATCAATTCACAAGTAAAGGATCTGAACGGTAAACGTGAACAACAACAGGAAGTTCCCAAGCGAAGCGTGATTGGAATTGGAGCTGGCTTGAATTACACCCTTTATGACATTGGTAGCGATAAAACGCACTTCCTTACCGCCGGCAGCAAAACAAATCCCAAAGGGAAGGGTTTCGCATAAACCTCGTCATTATTTTGAGAGAGAGATTGATAGCCACAAATATTGCTCAGTAGGATCAAAAGCTCTATGAATAGAGAAGAAAACGTAGGCATTTGATGGGTTTGAACGCCCAAAAAAGCCTAAAAACAACAACTTTTATCTCCCGAATCCCTTGCTATGGCTGATATCCAGTGGTGGCTAATAAAGTGTGAGTCTTGAGTAATAGCAAGCACTTAAATAATGAAATTATCATCTCTTCAGCAATACGGGATCGTTACTACAAATTATTGGGCGTTCACTCTGACAGATGGCGCACTTCGCATGTTGGTGGTCTTTCATTTTCATCAACTTGGCTATACAGCATTAGAGATTGCGTTTCTTTTTTTGTTTTATGAGTTCTTTGGGATTATTACTAATCTCTATGGCGGCTGGATTGGTGCTCGTTATGGCCTAAGACTAACTCTCTGGGCAGGCACACTTCTTCAGATCAGTGCTCTTTTGATGTTGGTTCCTGTTGCTTCAAGTTGGCCGAAATTTCTAAGCGTTAGTTATGTGATGGTTGCGCAAGCAATTAGTGGTATTGCTAAAGACCTCAACAAAATGAGTGCAAAGAGTGCAATCAAAACAGTCGTACCTGAAACCCCTGAAGAAGAACAAAAAGGAAAAAAGAAGTTGTTCAAATGGGTTGCTGTTTTAACAGGATCAAAAAATGCCCTAAAGGGGGTTGGGTTTTTCCTAGGAGGGGCATTACTAACTGGATTTGGTTTTAATAATGCTGTTGGGCTAATGGCGATTGGCTTGGCGTTGTCATTTCTTATGACATTGATCTTGCCTGGTGATATTGGACGGATGAAGGAAAAACCAATATTTAAGGACCTTTTCTCAAAATCAAAAGGAATTAACACTCTCTCGACTGCACGTTTCTTTCTCTTTGGAGCTAGAGATGTGTGGTTTGTAGTCGCATTACCTGTTTTCCTTGAGACATCACTTGATTGGAACTTCTCTGAGATTGGAGCTTTCCTAGGCCTATGGATTATTGGATACGGTTTTGTACAAGCATTGGCACCAAGTTTAAGAAATCTTTGGGGGAAGAAGTCGAGCCCAGGAATTTCAACGGTTCAATTTTGGAGTGCGTTGCTGATGGGGATACCTGGGCTAATAGCCATTGCATTATGGAGACAGAATGATCCAAGCATTGCCATTACTGCTGGTTTAATTGCGTTCGGAATAGTTTTCGCAATGAATTCTTCTATTCATTCATACATGGTTTTGGCTTATACAGATGCTGAAAATGTCAGCCTCAACGTTGGCTTCTATTACATGGCAAATGCGGCAGGCAGGCTTATTGGGACGCTTTTATCAGGAGTTTTATTCGTCCTGGGAGATACTCCTTATTTAGGCATGCAGATTTGTTTGTGGTGTTCCAGCTTATTTATCCTCTTCTCATGGTTGAGCAGCCTTCAGCTTCCTTCACTAAAGAACTCTGGATGTCTTAATTAAATAGTCTCACAACCCAAGAGATCACTTCTGCACTGTCGCAGGAAATATTTTGAATAATACTTTCTATCAGTTGAGATCTGTTAGTTATTAGTAATCAAAACCTGATTGAAATAGAATAAAGAAATGAGGGTGAGAATGTTAAGCCATCCACACACCATCCACACATCGCAATATCGCTGAGATCCCATGGCACAACAGGAAATTAACTACTGGCTAATGAAGTGCGAACTAAGCTGGAATACCAGTGATACCAATTGGTCTACTTACTTTTTGCCTGATTTCTCATTACTTTTTAATATGCAATTTGTTCATTGAATGAATTGTATTAAGCAGTTAATATTTATTTTGAAAGGGTAAAATCAGGAACAAAGGGACCACCTCCAAACCCTGAAGGAGCGGTGCCAGAATCATAATCTACAAATAAACCCATTTTTCTTACTATCCATTTAAGCTGATAAGCTTTTACGTCTGAAGTCATCACGACAGGTGTATCTAAATCGATACTTCCTACCAATCTTGTTGTGCTATTACAAGTAGATGTATTAGTTGCTGTAGTTAAATCGGAGTCAGTTATATATGCTTTTACAGGGCCATAATCAGTTGACTCAGAGAAGTCCCAGCATCCAGATCCACCACCCATACTAGTAATTGTTAGATCAGCTTTGCCATAGTCATCAACATTAGTGCCGCCATTCCCATCAGCTTGAGTGTAATACGTAATGTCATTAAAATAAGCTTTTCCTTTTAATCCCCAGGTATTACTAACTACTACATAAGCATATTCATATGTGTCATTTGGAATCTTGTAAGTTAGTCCACTCGTAAGACCTTCATAGCTAAAACTAGCTAAATCTATAGTTTGCCCAGAAGTATTGTCCCACGCTTTTTGGCAATTGGTTCTGCTGAAATTTGACCCAGATAATGGATCGCTAGTCGTACAAAAACCTAATTCGTAGAACTTCACCTCCATAACTTCAGGCGTTTGATAACAATCTTCAGACATGGCACCAGCAGCTGCAGCAGATCCTTCGTTTGGACAATCAGGAACACTACCCAATGCAGCTTTAGCCGGATGATCTACATGAGGAACAAATGTAGTAAGTCCTAACCCAGCAATACCAATCAAAGCTTTGAGAAAGAACTTAGACAAAGATTTCGAATACATTGTTTTAGGAAGAAGATTGTTAATCAGTATTTGAATCCAAGTTGCTTAACCACCTCTCACCTGGAAAGATAATCCTGCACTCCTTTCAAGCAGAACGTCATATCGACGACGTACAGGTTGAGTCATTTGAGTGATCATGTTTGCCTTGACGTTCTTCTTCTTGAACTGCACTGGTTGACCGGTGAGCTTGAGTTTGATGCCAAAGAAGGTTTCGTCTGTTCCAGGTAAAGCTGAGTTGGCTTTGGTATCAATGGCTGAGATTTCATTCGATAGCCAAGCTTCTACATTCACATGTGGTGACGCTTGCCAATTCAATGAAAGTTCTGCACCACTGTTGTCTTGGGTGTTTTGATAATCCCAGTTGAATCCCCGGACAAAGACTCCGAGCTCTGGGTAATCAGGTAGGCGATATCCAACTTCCACATCCCAACCGGGGACGACCCGTTCGGTGTAGTCCGTTCCGCCAATGTTGACATTCTTTTTGCCCGTACCAGCGATATACCAGTTATTGCGGAATTCAAAGTCTTTCCAGAGATATTCACCACCTAAGCCAATTCGACTATGGGCTGAGCTGCGATCCATCATCCGGTAATCCCAGAAGATGTTTCCTCCAATCATTGACTCATCATTGGGACGACTTCTAATTCCTAAACCAAAGTTAGTGGTAGAGCCATCCATATCCCCACTGGTGGTGAACTTGGCTTGTGAGAACAGCAAGGTCTTGAGATCACCTTCATCGTCTGTGGCCATCTCTTTAAGCTTCATCAGGCTGTCAGCTGAAAAACTCGTACTTCCCTCACTATCTCCGTAATTAATGGCAATGCTGGTTTGAGCAAAGAAGGGGATCTTCTGGATTTGCTCGTTGGCGTAACCGTTGGCTGAGCTATTGATTCCACCAATGACGAAAGCTTTGCCGTCGTTTTTAAGAACGTCGGCATAATCGTTACCCGAGGCGCCATTATTCAGCATCGGAACAAAGCGTGTTGCGTAAGTTGCTCCTTTTTGGATCCAACGCTCGATATTGTTGGTTGCCTTATATCCCTTTGCTGGACCTAAGCAAGCGACTGAGTTGGGATCATCAAAGATGTCGCAATCGGCTGGATTATGAGAGAGATCAGGCTTTTTAATATGAATTTCTTGCTCAAGACTGTTTTCACCAATGCTGCTTGAGGCGACTTCCTCAGACACAACAGGTGCAAACCCTGCTGGTTTGATTGGCTTGGCTTGAACCAAGGGAATAGCACCTAGGGCAAACGTTGCCCCAACAGAAAGAGCAATCTCTTTCTGTAAATGAAATGTCCTCACACAAACATTCCTAAATTTGTAATATTTTTGCTTGATCTTCCAAGAAAACTAGATTGACTAGACGCTTTGGAAAATGGCTTTTTCAGGGTTTGTTCTGCGAATAGTTAAAAAAGGGATAATGGTCGGGAGGACTCTTGCCCAACCAACTTCAATCTTGTTGGTATTTTCATTCCTTAAACTAAATATCAGCCAGGCAACCTTTGTTTCTAAAGTGTAGTTATTCTAACTTTATTCTAACCCTGTATTTTCCTCTCAATCCCTTGGTATGGCTAAAATTAACTACTGGCTAATGAAAAGTGAACCAGATGTTTATGGGATTGAAGATCTAAAAAAAGAAACAGAAACACTATGGGATGGGATTCGCAACTATCAAGCTAGAAATTTTATGCGTTCAATGAAAATTAATGACCAAGCATTTTTCTACCATTCTAATTGCAAGCCCCCAGGGATTGTAGGGATGATGAAAGTAGAAGGAGTTAGGCTAGTTGACCCAACTCAATTTGACAGTAATTCAAAATACTTTGACCCCAAGTCATCTCAAAAAGAACCTAGATGGGACTGCACAAAAATGAGTTATATAGGCAAATTTGAAAAGGGAATTAATTTAGATCAACTAAAAGAACTCTATAAACCTGAAGATTTACAATTGGTAAGAAAAGGGAATCGACTTTCCATAATGCCAATCAAAAAAGAAACTGCACTTGAACTACTACAAAAGTTAGGCAACCCGATTCCTTAATTAAACACAGTTAACAACAAAGAGAAAACTTTTAATTCTTTCAATCTGATTTAAATGACTTATAGCTGAACATATTACCTATATATAAACGGGTAATTGATCTTGATTCCACTCCATTTTGCACAAGGAATCCAGCCAGCGCAGCCTGAATAAGCCGATATTGATCCCAATTAGGATAACGCTCTATAAAGCTTTTCATAGCATCCTGTAAACCAATAGGCACATCAGACTGAAAACTTACTACCTGCTCTGCATTCGATTCCCCTCTCTGCTCTATAAAAGCTTCTTCTCTAGACATAGAAGCCACTGCAGGGACAGGGTCACGCCAAGCGCCTAACTGATCTAACTGCATGGGAATCATTTCTAAGCTAGACACCAGTTTCAGCATAAAAGCCTACAAGTCAAGGACCTCGCAATAAACCTATTCCCAGCAAGTCTTAAATCGAGAATTCAGTGGGCGCAGGCATTCCTCTCAGCAAGACCAAGCTAGACAGACCTATGACCCCAAAACACTAATTTCGTCAACCTAATTACAACTTTTGCTTGCATATTCCACAGATATAGGCAGGCTGATGAGTTACAGAAAGAAGGCTGTGGAAACCCTGTGGAATATGCATGTAGATCTAGGGGAAAGATCGTTAAAACTTGAATGATCAGTCTCCCTAATGTTGACCGGAATCCCACATTGTTCTCATTGCATAGGTAATTGCTTGGGCGGCTGGCACAGGCCAAAAAGCCTCGAAACCACGGCTACTTGATACATCATTACCCTCAAGCACTAACTGAAGGCTCCAAGTTTCTTGGTTCCCTTCTAAACAAGCCCACCAAGGATCACGCTCTATCTCTAGAGCTATCAACTCATCAGGCATGAGTTGATCTTTTATCGAATTATGTTGACAGATCAAATCCTCTATTACTGAAACTAAAGAAGTCCATTCCGTGTGAGCTAGCTCAACGCCCCAACCGTCACCACCAATGATTACTGGGAAATATTGACGAGACGAATTATATGCCAGTCTCCATCCAGAACCTTCATGCTGGATCAAGTCCTCAACCTGGCAGCAAATCTGGCTGATCTTGCTCATCACTAAGTTCCACGATCGCTCGTTGCACTGGCTTTACGCTTGATTCTTCTAAAAGCCCATCAAAATCATCAAAACGACGTTGCTTGGCACGAAATGCAATACGAACAGTGGTCAGATATCTATTACTAGATTGGCGAATTAAGCTCTCTGCTCTTTTAGCAAGATCTTGTGGATCCAAACCTGGGGGAATCACTGAAAAAAATCAAATATTGTCAACTCTAAGTCAATGATGTGCATTATCTGTAAAAAGATCTTTACACGAAGTGTTCTTCAAGGGATGAGAATGTTGAATCAAGCCTGGAACTTGAAAAATAATTCTTCTGCCAAGCGCAAGAAAACAAAATGGTTCTTTGAGATACATGAGTAATCCCTCTACTTCTTCTAAGTGTTCAACGTTGTTGCATTCAACATGAATCGAATCCCCTTGCCGGGAGAATCTGCATGAATGCAAAGGTTTTAGCAACTCTTTAACTCGAGCTTCTTCTCTATAAAAAGAAAAAACTAAATGCTTTAACCTGTCCATCCTCTTGCCCCCCTTAACCTCATATAGCAACAAAACTGGCTTCAGCCATGGATAGAAAAGGAACCCTCGCCATTGACCTTGGGAACTCAACAACAGTTGTTGCATTTCAAGGAGAAAAGGATGAAAACCCGCAGCTACTTGATCTACCTCCTATAAGCCGATCAAAAGGGGAAGTGCCTAGCCTAGTTTTTGCTTCTGAGAAGCATGAACCAAAAGTTCTTATAGGCCAGCAAGTCCTTGATTCAGTTCTTAGTAAGGAAGTAACTCCAAACATTTATAGCGACTTCAAGCGATGGATTGGAGCAAACACTCTTCCTAAAACAGAAAATTCGCGCCTCTTACCAGAGCAAGCCGGAGAACTGTTAATCCAAGGCATCTGGGACAGGATTCCCTCGAACTTGAAAATCAAAAGGCTTGTTCTAACTGCTCCTGTTGAGACATACCGCGCTTATAGAACCTGGTTAAACAATGTTTGCGAGACACTAAGAGTAGATGAGATTGCGCTTGTAGATGAACCAACTGCCGCGGCTTTAGGTGCTGGGGTACCGTCAGGTTCAAAGCTACTTGTAATTGATATAGGTGGATCGACAATAGATTTTTCATTAGTCGCTTTAGAAGGAGGAGAAGGGAAGGCAGAACCTGTAGCTCAATTAATTCGTTTTGGAGGAAACAATTTAGAGGGTAAAAGTAAACAACGCCTTCGTTGCGCAAAAGTACTTGGCAAAGGAGGTATGCGGCTAGGGGGAAGAGACTTTGATAGATGGATCGTAAATCACTTATATCCCAATCATCCAATCACAGAATCACTTCTGAATACAGCAGAAAAGCTCAAATGCCGTCTAAGTGATCTCAGCATTGAAAAAGAGGAAGTACTTAGAGAACGAGTTCCTTCTGCATCTAAAAATGACATCCAAGAACTTCAAATGAGTAGGTTTCAGCTAGAGAAATTACTTATTGATCGTGGACTTTTAAAAAGCCTAAAAACCCTTCTATCTCAAACACTGCTCCTAGGAGAAGTAAATGGATGCAATCCTGAAGATCTATATGGAGCAGTCTTCGTTGGAGGAGGCGCCAGAATTCCTTTCCTTCAAAGTTGGCTAAAAGAGCAAAGCAAACCTGCACCACTATTAACCCCACCTCCTATTGAAGCTGTAGCAAAGGGAGCCCTTCATCTGACTCCAGGAGTCACTATTAAAGATGTATTAAAAAGGGGTGCTTCACTACGTTGCTGGGATAAAAAGAGCAGGAAACATATTTGGCACCCTCTTTTTGTTGCAGGACAACCCTGGCCAACAGTCAAAGATCTTTCATTAGTCATTTCTGCAAGTAAAACAAACCAAGTAGAAATTGACTTGGTAATTGCCGAACCTCAAATTCAAGGGTCACATGATGTGATTTATGTGGATGGGATTCCAACAATTACAGAAGAATCAGAAGAGACACAACCATCTATTCTAAAGGAAAATATTCAGTCAATCATCCTGAACAAGCCAGGAAAAGTAGGAGAGGACTGCCTACAGCTATTGTTCAGTATCGATTCTGATTGTACTCTTAAAGTGCAAGCAATTGACATTAGGAGCAATGAGGATTTAGGGAGCCTAACCTTAGGGTTGATCAACTAATCTCGACGTCAAATATATAATTTAATCATTCAGATGCTTCACGTAAGAAAACGCCTTCCTGACCATCCAGATCTCTCAATCGAAGTTCAATAGTTTCTGTTCTACGTGTTGGAACACGACGGCCACAAAAATCTGGCTGAATAGGCAATTCTCTATGTCCCCTATCGACCATGACTAAAAGCATTACTCTTTGAGCTCTACCCCATTGCTGAAGAGCATCCAACGCAGCCCTCACAGTTCTCCCAGTAAAGATCACATCATCCACTAAGAGTACTTCCCTCTCTTCAACACTTGTTGGCAAATCTGTAGGTTGAACCATACGAGTCCCTATTCGAATCAAATCATCACGATGAAAAGTAGGGTCCAAACTCCCATGATCTATAGAGTGACCGGCCAAACTCTCTAGCTCTTGAGCTAAAACCTTGGCAAGCTGAACACCCCTTGTAGGTATTCCCAGCAAAAGAAGGGTTCGACTATTGGAAGAGGCCTCAAATACCTGAGAAGCAAGGCGAGCGATAGTTCGCCTAACTTCTTGTTCAGACAATATTTCCACACTTTTGTTGTTCCTAGCTTTATTCATAAAGGATGCTCCTAGAGGCAAATCTTATGTCCTACCTCAAAAAGTCCAAGCCTTAGGATTCACAAAAGCTGACGGAAGCACATAGAAGACCTTAGAAAGACCCCTTAGGAGTTAACTTGCTATTAAGGGATATATAAGAAAGAAGTGTACCGGTCACAATGACAAAAATTAGTCCCGGAGAATCTGCTCGACCAGGCTCTGTAGCACCTGTAGTACTTGCAATACTTGATGGCTGGGGATACCGCCAAGACGACAAAGATAATGCAATCAATAGCGCCAAGACCCCAGTAATGGATGCACTGATGAGTGCCTATCCCAATACCCTCATTCAAGCTAGCGGGGCCGAAGTTGGGCTTCCAGACGAGCAGATGGGTAACTCTGAAGTTGGTCACCTCACTATTGGAGCGGGACGAATAATTCAGCAGGAACTTGTGAGAATCAGCAATACAGTAAAAAACAACCAACTTAGGAATATCCCTGCTCTACAAGATCTAGCCAAAGGCTTCAAGAAGGAAGATCAAACCCTGCACATCATGGGGCTATGCTCAGATGGGGGTGTACATAGTCATATTGATCATCTCTGCGGAATTCTCGATTGGGCTTCTTCGGTTGGCTTACAAAAGGTCGCTATTCACGTATTTACTGACGGTAGAGATACTCCAACCCAAAGTGCAGGCCAATACATAACTCGCATTGAAGAGGCAATTAATAAAACAGGTATTGGAGAGATTGCAAGTGTATGCGGGAGATACTGGGCTATGGATCGTGATAATCGCTGGGAAAGAACAGCCAAGTCATTTGACCTCTTGACGAATCCAGAACTATCCATAAGCAATGTTTCTCCCCATGAACATTTAAATCAAAGTTATGCACTTGGAATAACAGATGAGTTTCTTGAACCGGTCAGGCTAACCAAATCTTTTCTAAGAGAAGGAGATGGCCTAATAATGTTTAATTTTCGACCTGATCGAGCAAGACAGTTAATAAGATCATTAACTCAAAAAAATTTTGAAAGCTTCCCAAGAAACCAATTTCCAAAGCTTAATGTAGTTACTTTTACTCAATACGAAACAGATTTACCAGTCGCTGTTGCTTTCCCTCCTGAATCCCTGGATAATCTTTTAGGTCAAGTCGTTTCTAATAACGACTTATTGCAGTACCGAACAGCAGAAACTGAAAAATACCCTCATGTAACTTATTTTCTCAATGGTGGCATAGAAAAACCTTTGCGAGGAGAAGACCGTCATCTCGTGCCTTCACCCAGAGTTGCAACTTACGACCTATCACCAAATATGTCTGCAGATGTACTAACTGATAGTTGTATAAATGCAATCGAAAAAGGAATTTATTCTCTAGTAGTTATTAACTTCGCCAATCCAGACATGGTTGGGCACACAGGAGTACTAGAAGCAGCAAAAGAAGCAATCCATAAAGTCGACTGCTGTATAGGAAGATTACTTGAAGCAACAGGAAAAATGAGCGGTACTCTGCTAATCACAGCAGATCATGGGAATGCTGAGCTCATGAAAGGTCCAGATGGACAGCCCTGGACAGCTCACACAACCAATCCTGTTCCAGTCATATTGGTAGAAGGTGAAAAAAGAAAAGTATCTGGACATGGGAATGGAGTTATTTTGAGAGAGGGAGGAGGTTTGGCAGATATCGCACCAACTATTCTCCAACTTCTTGATTTACAGAAACCGGATGCCATGACAGGAGAATCCCTCATCAGAGCCATTGAAATGCCTTCCCTTCCTTCACGCTTACCTCAAACAGTTTGAAATGCTTCTCTCATATTTTCCGAACATTACTTCATAATGGATATATTCAAAATATGATTCTTTCAGAAGACTAAAAATGACTTCTATTCTCTCCTGGATTTGGATTGGATCTGGATTAATACTAATCCTTTTAGTTCTTCTACACAGTCCTAAAGGAGATGGGATGGGAGGACTTGCAGCAAGTGGAAGTTCAATGTTTACTAGTGCGAGCAGTGCCGAAGCAACACTCAATAAAACTACGTGGATATTTCTAGCTATTTTTCTTGCATTAGCAGTCATACTTAGTGCGGGATGGTTAATCTAATTCTTGCTCTCATTACACAATTTTTGTGATTATAAAAAATTAATTTTAAAAAAATTGTAGGTTGCTCCACCTATAAAAACTGAAAAGAGCTGGATACTCATTTTCATGTAAATGAACAAATATAAACACTCAATAATCTTTTTTATCTAATTAAAACAAACTTCTAAATGCTCGAAACTTTTATAAAACAATAAAAAAGGGACTGGTGAAAACCCAGTCCCTTTTTTATTTTGATGTTTGGGAGAACTGATTTTGCAATCAGTAGTCGAAATCACCGCCCATTCCACCGCCTGCACCAGCAGGAGCTGCATCTTTCTTCTCAGGCATATCAGCAACTATGCACTCAGTTGTCAGAACCATGCCTGCAATTGAAGCGGCATTCTGAAGTCCTGAACGAGTAACTTTTGCTGGATCGACAATACCTGCGGCAAGCATATTGACATACTCTCCAGTGGCAGCATTATAGCCATCACTTATTGGCTTACTTTTAACATTTTCCGCTATAACAGCACCATTGGCTCCTGCATTCTCAGCAATGCGCATCAAAGGCGAAGTAAGTGCTGCCTCAACAATGTTTGCACCAATTAGCTCTTCGCCATTGAGATTAGTTGACGCCCATTTCTCAAGCTCTGGAGCAAGATGAGCAAGTGTCGTTCCACCACCTGGGACAATCCCTTCCTCCACAGCTGCCTTGGTAGCGTTAATAGCATCCTCAAGACGAAGCTTTTTATCTTTCATCTCAGTTTCAGTTGCAGCCCCAACCTTTACTACAGCTACCCCACCGGCAAGCTTTGCAAGTCGTTCTTGAAGCTTCTCTTTGTCATAAGTTGAATCTGTTTCATCCATTTGCTTCTTAATTTGCTCACAACGGGCCTGAACATCACGCTCGTTACCCTCAGCAACGATCGTACTTGTATCTTTATTAATAGTGACTCTGCGAGCTGTACCTAGCATCTCCAACTTTGCATTTTCGAGCTTAAGGCCTGCATCTTCTGTAATGAGATCGCCATTAGTAAGAACTGCCATGTCTTCCAACATTGCTTTTCTACGATCTCCAAAACCAGGGGCCTTAACTGCCGCAACATTCAATACCCCTCTCAGTCTATTGACTACAAGAGTTGCAAGAGCCTCTTTTTCAATATCCTCAGCAATAATCAATAGAGGTTTCCCAGTTCTTGCAATTTGCTCAAGTACTGGAACTAAGTCCTGAACCAAAGCAATCTTTTTATCCGTTAAAAGAATATAAGGCTCATCAAGAACAGCCTCCATTCTTTCGGTATCTGTAGCGAAATAAGGAGATATATACCCCTTATCAAAACGCATACCTTCGGTGACCTCCAATTCCGTGGTCATTGATTTACCTTCTTCAAGAGAAATCACACCTTCTTTACCAACTTTATCCATTGCATCAGCAATCATCTGACCCACCTCTTCATCATTCCCAGCTGCGATTGTTCCGCATTGAGCGATTGCATTGCTATCGCTAATGGGCTTCGCGCTGTCCTGAATTTTTTGAACAAGAAATTCAGTTGCTTTATCAATTCCCTTCTTCAGGGTGATTGCATTAGCACCTGCAGCAACATTACGAAGTCCTGCTTTAACCATTGCATGGGCTAAAACAGTTGCAGTAGTTGTGCCATCTCCTGCAGCATCATTTGTCTTCGAAGCCGCCTGACGAATCAAGGCAACTCCTGTATTTTCAATGTGATCCTCAAGTTCTATTTCTTTAGCAATGGTCACACCATCATTAATAATCTGAGGAGCTCCAAACTTTTTCTCGAGCACAACATTACGACCTTTGGGTCCGAGTGTTACTGCTACAGATTCTGCAAGTATGTCGATACCACGCTCTAGTGCGCGACGTGCTTGCTCGTTGTAAATAATGCGCTTGGCCATGGGTGGCGTTTTCCTAGAAAGGGGTGATGTTGAGAAATAAGAAGAAGCTTAAAAGCTTAAAAGCTCAGTTAACGACTGCCAAAATGTCCTTTTCGGATAAAAGGACATATTCATCGCTACCAAGCTTGATATCGGTACCGGCGTACTTGCTGTAAAGGACCTTGTCGCCTACTCCAACTTCAGGGGCCTGACGAGATCCATCATCATTTCTCTTGCCAGGACCAACCTGAGCGACTTCACCAACCTGAGGCTTTTCTTTAGCCGTATCTGGAAGAAGAATCCCTCCAGCGGTCTTCTCTTCTGATGCAGAGACTTTTACAAAAACACGATCTCCTAAAGGTTTAACAGTGGAGACACTCAGAGAAACAGCTGCCATGGATGAGTTCAGGAGCAACAACAGGGCGAGTAAACGCCACATAAGTGGAACGAGTTAGCACTCGAACCAGATGAGTGCCAACACTATTCGCAGGAGTGGCTCAGCGACCACAGTTCACCTGTGCGGTTGTCCGAACCGATAGGAAATTTGCCTGCAGAGTGGTAGTGTTGCGCCTCTCTGGAAGGGCATTCATTTTTTGCCCCCAATCAATCTTCTAGTTACTTATGGCCGCTGCTGCTACTGCCTCCGCCGGGACCAAGGGAGTTGTTCGTCAGGTGATTGGTCCTGTCCTGGATGTGGAATTCCCTGCTGGAAAGCTGCCAAAAATCCTTAATGCCCTTCGCATTGAAGGGAAAAATCCTGCAGGTCAAGATGTTGCACTTACTGCTGAGGTTCAGCAATTATTAGGGGACCATAGAGTCCGTGCAGTTGCAATGAGCGGAACAGATGGCTTGGTCAGGGGCATGGAAGCGTTGGATACAGGTGCGCCTATTTCCGTTCCTGTAGGTGAAGCAACGCTTGGAAGAATCTTCAATGTTCTAGGAGAGCCAGTAGATGAGCAGGGCCCTGTAACAACATCAAGCACTGCCCCTATTCATCGTTCAGCTCCAAAGCTCACTGATCTAGAAACCAAGCCAAAAGTCTTTGAAACAGGTATCAAAGTAATAGATCTTCTAGCTCCTTATAGACAGGGAGGGAAAGTAGGCCTCTTTGGAGGGGCAGGAGTTGGAAAAACTGTTCTAATTCAGGAATTAATTAACAACATCGCTAAGGAGCATGGTGGTGTATCTGTTTTTGGAGGAGTTGGAGAACGGACTAGAGAAGGTAACGACCTATACGAAGAATTCAAAGAGTCTGGAGTTATCAATCCTGACGACCTAACTAAGTCAAAAGTTGCTCTTTGTTTTGGGCAAATGAACGAGCCTCCTGGAGCTCGAATGAGAGTAGGACTTTCAGCATTAACAATGGCTGAGCACTTCCGGGACGTCAACAAGCAGGATGTTCTACTTTTTGTTGATAATATTTTCAGATTTGTTCAAGCCGGATCAGAAGTTTCAGCACTTTTAGGTCGAATGCCATCAGCTGTTGGCTACCAACCAACATTAGGAACTGATGTAGGTGAACTACAAGAGCGCATTACATCAACTCTTGAAGGTTCAATTACCTCTATTCAAGCAGTTTATGTTCCAGCAGATGACCTAACAGACCCCGCACCTGCTACCACATTCGCTCACCTGGATGCCACTACAGTACTTGCAAGGGCACTAGCAGCTAAAGGGATTTATCCAGCTGTAGATCCACTTGATTCAACAAGCACTATGCTCCAGCCTTCTGTGGTCGGAGATGAGCATTATCAAACAGCACGAGCAGTCCAATCAACCCTTCAGCGCTACAAAGAATTACAAGATATTATTGCAATTCTAGGACTGGATGAATTATCAGAAGATGATCGCAAAACTGTGGACAGGGCCAGAAAAATTGAGAAGTTCCTCTCTCAGCCATTTTTTGTTGCAGAAATCTTTACTGGGATGTCAGGCAAGTATGTGAAGTTAGAAGAAACTATTGCTGGTTTCAACATGATTCTCGCAGGAGACCTTGACCATCTTCCAGAGCAAGCTTTCTACCTAGTAGGTAACATTGAAGAAGTAAAAGCTAAAGCTGAAAAGATAGCTTCAGAGTCAAAAGATTAATTATCCATAAGGAGAATGTATCTATAACGTTCTCCTTATCAGACAAGAGCTTTGGCTCTTATAGTCTGAAGCTCTAACCAAACCAACAAATCTCTTACACTTCTCTATCCCATGTCCCTCACCCTCCGAGTGCTGGCACCTGACCAGAGCGTGTTTGATGGCACTGCTGATGAAGTCATACTTCCTAGTACAACTGGGTTGCTAGGAATACTTCCTGGTCATATCTCAATGGTTACAGCCCTTGATACAGGAGTTCTCAGAGTCCTAAATGATGGGCAGTGGAATTCAATCGCCTTAATGGGTGGCTTCGCAGAAGTAGAAGCCGACGATGTCACTGTTTTGGTCAATGGGGCCGAATTAGGAAGCAAAATTGATACCAATTCAGCAGAAATAGAGCTTGAGCAAGCCAAAAATGAAATGAACAAATTTGAAGATCAAGCCAATTCAACAGAAAAAGTAAAAGCTCAGCAATCCCTTAATCGAGCGAGAGCAAGGCTGCAAGCAAGTAAGTCCTAAAATTAAATTATCAACAATTCAGGATCTATATAAGATACTGTTCCTCTTAATTTAGTGAGCTTTACATTCCTTCTAGACAATGCAGATCCGTCTTCCTGGAAGAGATGGATGAAAACAGGATTGTTTGATGGAATCACTACAAATCCAACCCTGCTTAAAAGAGCAAGGCAACCCTGCATCATGAGTAATCTAAAGGCTTTAGCTCATAAAGCAGAAACACTTAACTGTAGAAGTCTCCATATCCAAGCCTGGGGGAAAACTGAAGAAGAACTTACTTCCTGTGCAGAGAATATCGGTCTTATTCCAACATCAGACATGCAAATTCATGTAAAGATTCCAATTACAACTATTGGGATTCAATCTGCTCGAAAAATAATCAAATGTGGAATTCCAGTTACCTTCACAGCATGTTATGAAATAAAACAAGTCCTGATTGCAGCAGCTCTAGGGGCTGAACATATAGCGCCATATCTTGGTCGAATAGACGATCAAGGAAGAAATGGGAAAGCAGAAGTAATTAAAATGCAAGAAATCCTTTATAAAGCTTCCTCTAACTGCAAATTACTAATTGCGAGCATTAGAGACATCAATGAAATCATTGATCTCGCATCATATGGAATAAATGTATTTACTATTAACGAAAATTTAGCTCAAAATTTATTATGTTGCAATGCAACTTTCACAGCATCAGATTTATTTGAAAAAGATGCCGAGAACAACTCTATCTTAAGAATTAATCATCAAGATAAATAACTAGGCTGTTCCACAGAAAGTTACGTCAGGGAATTTAAGCTTTGCCTCCTCCAATGATTTTCCTTTGCCTTCTTCCTGCCAATAATTAATAACTTCAGTGGCCTTATTTAAGACTTCAACTCGTTCGTTATCAGTAATCCAACTTTTACCTTCAAGCTCACCCTTAAGCGTCTCCCAAGCGTCTTCTCTAGGCCAAAAGAAATAAGCCGTTAATGGACTAGGGCCACCCCCAACAATTTGATCAACAGCCAATGCAACATTGTCAGGAAGCCAAAGGATCTTTAAAAGAAATCGTCCCTCATCAGCCTTAGGTGTGTGTCCAGAAGGGACTCCATCCGCATCAATTGTTGCAGTTGCCAATGCTGCATTGGCCCCAAGCATGCCAGGAGGGCGACCAGCCTTAGGCTCATTACTCACCTGCTTTCCTTGGGAGGCTGTTTCATCCATCCCCTCAGAAGGGGTTGAAACTTCCTTTTCAGAAGAAGGGCTTTCAGAAACAGTCATGTTGCAAGCTTTAAAACAAGTTAAACAAACAACTAACCTACCAGCCCTAGATCAAAATTAATTTTCCAACCTTGAAAGGTTTTGTCCTATTCGACATTGACGGAGTCATCCGGGATGTTGCAAGCAGCTATCGACTAGCTATTCAGGAGACGGTAAATCACTTTGCAGGATGGAGGCCAACCTTGACCAATATCGATAGTCTCAAATCAGAAGGATGCTGGAATAATGACTGGGAGGCAAGTCTGGAGCTCATCAGGCGCTCTGAAATTCAAGTCAATTCTTCTTTTGAAATACCCACCCTTAAAGAAGTAGTAAAAACTTTTAGTGATTTTTATTTTGGAGGAGATCCGCAAGGAGACAGTTCAAAATGGAAAGGGTTCATAAAGAATGAAATATTACTAGTTGATCCAGGGTTTTTCGAACAACTAAATAACAAAGGGTTCAAGTGGGGGTTTGTTAGCGGAGCAGAAGCAGAATCTGCAAGATTTGTTCTTGAGAAACGCTTGAATCTCTGGAAACCGCCCTTAATAGCAATGGGTGAGGCCCCAGACAAGCCAAATCCAAAGGGTCTACTCAACTTATCAAGGAAGCTCTTAGGAGCACCTCTTGGCGCAGGAGCCCCCCCAATTGCTTATGTAGGAGACACAGTTGCTGACATTCAAACAATTAAAAATGCACGGAAGGAAATCCCAACTCAGAAATTCTTTAGTCTTGGAGTTGCCCCCCCTCATTTACATGGACATGCGAACAGAGAAAAACGCGAAATATATGAGAAAAATCTACAAGCTGCTGGTGCTGACATCATTCTGAAATCAACATCCGAAATTCTTACTCTTGAATCCAATTGGAAAACAAAAAAATAAATCACATAATTCCTCAGTCCTGTAAATTCATGAATTAAAGAAAAGTCATTTTTCTATATCTTCAATAGATTTCTTTGCATCCGAGCTGAGGATATCAGGCCCAGAATTGCATACCAAAACATCATCTTCGATACGAATACCTATACCCTTCCATCGTTCATCGATGTAAGGCTGTCCTTCAGGGACAGGGAATCTATCGCTTATATAAATTCCTGGTTCAACGGTTAACACCATTCCTTGGTCTAGTTTTACAGGAAACTCTCCCAGCCTATAAGCCCCAACATCGTGCACATCTAAGCCAAGCCAATGTCCCGTTCGATGCATATACAAATGCTTATAAGCATCTTGTTCAATGCAGGAATCAACTGTTCCTTTGAGCAATCCAAGATCTATAAGTCCTTCAATCAACACTCTTAAAGCAGTGGCATGAACCCCTTCCGCATGCTGACCAGGAGAAACAGAGTCAATAGCTGCTATTTGAGCCGACAAGACAACTTCATACAATGCCCTTTGCTCCCCTGTAAATTTACCGTTAATTGGAAAAGTTCTAGTTATATCTCCGTTGTAATAATCAGGCAACGAACATCCCGCATCAATCAAAACCATTTCCCCATCATTTAAACAAGCATTGTTAGCCGTGTAATGCAAAATACAGGCATTATCTCCTCCCGCAACAATTGAGCCATAAGCGGGACCTCTAGCACCTTGATCCAAAAAACACTGCTCTATTACAGCTTGCAATTGACGTTCATTCATCCCAGATCGAGCAATATTTCTAGCCAACTCATGAGCCTTCGAAGAAATACGGGCAGCCTTTCGCAACCTTTCAACTTCCTCTGGCCCTTTATACAACCTCATCTGATGCAGTAATGGACAAGGAGCAATCAAAGAAAAGGCAGTAGATCCACTGCGATTGACCATGTCTAGTTGTTGAGCTAAAGCCTTAAGCACTATCTTTTCTACTCTTGGATACTGCCCAACTCGAAAAGCAATCCCTTCTGCTCCTTCCAGATAACCGCTTAAGAGACTAGGAAACTCATTTACAGGA
Organism: Prochlorococcus sp. AG-363-K07; assembly: GCA_003280225.1. GTDB lineage: Bacteria > Cyanobacteriota > Cyanobacteriia > PCC-6307 > Cyanobiaceae > AG-363-K07. Next base: position 60,053 of record QCFO01000004.1, on the reverse strand, counting down.
TGTGCAACATCTGCCCCAAAATCTCTTATTGCTCCATCAACTCCAGCCCTAAAACCATTCCAAACCTCAATCAAAGGATCTTTCGGTAAAACAAACAAGACATATTGCTCTCCAGAAGGGCGATGCGGTAAGAAGAGGGCGACTGCATCAGGCTCATCAAAACCAGTGAGATACCAGAAATCGCTATTCTGCCTAAAGGGATAATCACAATCAGCGTGATGAGGAACTGTTGACGAGGCAGGAATAATCGCCGCATTACCTTCCAATTGCTCCAAAAAACGCTCACGACGCTTATAGAAACTATGTAAATCGATCACAGAAGTCCTTATCCATTGGTCTTCAGGATGGCAGAAGAACAGGGATTATTGAAAGGAATTCCTATAAGAAGCTTCAAAGTTGGATACCATCCCATCAATCGTTGTTACAACGCATCAACATGAAATTAATTAATAGTGAGGATTAATTAATTATTTTCTTTAATTCTGGGCTGATTCAGCTACATGTCTTATGACTAACCAAAATCATCGTTTAAGACAGAAATCAACTTAGAAAATGACCTTTTCAAAAGACCAACAATCTTCCTAAACATGAGCGAAGATCTTTTATCCCTATCCTTTCTTGTTCTCATAGTGCTTATTGGTTCTGCCCTATGCTCCGGGGTAGAAGCAGCTCTTTTAGCAGTCAACCCCTTACGCGTTCATGAATTAGCAGCAAGAGCAAAGCCTGTTACAGGAGCCAAACGTTTAGCCAAACTAAGAAAACGATTAGGCCGAACACTAACTGTACTTGTTATTGCAAATAATGGATTCAATATTTTTGGTAGTTTGATGCTAGGAAGTTATGCAAGCTTTGTTTTTGAACAAAACAAAATAGGGGGAGTTGCTCTTCCACTTTTTTCAATAACTCTCACAATTCTAGTCATACTTTTAGGAGAAATACTACCTAAATCTATCGGAAGCCGTCTAGCCATCGAAGTTTCTCTAGCTAGTGCTCCAATTTTGCATTTACTAAGTCTAATAATGCGACCATTATTGCTTATTCTTGAGCGATTGCTTCCTATGATTACTGCAGAAAATGAAATAAGTACTGACGAAGAGGAAATTAGACAGATGGCAAGATTAGGCTCCCAAAAAGGTCAAATAGAAGCTGATGAAGCAGCCATGATTTCCAAAGTTTTCCAATTAAATGATCTTAAAGCTCGAGACTTGATGACACCACGAGTTTCAGCTCCAACACTGTCCGGTTCAGCGACTCTTGATCAAATAAAAAATACTTTGATAAAAAACAAGAGTCAGTGGTGGGTCGTACTAGGCAAGGAAGTAGATAATGTTTTAGGTGTAGTCAACCGAGAGGCTCTTCTAACAGCACTGCTGAAGGGTGAAGGGAAACGAACTCCCTCTGAGCTAAGTGAGGAAGTCGAATTCGTTCCAGAAATGATTCGTGTTGACAGGCTCTTGACTAGTTTCGATGACGATAAAAGTGGGGTCCGAGTTGTAGTCGATGAATTTGGAGGGTTTGTAGGATTAATAGGAGCGGAGGCGGTCCTAGCTGTCCTTGCAGGCTGGTGGCGGAAGTCGAGTTCATGAACACAGCACCAAGCACTCCAGAGCGCTGCAGAATGGTCATTGAGGAATGGCGCAAAAATCTTACCCTGACAAAACGAGAAAAATTTCTACTAGCTGGAGAACTCAAAACATTAGACAAACAAATACTACGTCTAAGTCAAAAGCATCTTCGGGTAGCAGCCTTTGGGAAAGTTGGAGTTGGAAAATCTAGTCTTCTAAATGCGTTGCTGGGCGAAGAGTTCTTTGCCACAGATGTTGCTAATGGATGCACACGTCATACACAAACTAAAGAATGGGGTATAACCATCAAAGAATTGAGATCAGTTGAATTAGTCGATACACCCGGAATAGATGAGATTGCCTCTAAAGCGAGGGCAAGATTAGCTTCTCGCATTGCTCTAGAAGTGGATCTAATAATTCTTGTGATTGATAGTGACATCACAACAATAGAAATGGAAGCCCTAGAAATACTATTAAAGAGTGGGAAGCCTGTTTTATTAGCTCTAAACCGCTGTGATCAATGGGGATCAGAAGAACTCAAAAGTTTGGTCAAGTGTATTGAAAATCGACTACGAACATATAGCCTTAATGTTCCAATACAAACAATTAGCGCCTCACCTCGTATCGCACAGCTCCAAACAAATGGAAAAGTAAGAAGTAAAAAAGGTCCTCCAAGAGTTGATCAACTAGTTAAATACTTGACAAACCTTCTTTCACACCAAGGAGAGCTACTCTTAGCGCTAAATACGCTAAGAGTAGCTGACAAATTTTTTGACACACTGAAACTTGGGAGATTAGAACGAAGTAAAAAAAGTGCGCAGGGCCTCATCGGCAAGTTTGCCACTTTTAAAGCATGTGGCGTAGCAGCTAATCCATTGTTAATGCTTGACCTAGCTACCGGATTAGCATTTGATACCGCTCTAGTGATACAGCTAAGTAAGCTTTATGGGCTACAAATAAGAGGCTATAAAGCAAGAGAAATAGCCAAGAGACTTTCCATCTACAATGCTTTTCTAGGTGGTGCTCAGATAGGAATCCAATTTGCTCTAGGAGCCTTGCGACAAATACTAATCATTGCAACTCCAATTTCGGGTGGATTGACTTTGGCCTCCGCAGCACCAGTAGCCGTAGCGCAAGCTGCACTGGCTGTTCATACAACAAAGGTTACTGGAAGACTTGCTGCAGAAGTTTTAGCCCACGACAGTCAGCAAAAAGTAGTCCCCCCACGAGCAATGTTAGAACGGCTTGCCACGAGTGACCCCGAAATAAATTTATGGTTGAATGAATGGAAGTACTCAAGCGAGAAAAACACCCAACAACTAAAATTACTTCTTCCGTGAACTCAAGCAGCGGGACTATTGCTCTATTAGGCACAAGCGCAGACCCACCAACTTACGGGCACGAAGCTCTTTTAAAAGGGTTGCTGACAATCTTTCCAAGAGTGGTGACATGGGCTAGTAATAATCCTTGCAAAAAGCACGGGACCTCACTAAAAAACCGATATCAACTCCTCAACGCATTGGTCAATGATATAGATGATGAACGTCTAGAACTGATCCAAGAGCTAAGCAGCCCTTGGACAATTACAACCCTAGAGAAGGCTTCCACGATATGGCCAGAGGAACAGTTGATTTTTGTTATCGGGAGTGACTTATCTGAACAGATACCGACTTGGGAGAAGCCTAAGCTGGTTTTAGAAAAAGCTCGTATCGGAATCGCTCCCCGTACTGGATGGCCTATTAATGAAAATCACCTAAACACTCTTAAGTCTTTAGGGGGAAAAGTAGATTTACTCCCGTTAACAATTCCAGAAATCTCAAGCTCACTAATTCGCACTAAACCAGACCCTTCGCAAATTCCAAAATCTATTTTACCAATTATTTTCGAGAAAAATCTCTACGGCCTAAAGCAAATTCCAAAATGAAAATCGCACTCGCACAATTAAATCCATTAGTTGGTGACCTAAGCGGAAATGCCGAACTGATTTTTGCAGCCTGCCAAAAAGCAAGCACCAAAAATGCAAATTTCCTCCTTACACCAGAACTATCGCTGTGGGGCTACCCCCCAAGAGACCTTTTATTAAATTCACGGTTATTTGACCTCCAAACCAAAATCCTCGATACAATTGCTCAAAAGCTTTACTTGGAAAATTTAAATATCGGAGTTTTTATAGGGATAGCTGAGTTAATTCACGATACTCAACTACCAAATCTCTTCAATTCAATGGTGTTCGTCGAGAATAACTCCTGGAAAGTTGTAGCACGCAAGCAATTACTCCCTTCCTACGACGTCTTTGATGAAAAAAGATACTTCCGTCCCTCTGAAGATATTTCAACCTTAACACTAAAAATCGATCATACAAACTGGGATCTAGGGTTAACAATTTGCGAAGATCTATGGGTAGAAGACAGTCTGCAAAATTATCGAACTGCAGGACCAGACCCCATTAAAGAACTCGAATCTCATCCAATAGATCTGTTGATTAATTTTTCAGCATCTCCCTTTAGTCAAAACAAATCATCTATACGTGAAGCATTGGCCATAAAAGCGGCAAAAAGGCTTAACTGTCCGGTCATATACCTCAATCAAATAGGTGGAAATGACGAACTCATATTTGATGGATCCAGTTTCATAATCAATTCCAATTCTGAAGTAGCTTTGCGAATGCCACTGTGTCACGAGTCAATAGCATATTGGGAGTTTAAGCAATCTACGTTCACAACTAATAGTTCATTATGCAATCAAAAAGAAGAGCTCTTCGAAGCATTAACTCTTGGTGTACGAGATTATGCTAGAAAATGTGGCTTCTCATCAGCAATTATAGGCCTAAGTGGTGGTATAGATTCTGCTTTGGTAACGACAATTGCAACTGCTGCTTTAGGCCCAGAAGCGGTTCTTGCTGTTCTCATGCCATCTCCTTGGAGCTCAGACCATTCAGTTAAAGATGCTCTTGAACTTGCAAAGCGTCTTGGAATAAAGACTCACACTATTGCAATCAAAGAGCTAATGAAAACCTTTGATTCGGCTTTAAAGGTTCCTCTTAGTAGACCATTAGAAGGTATTGCAGCTGAAAATTTACAATCTCGAATACGTGGAACTATTTTAATGGCTTTAGCCAATCAACAAGGACATTTACTGCTCTCTACAGGTAACAAGTCTGAACTCGCAGTTGGTTACTGCACTCTTTATGGGGATATGAATGGTGGTCTATCTGTTATCGGTGATTTATATAAAACCTGTGTATTTGACTTATGTAGATGGATTGATAGCGATGAAGCCGGCTCTAGTCGATCAGATTGCAACCTTCCTATCAGTGGTGCATTAATAGGGAACGAAATCATCAACAAGGCTCCTAGTGCCGAATTAAGGCCTAACCAAATGGATACCGATTCTTTACCGGATTATGCAATTCTAGATCCTATCCTTCAAGCTTTGATCGAAGACAAATGCAGTCCAGAAGGACTTATCAAATCAGGCCAGGATGAGGCTTTAGTTAAACAAATTGAGACACTTATAAAAAAAGCAGAATTCAAAAGGCGTCAAGCTCCACCCTTGTTAAAAGTAAGTAATCAGGCATTTGGCAGTGGATGGAGAGTACCTATTGCTGCTAAATGATGGAAACAAAAGCTGGCAAGCCTGGCCATCTACATGCAACCTAAAAGAAATTCCAGCTATCCATGCGGTCCTCAGTCCTCTCTACTCCGATGGCAAGCATTGGTGTCCCGACCGAGATCAAAGCTGATGAACTACGTGTAGCGCTTACACCAGATGCTGCAAGAGAGCTCGTAATTCAAGGGTTAGAAGTCCGCGTTCAATCTGGAGCAGGAGCTGGAGCAGGAATTCATGATGATGCCTTTGCTAAAGCTGGTGCAAAAATCGTTAGTCGACAAGAGGCGTGGGGAGCTCATCTCATTGTGAAAGTAAAAGAGCCTCAAGAAGAGGAGTTTCAATTCCTAAGAAAAGATATGGTGATATTCACTTATTTACATCTTGCTGCATATCCAAAAGTAGGCAAAGCCCTAATTGCTGCTGGGACAACAGGAGTTGGCTATGAAACTGTTCAAATGGAAAACGGAAGCTTACCTTTACTTGCACCTATGAGTGAAATCGCAGGTCGACTAGCCGCACAAGTTGGTGCACATTTACTTGAACGTCCTCATGGAGGTAGTGGAGTTCTAATAGGAGGCTGCACCGGCGTTAGACCAGCAAGAGTCATTGTCCTTGGAGCAGGTACTGTGGGATGGAATGCAGCAAGACTTGCTGCTGGCATGGATGCAGAAGTATTGCTCTTAGATAGGTCCCCTGAACGACTCCGCAATCTTGAAGCGCGCCGTAAGGGCAGATTAATGAGTGTTGTAAGTAGTCGAGGATTATTGGAACGACTTATCCCAACTGCAGATCTTCTCATCGGTGCGGTTCTCACACCAGGTGGACGTGCCCCAACCCTAGTAACAGAGCAGATGGTCAAGCAAATGAAGCTAAATTCAGTGATAGTTGATGTTGCGATTGATCAGGGAGGTTGTGTCGAAACAAGTAGAGAAACAACTCATACAAATCCGACTATGAGTATTCATGGAGTACAACACTATGCTGTTGGCAACATGCCTGGTGCGGTCCCTTTTACCTCGACTGAAGCATTAGTAAGTGTGACGCTTCCTTATATTCTGGGGATAGCAGGTAGAGGACTTGAAGAGGCAGTCACTGAAAGGCCTGAACTAGTCTCAGGGTTAAACACAGTCCGAGGTTCTGTCTGTCATCCTGGCGTCGCAAAAGCCCTGAACATACAACTAAGACATCCAATGGCATGCCTGCGCTAACTGGGAAAGTCTCAAATTCCTGAAATGGGTCTATACAAAGAATCAAGACTAATACCTTCTCGCAAAAGCGTGATTAACCCCGCAGCCTCGACATAGTTACAAGCATTGATCACATTGGCATTATTATCCAACAGACTCTGATTAATACCTAGAGCAGTAGACGTGACATTCAAAACGCTAGGATTCTCAACTAAAATAACTGGTTTACCTCTTTCAATACAGGACAAAATCGCCTCACCACCCAAGGCACCTTGAGGAACAACCACAGCACCTACCTGATCAATATGAAGCAATCGTTGCCCTGAGAAGTCTTCTAAGGAATATTCTTTCTTAACTAGCAAAAGGTCAGGTGCTCTACTTAAGCCCACGAATACACAAGGAAGAAAAGTATGTCCAAGCTCCTCAGCAGCAGCCCTTGAGTCCAAGAAAGGCTCTAAAGGTAATCCAGATACAGCAGGTGCATGAGCACATGGAATACATAAATTTCTTACTAATAAATGACTGATCACAGCCTCTGCTCCCGCCAATGCATCAACGCCTTCACCTTGTCGATAAGCCTGCAGTTCTGCAGAATCATCAGGGAAACGAGTCACTATTGCGATTGCAGTAGCACCAGCACTTTTCAAGTTCTCGCCAGCTTTCAGCAATACCTCTGGCGTAAGCAATGAGCCCCAACTGGATCCACTACTCCCCAAATTCAAGTTTATTTCTATGGGTATCTCAGTCATTTCTATCGGCCCAATATTCAATCCCAAAGTTGCCTTACAGGCTTGTGCAACGTGTAAATGCCTTTCGCGAAGCTCACTCTCAATACCTGCATCCAACAACAAGCCAATTTTCTGTTGTCTAACAGGTCGCAAAAGAACTTCCCCTATAGCAAAACGATCCAATCCGTAGCCTTCCACATAGTGAATTCGAGAATCATTCCAAAAAAGCGAGGCACCATTCATTACATTTGGATGAGTGATCAAACATCCAGATGCCGCAGCCAAGGCTCGTGCAGCAGGGATTGCATCTCCTGCGAAACCGCCAACTGAACAGCCAATGCCGGTTGGAATAATTAAAATTGTAGGTAGTTCTGGAGGCAAAGAAAAACAAATAAAATAGAGCTGGAAATTACCATCGTCTTCCTAATCTAATTCTCAAATAATCATTACAACTGCTTCAATTGTTAATTCTCGAACAGAACAATTAGTCGAACTGGCTCTAACTGAAGTAATTGCCCAGCGCAATGGGTCTCCATACTCGCATAGGTGATCCTTAATCCAAAGCCTCAGAGAGGTAAGTGGTATCTCGGGAGGCCAGGTTAGATGAAGCTCAACTAATTTCAACCTCATGCTGTTTGACACTCAGTAAGTGCACAGATTTTTTTTGGCAAGTCGACATTTTAAATGCCACCAAAACTTACCTTATTTAGTTTCTAATTAGTAGAAACTAAATAAGGTAAGTTAAATATTCTGTTTTACTAAGTCTACCTATCTAAAGTTCTTTGATCAGGCACATGCACCACCTACAACCTCAAGGATCTCTTGAGTAATAGCAGCCTGACGGGCTTTGTTGTAATCCAATGTTAAGGTCTTAGCTAATTCTTTTGCATTATCACTTGCATTATTCATAGCAGTCATCCGGCTTGCCAATTCAGAGGCCGCAGATTCCTGTAATGCACGCAACAATTGATTTTGCAAATACAACGGGAGGAGAGCATTCAGAAGTTGCTCAGGGCTCTGCTCAAAAACAATGTCAGAGGGTAGAGAAGGCTGCTGATTTTCTGGACCAGAACCTTTTTCAATAGTCAAACGACTATCTTTAGTAGTTAATCTAAAGATCTCATCATCAGGTTCCGCAATTCCCTGAGGATCAAGAGGTAATAGAGTTTGAACGACTGGATTACAGCTCACCAAATTAATGAATTTGGTAAATATAACCTCTACTCGATCAGTACTTTCAGAAAGGAATTCAGCCAAAACCTCATTTGTAATTGATTCTGCGTCTTCAGAAGTCGGAACTTGCTCAAGCTCTTTAAAGGTTGCACGTATTTTGAACTGACTAGACCTGTTACCAAAATAGGTAATCGCTTTTTTACCGATCAAGACTAGATCTGGCTGGAAACCTTGATCCTGTAGCTCAAGATAACGTTGTTCAGTTCTCTTAATGATATTGGAATTGTAACCACCACATAACCCCCTATCTCCTGTAACAGACAGCAAAGTAATGGCTTTGACATCTCTAGTCTTTAACAATGGTGCGTCAGCAGCCTCAAAACGAATACGAGATTGAATGTTCTCCAAAACACGCGCAAGCCGATCTGCAAAAGGTCGGCTTCGTAACACTTGATCCTGCGCCCTGCGAACTTTTGCAGCTGCAACAAGCCTCATTGCCTCGGTGATTTTCCGAGTGTTCTTAACAGAAACAATTCTGTCTCGGATGTCCTTAAGGTTCGCCATAGAAAATCTGCTCCTAAGTAACCAAAAAGGATCAAGCTGTAGCCATCATCGAGGATTTAACCTCGTTGATGGCCGCTTTAAGAATAGACTCAGACTCCTCAGAAAGGACCTTCTCAGTCTGGACATTCCTAATGAATTCAGCTTTATTCGTCTTTAGATAATCGCGAAGTTCTCTGGCAAATTGTGTAACTTGTTCTTCTGGAACTTCATCAATCAAACCTTTTACACCTGCATAAACAATTGCTACCTGTTCTGCAAGATTCAGTGGAGCAAACTGAGGTTGCTTGAGAAGTTCACGTAATCTTTTGCCTCTACCAAGTTGCTTCTGAGTTGCTTCATCAAGGTCTGAAGCAAATTGCGAGAAGGCTGCAAGTTCATCAAATTGAGCAAGCTCAAGCTTCAAAGTTCCCGCTATTTTTTTAATAGCTTTTGTTTGAGCTGCACCACCAACACGACTAACAGAAATACCAACATTAATTGCAGGTCTCAATCCTGAGTTGAATAAATCAGAACTGAGGAAGATCTGTCCGTCTGTAATTGAAATAACATTTGTAGGGATATAGGCGGAAACATCCCCTGCTTGAGTTTCAATAATCGGCAATGCAGTCATAGATCCCTTACCCATTGAGTCTGAAAGCTTTGCTGCTCTTTCGAGTAAACGACTATGTAGATAGAAAACATCTCCTGGATAAGCCTCACGTCCTGGTGGACGACGCAATAGCAAAGACATTTGCCTGTAAGCCTGAGCCTGTTTAGTTAAGTCGTCATAAATAACTAAAGTTGCTTTTCCTTTATACATAAAGTATTCAGCGATCGCAGCTCCGGTATATGGGGCTAGATACTGGAGGGCGGCTGGATCAGAAGCACTTGCATTTACAACAACTGTGTAATCAAGAGCGCCTTTCTCTCTAAGTATTTCAACGACATTTGCAACTGATGCTGATTTCTGACCAATTGCCACATAAACACAAACTACATCTTCTTCTTTTTGGTTGATAATGGTATCAATAGCGATTGCGGTCTTTCCAGTCTGACGGTCACCAATAATTAACTCTCTCTGCCCTCTTCCAATAGGAATCATGGCATCAATAGACGTAATGCCAGTCTGCATTGGTTCATGAACAGACTTTCTCTTGATAATTCCTGGAGCAACAGACTCAATCAAACGAAAATCATTAGTGGAGATTTCACCATTACCATCGACAGGTTGACCTAATGGATTAACAACCCTTCCTAACATTGCCTCCCCTACTGGCACTGATGCGATTTTTCCAGTCGCCTTGACTGTGCTGCCTTCCTGAATACCAAGTCCCTCACCCATCAAAACCGCACCAACATTGTCATCCTCAAGGTTTAGCGCAATTCCTTCAGTACCATCTTCAAACTCAACTAATTCCCCAGCCATAACCTTCTCAAGGCCATAGATTCTTGCAATACCGTCACCGATTTGGAGAACAGTACCTACATTGCTAACAGATACGGATTTATCGTAATCAGCAATTTGCTGTTTCAGAATAGAACTGATTTCGTCAGGACGGATGGAAACCATGAGAAAGGAGAGAGGGTGGAATGATTTGAAAGAAAGACTAAATGACTGAGATGAGCTAACTCACCTTTGCCAGAGCAAGTCCTAATCGACGAACCTGCCCAGAAAGGCTTGCGTCAATAACTTTTGAGCCAACATTGACGACAAAACCGCCAATTAAATCAGGATCAACTTTTAAATCGATCTCCAGATTATTTGTGCCAGCCACTTTCTGGATCTTTGAAAGAAGCTCGCTCTGTTGAGCTTCGCTTAATGGAGCAGCAGAGGTAACAGTCGCTAGAGCAATGTTGCGTTGTTCGCGATACAGCTCCAACATCCTCTCAAGGACAGAATCCAAAAACCCAATCCGCTTGCGGTCTGCCAACAACTTGAGAAGATTTAAAAAAGAAGGAGTAACCTTTTTGGTAAAAAGCTTTTCCAAAGCCGCCTTTTTAGAATCAACTTCTAATACAGGGGATGCCATAGCATCTCGAAATTCAGGACAGTCACGCCAAAGATTCAAAACATCTTTGGCTTGATCGACAACCTGATCAATTTCTTTACGACTAGAAGCAACCTGAAGGAATGCCTCTGCATAAGGAGTTGTGATTGTATTTAAAAGAGGCATCAGTCTGTCCCCATATTTTTAATTGTTTGGCTCAAATACTTTTCTTGAGCACCTTTATCAAGTTTTCCGGGAAGAGTGGCAAGAGCTTTGTCTATAGCCAAAAGAGCCGCTTCTCGTCTTAACTGAGCACTAACTCTAGAAGCCTCAGCATTTAGATCAGAAGCAGCTCCTTGCTTAATACGAGCCATTTCTTCAACCGTACGTTTTTCAGTTTCTAAACGAATAGCTTCCGCACGAGTTTTGCAATCCTTCCTGATCTGAGAAGCTTTTTCTTCTGCGGAAGCTAGTTCTTCTTTTGCTATTGATAAAGACCTTTCAGCTTCCAAAAGTCGTTCTTCTGCATCCTTAAGGTCGGAAAGAATCGCTGAGCGCCTACGCTCAAGCATTGATCCTAAGAAGCCTGGAAGGAATTTATAAAGACCAAAAATAACAACAGCCAAGTTGAGAATGTTGGTCTCAAATAAATCGAGGTTCAGGCCAAAGCCCTCAGTGGCAAGCATCATTGAAGTCATTGTGCAGCTAATAATCGTTCGACAATCAAATCACCCAACGTGCTGGCATCAGATTTGATCTGATTAAGTGCCGATTCCTTTTGGGAATCAATCTCACGCCGTGCTGCTTCCCTGGAAGCATTTGCCTCAGTAGTTGCTAAAGCAAGAGCTTCTCTATAAAGCTTGTCGGAGTCTTGCTCCGCCTCGCTTATGACATGTTGAGCAGCTTGTCGAGCCTCCTTCAACTGATCCCTTAATGAAGACTCAAGTCTTTCTACTTCAGCTAATTTTTTCTTGGCATCAGCCCTAGTAGTTGAAATGAAGCCCTCTCTTTCTTCAACAACCTTGCCAACAGGTTTGAAGAAAAGAGCATTCAGGATAAAGGTGAGAAGCACAACTTGAACCGCCATCAGCGGAAGAGTTGCATCGAAGTCAAAAAGACCTCCTTCAGTGGCGCCAAAGAGAAACATGCTGGTCATTTGACAAAAGTGCGAGCGAGCAAAGCAAGCAGCAAATTAAAAAAAACTTAAAAGTGAATTGAATTTAAAACCCACTTGAGACAGATTTCTGACCACATCAATTGTTTTTGTGAAAGATATGGTCAGATTCAAACTCTTAAAGTTTCCGTCTATCAGCCTGCGAAAGGGTTTGCGAAGAGCAGCACCAAAGCAACCACAAGGCCATAAATGGTTAGTGATTCCATGAAAGCGAACGAAAGAAGCAAAGTTCCTCTGATCTTGCCTTCTGCTTCAGGCTGACGAGCTATGCCCTCAACAGCACCCTGAGCAGCACTACCCTGGCCGATACCTGGGCCGATAGCGCCAAGGCCAACAGCTAGGCCAGCGGCTACAACTGAAGCTGCGGTTGTAATGGAATCCATGATTGAGGTAAAGGATGTGAAGCGCTTATGAGCGCAAATAGTACGGACCGGGAGTTTATACCTGCGGCAGGGACATCTCAAAGCTCATGAGATGGGCCTAGATAAAATCAGACCTAACCGCAAGGGGTTTGCCAGAAAAATCAAGTTAAGACTGGCAAATAATTTCTTAATGATGTTCTTCTACGGCTTCACCGATGTAATAAGCCGCAAGAGTTGCAAAGATCAACGCTTGGATAGCACTAGTAAAGAGACCGAGGAACATCACTGGGACAGGCAGGACTAAAGGAACAAGGAAGACCAAAACAGCGACTACCAATTCATCTGCAAGGATGTTTCCAAACAAACGAAAGGAAAGTGATAAAGGCTTCGTAAAGTCCTCAACAATTTTGAAAGGAAGCATTATCGGGGTTGGGTGCACGTAATACTCGAAGTAACGCAATCCCTTATTGCTCAAACCCGCATAGAAGTATGAAAGTGAGACCAATAATGCAAGAGCAACAGTTGTGTTGATATCAGCAGTTGGGGCACCAAGTTCACCACTCGGCAAATGAATCAATCTCCATGGAACTAAAGCTCCACCCCAGTTGCTCACAAAGATGAACAAGAACAGCGTGCCAATAAATGGCATCCAATCTCGATAGACCTTTTCCCCAATTTGAGTCCTAGCCAAATCGCGTATGTAATCCCACAAGAACTCCAACAAGTTCTGCAAACCGCGAGGATCTCGCTCCATCTTCTTTGTGCCTGCAATAACAAACACAAGCAATGCACCTATCACAATCCAGGAGGTCATAAACACCTGGCCGTGAATTCTTAGATTCCCTAATTGCCAGTAGAGGTGTTGACCCACCTCCAATTCAGCAAAAGGAAGAAAAAAAGGCAAAGAACCCATTAGGGATTGAAGTCGGTGTCGCCAATTGCGACGGGATTAAAAAAAGCCAATAAGGCTATTGGCATTGATTCAAGCTCGGGCATTAAGCCCTTGAATCAAAGAAGACCTGAAAAATAATTGCTGGTTTGTAAAGAAGAAAACCCAACAAAACCGGCAGTAACTCAAGCTGAGGCAGTTTTGAAACTGCTAGCACAAGTACAACAGGAACAAGTAACTGAATCTTGCTTACAGAGTTTGATTCTCTGCCAAGTTGTCCAATACTACGAGCTAGTAATCGCAAATAGATAACACCTGCCAATGCCCCCACCAAAATATTGATAGAGAATTGGAAGCTAAAAAGAAAGGCAGTGATCGTTACCACAATTGAGATAACGAAGAAGGTAGCCCTAAATATGCGCTGCTGAAGCTGCACATATTCTTCAGTTGACTGCTGAACTAATTCAGCTGAAAAGCCAGAATTAAGATCGCTCTCTTTGCTTTTACAGGAATCCACATTTTTTTCCAGATTGAGATGACCTCCCTTAGGAGGTTCGTTATCAGACTGGAGCTGCGGGGATGCCAGCAAGCGCTCCGAGGCTCTCTACTTAAGGCCCGCGGAATCTATCATGCAGTTGAAACCTAAACGGGATTAAGCAAGATCAATTGTGCTTTATGCAAATCTCTTGCAGTTGAAGCAATCAGTGATTGGTCCCAATCCAAAGGCAATAAACCCAAAGGCAGACCCTGACTTTTGTCTAAAGCAGCGAGAAGTTTTAAACCATTGTCATCTACCGAAATTGGAACCATTTCAGAGTCATACAAACTATTTCCAGGCCAACCCCAAATACATGGATTGACCTTTCCTGTTGCTGCGAGCACATCAGCATCGTCCTTCCATGTAAATTTTTCCAGATAACCTTTAGATAAAAACAATTCAAAATGGCAAATGTCAGGGTCCAAAAGTTCAACTAATTCAAGCTGTTCTGCCTTGGACAACCTTTTTACATGATCCAACAACTCCCCCTTTAACAATCTGCTCAACGACCAGACACTTGGATTCGAGAAGTCCACAAATTCAAGATTTGATTTTTCAATCAATTGATACAAACTTCGAACATTAAACGTTATCTCTTTAGGATGCAAATACATATCAGCAAAAGCTATGTCAGAGCTACATTGAAACTTCTTTTTCTCTTGGTAATCTTTCCTGATTCGATTACCTTTAGGCAAATCTTCAAGCAATTTTCTAGTCAAAACTAAATCCTCGTAAGAATAGTTTAGATCAAGATAAGTCAGAGCTTTCTTAACTCTATTGATTTCAAAACGTCCTCCTTCTGCATACAAAAATAAGTGCAAAATACCTCCGGGACTAAGAAGATTGCCAAGTGCATTTAATCCAGCAAGCGGATCTTCGAGATGGTGCAAAACACCAACGGAATTAATATAATCAAATAAACCTACATCTCTAATTTCCAGAAGGGACTCATTCCTAAATGTAATATTTGACTTAGTATTGGCCCCTGATCTCTCAAGTCTTTTTCTAGCCAAAGCAAGTGATCTTTTGGAAATATCTATAGCCAAAATATCAGAGCCAGGATTTAAATGAGCCAAATAATCAGTACTCACTCCACTGCCACATCCAGCATCAAGAATTTGATACCTCTCAGAATTATTTCTTTGTTTTGGCAATACCCCTGTGCAAAAAGAATAGGCATTTTGAAGACTCCATCTCCAATTAAATCCGGGAGGTGGGCCATTTTGCAACTGATCAGGAGGGAAGGGGAATTGATCGTAAAAATCACTAACTTTTAAAGTGCAATCATCCATACAGTTTTTCCTTCAATGACTTCATTACACGTGAGTTTAAAATACAAAGAAAGAGCTTTCAAATTCATCAATCTTATCACTAATAAGGAAAGTATTGGCGAGTAAATAACTAAGAAAGCCTTCTAGGAATGAAGGCAAGAAAAAGAAAGCCAAGTCTCTCTCTAATCATTAGAACTAAAGAGGAAGAGCCTATTAGTCAACAAAGCTACAAAAATATTGTTCACTGACAAGATCCCAAGGCCTTTTTAGGTTGCTGACTTGGCAAAATGCTCTAAAAGCGGCTCAATAGGAAAGATTTAGTGTTATTTGTCCCTTTGGGCTTTTCCGCAAACGTAAAACCACATAAAGCCCATTCAAGGAGGACTCCTTCTAAGGCACCTCCTTGTTTGAATAAGTCAAAGAGAGATTTCCTAAATAGATTCCTCCCAATCCCGTGGGAAACATGGCCCTCCGAAGGACGATTATTACTTGCACTCACAGCCTTTTGGAGTATCGCAGGAATTTTTATCCTTGGCTCAGCAAGTTGGTGGGTGGCCAATAGAGAAATGGGAGACGGGGCCTACTACATCAAACGCCAATTGATTTGGCTCACAGCAAGCTGGGGGCTTCTTTACTTGGCGATCTCTACAAAGCTAAAGAACTGGCTCAAACTCGCTGGACCCTTACTCCTTACGGGCTGGCTAATGCTGGTAATAACACATTTTGCTGGGACTACCATCAATGGGTCAACACGATGGCTGGTAATTGGTCCAGTTCAAGTTCAACCTTCAGAATTAATCAAACCCTTTCTTATTCTCCAATCAGCCAACCTTTTTTCTCAGTGGAAACGAATCAATTCAGATCAAAAGTTCTTCTGGATATCAATATTTATTTCTCTTTTACTATTAATACTTTTCCAACCAAATTTGAGCACAACTGCATTGATTGGGACCCTACTTTGGCTGATGGCACTAGGAGCAGGGATTAAGTTCAGGCAACTAATCGGCATAGCAGGTTTAGGCGTTGCACTTGGAACAGTTAGCATTCTTCTTAAGGAATACCAAAGGGCAAGAGTTATATCTTTCTTAAATCCTTGGGAAGACCCTCAAGGAACAGGCTATCAATTAGTACAAAGTCTTCTTGCAATTGGCTCAGGAGGTTGGTTTGGTGAAGGCTATGGGCTTTCTACTCAGAAGCTAGATTATCTACCTTTTAGAAGTACCGACTTTATTTTCTCAGTTTTTGCAGAAGAGTTTGGATTTATAGGATCATTAATGCTGCTCCTATTTTTAATTCTTTTTGCATTTATAGGCCTAAGAGTAGCTTTACGATGCAGAAATAATCAGTCTAAATTAATTGCTATTGGCTCTAGTGCAATCCTAGTAGGACAATCCATGATGAATATAGCTGTTGCATCAGGTTCAATGCCCACAACCGGTTTACCTTTACCTATGATTAGTTATGGAGGAAGTTCTATACTTTCAAGTTTGCTTATCGCAGGACTACTTTTGAGATGTTCTTTAGAGTCAAGTGGAATTCTTGAGGAATTCACAACCCAAAAGCAACATAATTAGATAAGGTTAATTAATCTTTGACTGTGATCCGGCTCTACCGGCTAAATCAATTTCTTATCTAAGTCTTGCTTTGTCTGATCTGGCTCGGAGCAGCGAGCACATAATTAGTCAAGGGCTCATCGACCCAGGCCCGTTAACATTTGCTGTAATTTTTGCTGGTGGACTACTAACCAGCCTTAGCCCTTGCTCAATTTCTCTTTTACCAATCACAGTTGCTTATCTAGCTGGGTTTCAAAACAACCAAAACCCGCTTTCCCGCAGCTTTAATTTCTGTAGTGGAATAGTACTTGCCTTAATAGTGCTGGGAAGTATTAGTGGATTCTTAGGAAAAATATATGGGCAGGTTCCATCATTTATCCCAACTATGGTTGCTCTTTTAGCCGTTTTAATGGGGCTCAATCTTCTCGGCATTATTCGGCTTCAATTGCCTAAGGGGCCTGATCCGAATACTTGGAAGGAAAAAGTACCAGCCCCACTAGCCCCTTTAGCTTCAGGTCTTGCATTTGGACTAGCAGCATCGCCATGTACAACACCTGTTTTAGCAGTATTAATTAGCTGGGTTGCACAAAGCGGAAGACCTTTAACGGGAGTTCTGTTACTAGCTTGCTTTGGCGCCGGTCAAGTCCTACCTCTTTTCATTGCTGGGACTGCTGCTGCAACAATTCCAAATCTTCTAGCCCTGCGTGCTGTGGGGCATTGGATCCCTACTTTAAGTGGTGCGATTCTTCTTTCAACAGGATTACTCAGTCTTCTAGCGAGGTGGATCTAATAAATGATACTTATAAAAAAAATACTCTTCTGGATTTCAAGTCTTAAAGTCGCAATCTTCCTATTATTTACAATAGCAATCGCAAGCTCAATTGGAACAGCAATTCCTCAAGGTGAAGCAAGTCAAATCTATATAGAAACCTATGGAGACAATCCATGGTTAGGTCTCATAAATGGGAAAACACTTCTGAATCTACAACTTGATCATATTTATTCCAGCGATTGGTTTTTATTCCTTCTTCTCTGGTTAGGTCTAGCCTTAATAGCTTGTAGTTTCCGAAGACAAATCCCTGCACTTCGAGCAGCTATAAAGTGGAAAGACTATAAGCAATCTAAGGATTTAAGTAAGCTTTTAATTGCTGAAAGTATAGATATAGAGGGGGATAAATTATTACAAACTTGGAGGAATCTCGTTTCATATCTTCGAGATACAGGGTGGAGAATCAATCCAAAAGTCGGGAGATTATCTGCTAGGAAAGGAGTGGCAGGACGTTTTGGCCCTCCACTAATACATCTTGGCTTAGTCTTATTATTAATTGGTGCTGGACTGGGTTCTGTCAAAGGACAAGAAGTAGAAAAGTTCTTAGCTCCAGGTAGGTCATTTAAATTATTAGATAAGCAAGGTGAGAATCAGCTCACATTAACCTTAAAGAATTTCAATGTTGAACGAGACCCTGCAGGCAGGACAGAGCAATACTATTCTCTAATTGACATCTATGAGCCAAGAACTAATTCCAAACAAGTCGCACAGATAAGTGTCAATCATCCTTTACGGTATAAAGGGTTAACTGTATATCAAGCTGATTGGTCACTAGCCGCAATCACATTAAAAATCGGAGCAAGTGCAGATTTAAAGCTTCCATTACAATCCTTTCCACAGCTTGGCGATCAAATATGGGGTCTTGTTCTTCCTACCAATAAAGATGGCGGTGACCCTTTACTTTTTAGTCTTTCAAATGAGAAAGGGCCAGTACAAATTTTCAATCAGAATGGAATGAAGGTTGACAGCCTAATGCTTGGAGAAGAGCAGAAAGAAGTATACGGAACCTATATCCAACTCAAGGAAATCCTTCCAGCAAGTGGCTTACTTATTAAACGTGATCCAGGGGTTCCTATAGTTTATACAGGTTTTCTTATCACTTTAATAGGAGGATGTTTAAGCATTATTTCAACAAGCCAACTTTGGGTAATCCTTGACCGGAATAACAATTCAATTCATATTGGAGGACTAAATAATCGGAACCTATCTTCACTTGCAAATGAACTGCCAAATATCATAAATGCTATTTCAAGCAAATAAATTAAGAAATTATTTTTTTCCCATGGCTTACTCGAACAATCATATGAACATTGCCTCGAGGATTGAAATCCGCTTCGATTTCCATCCATTCTGGCTCTGAAGCCTTAACGAAGTCGTCTAGGATTTTATTAGCCACTTCCTCATGCGAAATCTTTAAATTTCGATATCTATTTATATATAATTTCATAGATTTTAATTCAACTACTTTATACTTTGGTTGATAATTAAGTCTAATAGTAGCAAAATCCGGATACCCAGAGAAAGGGCATAAACAAGTGAATTCTGGAAAATCTATAGATATTTGGTATGGACGATCAGAATTTGGGTTTTCAAAGCAAATCACTTCTGCCTCTGAAATCGCACGTTCCCCATAAAGAGGGGTTTTGGTTTTAGAAAGAGGATTATTCACTTAAGACATAGGCTCTGTAGTAAAAGCTAATCCTTTGAGGTACCAAAACAGCTTTTAGGCAATCAACACAAGAAGCACTTCTATACGAACGACAAAACAAGAACCAACTAATTTTTTGTTGGTGAAACATATCAAGGAGAGTGACCAAAAGTTCAATTAGTAACAACAGTCACAACCTCTAGGCGGGCTATACCCCCTAATAGATGAAGTCAACGTCTGAAAACCTCATGGATATCTGGATGGTAGAGAAGCCTGAAGGCACGCAACTCAGCCCAGAGAGCATCCATGGCATGCTATGGCTACAAACCCACTTTGAAGATGAGTACTGGGAAGCAATTGCTTCTAAGCAAGTAATACTTTCTACTCAAGATGCAAAATTGCTTCTAACTGATGCACACCAGGCAGGAATACAAGTCAATTACCTTCCTTCTCTCTCAATTGCAGGGAAATAGAAAAAAAAGACAGTAATCTCTAATCTCAGAGTTCAGATTCTCAAATTCAACTATGAAAAAAGTAGAAGCTATCATTCGTCCATTCAAACTAGAGGACGTAAAGCTTGCACTTGTCAACGCAGGCATAGTAGGAATGACCGTTACTGAAGTACGTGGATTTGGCCGACAAAAAGGACAAGTAGAACGCTATAGAGGATCAGAATTCACAGTTGAATTCCTTCAGAAACTAAAAGTCGAGGTTGTTATCGCAGATGAAAACGTTAACTCAGTACTAAAAGCCATTGCAGAAGCCGCTAAGACCGGTGAAATAGGAGATGGGAAAATATTCGTGTCTCCAGTTGAATCTGTTATGCGTATAAGAACAGGAGATATAGATGAGAATGCCCTTTAAAGCAAGGTATCTCTCACAATATTTTCTATTTTATCTACCAGTCCAAAATTAGTATTAGCTAGCCAAAGAAGATACTCGTGATTACCGGCAGGTCCAGTAATAGGAGAAGGGATAAGTCCTTGTGGATACCAATTATATTTAGATGCGGAACTAATGACTGCTTTTATTGCTTCAACGTGAGCCAGGCCATCACGAACTACACCTCCTTTTCCAACTCGCTCAGGGCCAACTTCGAACTGAGGCTTAACTAACAGCAAAGCCTCCGCTTGATCAGAGTGCACTAGCGATCTAATAGCAGGCAGAACTTTTCTCAAAGAGATAAAAGACAAATCCGCAACAGCAAAAGTCGCCCATGGATCGTCAGGTCTATATAACAGCTCAGGCGTGAGATTTCTTAAATTTGTCCGTTCTCGCAAAACAACTCGTGGGTCATTGCGAAGACTCCATGCAATTTGCCCATACCCAACATCAACGCCATAAACCCTAGAAGCACCTTGCTGCAAAAGACAATCAGTAAAGCCACCTGTGGAGATTCCTCCATCCAAGCAGACTTTTCCATCAACATTGATTTCAAAAGCTCTGAAAGCTTCAATAAGCTTCTCACCACCTCTAGAAACAAATCTCGGGCGTTCCTTGATTCTCAACACAATCTCCTCAGAAACCTCTTGACCAGGCTTATCTAACAAATGTCCATTTAGATCCCTTACATGCCCAGCACGGATTAATTTTTGAGCTTTTTCGCGTGAACTTGCCAAGCCTTTATTTAAAAGATGGACATCAAGACGTAATTTTCGTGGCATTTAGTAATAAAAACAGACAGGAAACCGAATAAAAACCGCTGAAGTGATCAAATTAGGCAAATACCCCGAGAAGATTGACCCATCTGCCACTTAGGAAGTGTCTGACAAACACCCAAAGTCAGCTCATAGCAAAAGTAACAAAAGAGCTCATCATCTTTGCCTAGTTCCAGGAGGCAGGAAAGCAAAAGTACTGGCATTACTTCCACCTGGCAGTTTTGCCAAACTAGAGAACCAACCAAATGACCTGCCACCTTTTCAAGTAATTCATTGCAAAGGTGGACGCTGTTGGGTAAGGCAACAAGCCTGGGGAACAAACATTCATTGGGAAGTTGAACATCATCGACTGCACACAGCATGATCACGAGGACCTAAGTTCAAGACTTCCCATCAATCTGCGATCCGTTGATAGAGCGTTACACACTGCCTGAAATGGGCAACATTTGGACTGACCAAGCTAAATATCAAAGCTGGTTAGACGTCGAAATAGCCGCTTGTGAAGCAAACTACAAGCTTGGACGCATCCCAAAAGATGCTATGGAAGAGATTCACACAAAAGCCACATTTCAAGTCCAAAGGATCCTAGAAATAGAAGCAGAGGTCAGGCATGACGTAATTGCATTTCTTACAAACGTCAATGAGCATGTAGGTGATTCAGGCCGCTTTATTCACGTTGGAATGACTAGCAGTGATGTACTGGATACTGGGCTAGCCTTGCAATTAAAAGGATCTATAGCACTTCTGCAGAAAGAGATAGACCAACTTGCAAATGCAATTAGGACTTTGGCGAAAGAACATAAAAATACTGTAATGATTGGACGGTCTCATGCCATTCATGGAGAGCCAATCACCTTTGGCTTCAAGCTCGCTGGATGGCTTGCAGAAACAAATCGCAATATTGATCGTCTCAAGCGATTGGCAATGGATATTTCAATAGGTCAAATCAGTGGTGCAATGGGCACATATGCCAACACTGACCCAGAAGTTGAGCGAATCACTTGTCAAAATCTTGGTTTAAATGTTGATACAGCAAGCACCCAAGTCATTTCAAGAGACAGACATGCAGATTACATCCAAACCCTGGCACTAATTGGAACTTCACTAGATCGCTTCGCTACGGAGATTAGGAATTTACAAAGAACTGATGTTCTTGAAGTCGAAGAAAGTTTTGCAAAAGGTCAAAAAGGAAGTTCTGCAATGCCTCATAAGAGAAATCCCATAAGAAGTGAGAGGGTCAGTGGTCTAGCAAGAGTTCTAAGAAGCTATGTTGTCGCTGCTCTAGAGAATATGGCTCTATGGCATGAAAGAGACATCAGTCATAGCTCTATAGAAAGGATGATGCTGCCCGACTCGTCGGTCACACTCCATTTTATGATTCGAGAAATGACAGAAATTATTCAAGGGCTTGGTATATATCCTGCAAATATGATTAGAAATATGAATGTCTACGGTGGTGTTGTCTTCAGTCAGCGTGTTTTATTGAAACTTGTTGCTAACGGTATGAGCAGAGAAGAGGCGTACGAACTCGTACAAAAGCATGCTCATTCCGCATGGAATCGAGAGGGAGGCAACTTTAAAAAGAATCTTGAATCAGATCAAGAAGTAATGGCACAAATCTCTTCGGAAGAATTAGATAGCTGCTTTACAACTGATACACATCAAGCGAATTTAGAGGTGATATGGCGCCGACTTGCAATATAAGAAGAATGCACTCAACATCAAAATGAACATCAAGAACTTCGTTCTCATAAT
Source organism: Prochlorococcus sp. AG-363-K07 (assembly GCA_003280225.1). Classification (GTDB taxonomy): domain Bacteria; phylum Cyanobacteriota; class Cyanobacteriia; order PCC-6307; family Cyanobiaceae; genus AG-363-K07. Next base: position 37,583 of record QCFO01000004.1, on the reverse strand, counting down.
GATCATGCAAGGGATCTATGTCTGAATCTTTCCGAACAGAACAAGACAGCATGGGAGCCATCCAGGTTCCAACACATGCTCTTTGGGGAGCCCAGACTCAAAGATCCATCATCAACTTTTCTATTGGTAAGGAAGATATTCCGATGCAATTGATTTATGCTCTAGCAAGGATCAAACAAGCTGCAGCAATTGCAAATAATCGTCTACAAATTCTAGATAAAAAAAGAAGTGATTGCATCGTAAAAGCTGCGAATGAAATTGCAATGGGACTCCATGATGATCATTTCCCTCTAAAGGTTTGGCAAACTGGTAGTGGCACTCAAACTAATATGAATGTCAATGAAGTAATAAGTAATCTCGCTTCACAAGAGCATAACGAGGAACTAGGTAGTCATTCTCCAGTTCACCCAAATGATCACGTCAACCAATCTCAATCAACTAACGACACTTTCCCTTCAGCAATTCATATAGCCGTTGTTACTCATATAACACAAACTCTCCTCCCAGAACTAGAGCAACTCATCAAATCTTTAGGTGAAAAGCGTCAAAACTGGAAGGATATTGTGAAAATTGGCAGAACCCATCTTCAAGATGCTGTGCCACTTACTCTTGGAGATGAAGTCTCTGCTTGGGAAGATCAAATTGCAACAGCTTATTCACGCATCAAAAATTCTTTGGATGAGTTATATCTACTCCCCTTAGGAGGTACAGCCGTAGGGACAGGACTCAATGCACCTCAAAACTTTGACAAAGAAATAGTTGCAGAAATCAACCGATTAACCCAATTCCCCTTTAGGCCAGCACCAAATAAATTTGCCATCATGGCTAGTCATGATGGATTAGTAAACACGATGTCTCAACTCAAACTTTTAGCCGTATCACTACTAAAAATAGTCAACGACATCAGACTTCTGGCTTGTGGTCCAAGAGCGGGTTTGGCGGAATTGCAGCTGCCTGAGAATGAGCCTGGTAGTTCCATCATGCCTGGGAAAGTAAATCCCACTCAATGCGAAGCTATGGCTATGGTATGCACCCAAGTAATTGGTCTAGATACTGCAGTGGCATTGGCCGGCAGTGGTGGGCATCTACAAATGAATTCATACAAGCCACTAATAGGTTTTAATCTTCTTTACAGCATCGACTTACTACGTGATGCCTGTAAAAGTTGCCGGCAAGCGATGATTGAAGGGATCACACCAAATAGGTTAAAAATAAAGAATGACCTTGAGCGATCCCTAATGCTCATAACTGCATTGGCACCTAGGATTGGGTATAAAAAAGCTAGTGATATTGCAAAAATGGCACATAAAAACAACATCAGTCTTCGAGAAGCAGCTATCACACTGGAGTATGTAACAACTGAAGATTTTGATATGATTATCAATCCAGTTTCAATGGCCAATCCTTACAAATAAAAAGAGGATCTTCAAACCATTAGGAACTTACTCGACTCTTTTAGTTGCTGGATTAATTCCTTGCCCGTCATTTGAAGCCGCGTCCAAAAGATCTTCTGCTTCACATACTGGAAAACGATTAATTGCTTGCAATGCCAAGCGAGCATTCCTTCTTAATTGATCACTAATTGCCTCGCAATAAGGTACTTGTGACAGCAAATCTATAGTGCGTCGCAATATTCGGACAACATCTCCCTCATCAAGAGATGTATTTGCAATAAGCTCATTCCAGGACGTACCAAGGGACCAAGCTTCTACTAAACCCATTAATTCTGAGTTATACCAAATTGGAATCACTAATTCATGTTGTATTTGAGCCCGTAATAACTCATTCCTGATAGTAGAAAGAGAACTCAATGCTTCTTGTGATGCAGGAGTGCTCACGTAACCACTCCATAAGTCAGGTCTATTCAGCTCAGTACTAATAGCCTCAAATACCGCAGCCAATGAAGAAGGGGGTAACTCATCTAAGTGACCACTCATCAATGCAAGGCCTAACCAAAGCTGGTTATCGCCACGCAAAGATGCCACTGTTCGTCCAATTTCAGTCGGTAAAAGATTATCAAAACAACCGAAATGTCTCAAAACATCCTTAAGAGCTAAAAAAGTATCCCAATGACGATTCGCCCTGTGATGTAGAAGTTGTTGACGTTCTCTAATCTCCACTTCTAATTGCTCCATACGACGACGATGCTTCTTTAACTTTTTCCGATCCCCCCAACGATGTACCGGTTGTGTTTCTAACTCTTCCTCAATAGATTTCACAAGTTTTGCTTGGGCTAACACCTCTCCTGCAAGGTCATACTGAGGAGTTGTCATGTCATGACGCTTGGCCATACTTGCTACAACTAAAGCTAAATTTCTACTTTGAGCATTACCATGACAAAGTTCGCCAACACGTCGCAAATCCGGTTCAAGCTTTTTATCAACTTTCAAGCAACTTAATTCGGCATGTAAGGCTACAACTGCATTGCAAGGAAGTAAAGTCCAGATATTTTGATCCGTCAAGCATAAAAGTAATGGGAACTGTCCTGGACCATCTAGCTTGTTCACTATCACTGCAGGGGATACCACGCCACGGAGCTGTGGAGCCTTAAGACTCACCAAAGTACCGACACTCGCAAATTGCAAGGCCATAGTCAACTCATTTGCCAAAGTCTCTGCAGCCTGTTGTTGAAGAATTCGTAACAAGCGTCTCTCTTCCCTCAGTCGACCACGATGTTTTTCATAATCTTCAAAATCAGTCCAAGACATATCGCCTGTTACACCTTGCAGAAGCCCTAATTGATGTTTTAGTTGTTCAATCAAATTTTCCTCTTCTACTAAATCTAAACTGGCCAAATAACAACCAAAACTTCTTTCAACAAGTTCCTTTGCTTTAGAAAGCTCATATCTCTGTAAAAGATTTAAAACCATTCCATAACTTGGCATAAACTGACTAACTAATGGCTCAGGCGAACTAGTCGCCAGGGTTCCCGCTTCCTTGACACCTTCAAAGTAACTCTGAACGGTAACGACAAACCCTTGAGAATCCAGTCCTCGACGTCCGGCCCGACCGGCCATCTGCAAGAACTCGCTACCCATAAGAAATCTATGTCCTTGATCAGCTCTCTTAGATAAAGAAGAAATAACAGTACTTCGTGCAGGCATATTGATCCCTGCAGCCAAAGTTTCAGTAGCAAAAACCACCTTTACCAAACCCTCTTGAAATAAAGCCTCAATCAGTTCCTTCCATGCGGGCAATACGCCTGCATGGTGGGCAGCAATACCCCTCAATAACGCATCAACGTGCAAATTATTACGCAAAGCTTCTGGATTTTTCTTTTTATAGGCAAGTAAACGCTCTCTTAGACTGTCTTGTTCCTTTGAGGTAACTAAGGAAGTAGAACCAAGGTCTCTAACCGCTTTATCACAACCACGGCGACTAAAAATAAAATAAATTGCTGGGAGCATCTCTCGTTCTGCCATTTGCGAAACAACAAAACTGATCGAAGGAGGTTGTGGTTGTAGTGGCTTGTTTCCACGACCTTTACGTTTATTCCCTTTTGGAGCACGCCAAACTTTGCAATTAGGATGCAAGCCAGTACCTGCTTCATTTAACAAAGGGTGCAGTCCCTTGGCACTACAAAAACTGAACAAAAGAGGTACAGGTCGAAAATCACTATTAATTAACTCAGTAGGGCCATGAACGTATTGAATCCAATCAGTGAGCTGGCCTGCATTAGCTACGGTCGCTGAAAGAGCAACAAACTGAACAGAAGGTGGGCAATGAATAATCGACTCTTCCCATACAGTCCCTCGCTGCGAATCGTTCATATAGTGACATTCATCCAAGACGACTGTTTCGACATCTAATAGCGGATCATGATTCACATCAACCTCTGCATAGAGCATATTGCGGAAGATCTCAGTAGTCATCACAATCACTGATGCGGCTCGATTTACAGTCAAATCGCCAGTCATTAAGCCAACATTTTCCGCGCCAAATTGCCTGCGAAAATCTCGTAATTTCTGATTAGAGAGTGCTTTGAGAGGTGTGGTGTAAAAAACTTTTTGTTTATGTTCTATTGCACGATAAATCGCATATTCACCAACTAATGTCTTCCCTGAACCAGTAGGAGCAGTAACCACAACAGAATGTCCTTGGTTCAAGGCATCTATAGCCTGAAGTTGGAACTCATCGAGTCTGAAAGGGAAAACCTCTGATGGATCCACGGAAATATTGACAAGGTCTGAAGGAGTCGTAACTTAGATCGCTGAGCTCATCTTCTAAATCCTATATAGGATTTGCTTCTATCCAAGCTATTTTCTTAGGAATAAAAGCACTTATAAATCAAATTTTATAAACCAACAAAAGCTCAAGCAGCACATGAAGTCGCAAACTGGAATCATGCAAAGCATTCGCATCCCTCCAACAAGATATCGCAAGTTACGCACATGGACTCATGGAAAGATGCCTGCAGAACTACAAGGGCAAGACACAAATGGGAAAGAAATTTCACTTCTTGACCTAGCCAGTAATGATTATCTTGGATTAAGCAAACATCCTGACCTTATAGAAGCAGCTAGATTAGTGATGCTAAGAGACGGTGTTGGAGCAGCCGCATCAAGATTAGTAACTGGAAGTCGACCAATTCACAAAGAATTAGAAGAGGAACTAGCACTATGGTTAGGCAAAGAAAAGGTTTTACTTTTCCCGAGTGGTTTTCAAGCAAATCTAGCCGCCGTAATATCACTAGCAAACAGGCACAGTACTGTATTAGCCGATCGGCTCATTCATCATTCACTTCTGGTAGGAATAAAGGCTAGTGGAGCAAAATTAAAGCGATTCGCTCACAATGATTTAAATGATCTGGAAAGCAAATTAAAACTATGTTCAGAATGCGTATCGAGCCTTCCACCCCTTGTATTAACCGAAAGTCTTTTCAGCATGGAAGGTACTACCCCTCTACTAAGGGAAATAGCAATCCTCTGCGAAAAGTTTGGAGCCAATCTTTTTGTTGATGAAGCACATGCTTTGGGAATCATGGGTATAGAGGGGCGTGGCTTAAGCTATGAGCTAGGTGAAAGGGTTTCAGTGATAAGTGGGACCTTTGGGAAAGCCTTTGGTAGTGGAGGGGCATTCTTAGCAAGCGACACGAGAATCAACGAACATCTACTTCAAACCAGTGGGGCCTTTCGTTACAGCACAGCCCTCGCACCTCCCCTTGCCGCAGCCGCGTTAGAAGCACTTAAACTAATCAAAAGTAATCCTTCCTGGGGACTTCAACTACTTAAACGGGCTAAATATTGGCGTTCAAGCTTTATAAAGCAAGGGTGGACGCAACCTTTAGGAGATGGTCCTATTTTGCCTTTGTTAATAGGAAGCGATCAAGAGACATTGAGATACCAAAAAAGTCTGGAGAATGCTGGGCTACTCAGCATTGCAATTCGGCCTCCAACAGTTCCAGAAGGGACTTCCCGGCTACGGTTAGTTGTTAGAAGAGACCTACCAGAAACAGCACTCCCAAAACTACTCAGAGCCCTAGCATATAAATGAGACAAGTAATTGCAATGCATGGATGGAGTGGCGATAGCTCCGGGTGGCAGCGCTGGAAAGAATTCTTTAGAAGCAAAGCCTGGGTATGGGAAAGTTATGAACGAGGTTATGGAGAAACTGCTAAATATTCTCCTAACTGGAAGGCATCACCCTCATCAGCTATTAAAGATCGACGTGTCGTGATTGCTCATTCTCTGGGACTGCATCTAATCGATAATCAAGTATTAAAAAATTGCACAGATCTGGTGTTAATGAATTCCTTTAGTAAATTTATCCCGGATGGAATACAGAGTCGTCCTATCAAAGCTGCTTTAAAAGGTATGCAAAGCAGCCTTGGCACAGACAATGAAAAAGAGATGCTTCACAAGTTCCTTAACAAAGCTTGTTTCCCGGAGGACAAGAAGCTTATGCCACCTAGTCCTATTACAAAAGGGCTCTCACTTAATGGACGAAAACAACTACAAGGTGATCTTCAATTACTTATCGAATCCAAAAATCTTCCAACTTCACTGCAAGCGACCACAAAAGTATTAGTCATTAATGGGAAGAATGACAATATTATCTCGACTTCAACAAGAAATTTACTAATCAAAGATCTCATACATCATCTAGATAGTAAGCCAGTACTTTGGGAAATCGATAATGCAGGCCATTCACTTCTCGTTCCAGAACTTATAGAGCGTGTAGAAAGTTGGTTAAATTCATAGCAATGTCAAACAGGTTGTCCAATCAAATCATAAGAAACTTTGGAGGAGCAGCGGCTCAATACAATAGAGATGCTCAACTACAGAAAAACTTTGCCTGGCATCTAGCTCTCAAATGCTCGGAGATGAAAATACCTACTGGAATCTGGGCAGACCTTGGGACAGGAACCGGACTGTTAGCAGATGCTCTAGAACAATTGCACCCCAACCAATCAGTATTGAGAGTTGATGGCAGTGTAGAAATGCTTTCACAGCACCAATCCACAACTCAAACACAGCTGTGGAATTTAAACCTTGGGTTACCAAAATGGTCAACCAGGCCAACTCTCATCGCCTCATGTTTTGCATTACATTGGCTCAATGAGCCAACAAATCGACTGAAAGAATGGATCAATGGTCTAGAACAGGGTGGATGGGTAGCACTTGCTCTTCCTATTGCAGGAAGTTTCCCTGAATGGCATCTTGCCTCAAAAAATGCCGGCGTCTCATGCAGTGCCCATTCATTCCCTTCACAAAGCTCTCTTTTACAAGTAATCGACTCCGCAAAGATTCGATATCAACACATTCATAAGGTAACTCAACAGGCCAAAACAGTTGCATCACTATTAAAGCCATTCAAACAAATTGGAGCCCATTCAAGCCCACATGCCCCTCTTAGTGTTCGAGATTGGAGGAAGCTATATCGAGCCTGGCCAAATTCATCTTCAAATAAACCCTTAACACTCACATGGCACATTCAACTTCTCATAGCTCAAAGATGAGCTTTCAATTCACTGGTCTAATCGTCTGTGGTACAGATACGGACATAGGGAAAACAGTTGTAAGCGCTTGGCTTGTTCAAGGTCTCAATGCAACCTATTGGAAACCTATACAAAGTGGTTTAGATACTGGAGGAGACACTGCACAAGTATGTAAAATTTTAAATCTCAGTCGTGAGAGGTGGTTACCAGAAGCCTACAAGTTTCAGGCTGCTGTATCACCTCATTGGGCGGCAGAAAAAGAAAGAAAATGCATTGATCCTAAAAAGCTCAAAATACCCTCTGGTAGACATAATTTAGTAATAGAAACTGCCGGAGGTTTATTTGTGCCTCTAAATCGACAATTGCTCCAAATTGACCAACTGATGCAATGGTCATTACCAGTTGTCTTAGTAGCCAAAACAGGACTTGGAACATTAAATCACACCTTACTTAGCATTGAGTCACTCAGAAGTCGTCATATCCCCATTTTAGGGTTGATACTTAATGGGCCTACACATGAAGATAATCCAAAAACATTAGAAGCATTTGGCAACATTAAAATACTTGGGCATTTGCCACCTTTAGAAGAACTCAACTCAAAAGAACTTGCTGATGAATGGCACAAACAATCGCTTAGCACTAAATTCAAACAACTACTTAGAAATACAAACTAATTCATCGGACATCTTCAGAATGAATGATACCTACGAGAAATGGGACCCACACATTTGGCCTCCCTTCACACAAATTGCCAACTCACACCCCCCCGAGCGAGTAGTTGCTGCAGAAGGAGCCCTATTAATACGAGAAAAAGGTACCCCTCTTATTGACGCAATTAGCAGTTGGTGGGTAACCCTGCATGGCCATGCTAATCCATATATTGCATCTGAGATTGCTAAACAAGCTGAAAAATTAGAACAAGTAATTCTTGCCGACTTCACTCATCCACAGGCCGAGAAACTAGCTGAACGACTAAGCGAACTAACAGACCTTCAGCGTATATTTTTTTCTGACAATGGATCAACTGCGGTAGAGGTTGCTCTCAAGATCGCATGTCAATGGTGGTACAACAAAGACGAGCCGAGGCATCAACTTATTGCTTTTGAAGGTGCGTATCATGGCGATACATTTGGAGCAATGGCATTAGGAGAACGAAATCTCTTTAATGCTCCATATGAAAAAATGCTATTTCCTGTAAGAAGACTTCCATGGCCTAGTACATGGTGGGGAGATGAAGAAGTCGAGAGAAAAGAGCAATTAGTTTTGCAGCAGTTAGACAACTTGCTTGAAACGCCTACCGCTGCTCTGATTCTGGAACCTTTAGTACAAGGTGCAGGAGGAATGGCTATGGTACGGCCAAGCTTTCTTAAGGAAATTGAGAAACGAGTTCACTCAACAAAAACTCTCCTTATTGCTGATGAGGTTCTCACTGGTTTTGGACGTTGTGGAGCCTTCTTTGCTTTTCAACGTGCGGGAATAAAGCCTGATTTGATATCACTCTCTAAGGGATTAACTGGTGGATTTCTTCCTATGGGAATCACAATGGCTAGTCAAAAGATTTTTACTGCATTTCGGGGTAGTGATCCCAAATCAACCTTTTGGCATGGTCACAGCTTTACTGGGAACCCATTAGGATGCGCTGCAGCAAATGCAAGCTTGACCCTATTACAAAAAAATCCTGAGAAATTTGAACTCTTTGAATCACGTCATATTCCACATCTAAGAAAACTTCAACAACATCCCAAAATACAAAAAGTAAGAGTTACTGGAACCATCGCGGCATTCGACTTGAAAGTGAGCACTGCGCCTGGTTATCTAAATATTGCTGGCAAAAAACTAAAAGCCCATGTAATGAAAAGAGGTGTATTTCTCAGGCCATTAGGAAATGTGGTTTACCTATTGCCTCCGCTATGCATTGAGGATTCCCAACTCGAAGAATGCTATTGGGCAATCCAAAAGAGCTTGGATAATATTTAATTATTTTCATTCAGAGTCAAGTTTCACTTTAAGGCCCTTGCAAAATGGCTAGATGCACATCATTTCTGGGCAGTCCATAAGAGAAATAACAATGATTAAATTTGCCATCTTGTTCCCAAGTCACTTTTAACTCATCATGTTCCATTTGAATCACTGCCGACCAATGGCTCAATACCAAGGTCCAGAGGCAGGGATCTTTGTCACTCTTGCAAGCACCAAGCTCTTGCAACCAAATTTCAATTGCCCCTAGAGAATGCTGATTCAATGGTGTATTTGCTGGTGGCAGCATAAATATTCTTCAGAGATCTAAGACTAATCGTTTGTTGTGTATTGCTGGAATCAAAAAAGAGCCAGCTTGGTCGAACCTGCCAAGCCCGACCCTGAATCAATGCAAATCCTGTCCCTAAGAACAAACTCAGTAATAGTGCAACACCTAACAATAGGAGTGAGAATAACTCACCTCCCGAAAAAGAGCGTCGGACCTCTTGAGCTTTTAGGTTCTTCGAAAGATTGTGAAGTATATGATTTGAGCCATCAACATGATGCGGCAAAAATTCTTGTTCCAATCTCTCATCATAAGTTTTTCGCTTTATTGGATCCGAAAGAATCTCATACGCCTCACAAAGCTCCTGAAAACTGTTTGTAGCCTCATCAGGTGGCAAAGTCGTCGTATCTGGATGCAATGCCTTACTTAATCTACAAAATGCCAATCGAACAGTTTTCGCATCAGCGGACCTAGGGATACCAAGTAATTGATAGTAAGTTGTAGGCGTAGTCAAAGCATCAGAAATTGATTTACTGGGCTAAACACATCAAATTTATATTCAATGAAACTACAGCATCAAGCCCCACATCAAGACTGTTTCACAAATCCCACCCAAGAATTTTGGAAAATCTTGCAATGGGAACCATCTACCCTGCAACTTCAACAACTAAAAACTCTTCAAGTTTTACTAAGAAGATATAATCAAAAAGTCAATTTAACAAGGCTCATAGAAGGTGAGGACTACTGGATAAGTCAAGTTTTTGATAGTTTATGGCCCCTGAAAAAAGAATTAAATCATGCTCAAAAGAGTCTTAATTGTATTGATGTAGGAAGTGGTTGTGGTTTCCCAGGGCTTGCAATAGCTATTGCACTACCGAATTCACAACTCACTCTTGTTGATGCATTGAGAAGAAAGACCAATATACTAAAAATGATGGTCAAAGAGCTCCGTCTCGAAAAAAGGGTGCAAGTGATCTCTGAACGTATAGAACTAACAGGACAAAAGAAGCTATATAGAAGTAATTTTGACCTTGCATTAGCAAGAGCAGTTGCACCAGCCCCTGTGACTGCAGAATATTTAATCCCATTACTAAAACACAAAGGTGAGGCTCTTCTATATAGAGGGAAGTGGAATGATCTCGACCATCAGAGCCTTACTAAAGCATTATCCGCTTTAAATGCGACGCTCCACAAGATACAACACATAGAACTGCCCTCAGAAAGAGGAATTAGACATTTGATTCGTCTAAAAGCCAATGCATCTTGTCCTAAAACATATCCAAGGTCTGTAGGTATTCCATCCAAAAGGCCATTGTCTTTTCAGATTGATGACAATCTTTGCTGAACATCCCCGCCAACTTGATTTTTCAATCTCCGCAAAAGTTGAGGTATCTCATAGCACCAAGGGCTATGCATTAAGACTTGAACTAAATCCTCCTCAGAGACATCTTTATCTAGGCAATCAGCATTGTTGCCAGGGAACCAATGACTTGCATTCCCAAGAAGGGAATACCGTGCTTTTGCATATCCTTCCATTCCCCATGCTTCTATAAGGTTGTGCAGCCAAAGCAATATTGGGAGGTTGATACCACCAGGTGTTTCTTGCCAACTAGGTAAACCAACATGCCATGTATCCCACCAAATCTTTCCAAGTGAATTAAGAGCTGCATTATATAAATTGCTTTGAATAGTTGGGACAATCTCATTAGCTTGATCAAGAAGAGATATTGCCTGCAAATGCAAATCTAAATCTTTCGGTGTAGCAGCTCCAACACTAATAGTGTGAACTCTTTGATCTTTTAAGCAAAAAAGATCATTAAAAACTATTGGATGAAATGGTTCGCATAAGTCCACCAAATTCTTCGAAGGAGAATGCAAATGGCCTCCTTTATCTGTAGGACTGATTATAAAAACTCCAAGATCATGCTCAGCCGCTGCATCTAAAGCTGAATCATTGTCCTGCCATATGAAGTACCAATGAAGATTGACGAAATCAAATTGATCAGTCTGAATGGCCTGAACAATCAATTCACTGGACCCATGAGTAGAAAATCCCACATATCGAATCAAACCTTGATCCTGCCACCTTCTTACCACTTCAAGACAACCGCCTGATTTCACAGTTTGTTCCAAGTGTTCAGGAAGGTTTAAACCATGAATCGCCAAGAGATCTAATTTCTCGCAACCTAATCTTTTAAAACTAAGTCGAAGTTCAGCTTCAAACTGCTTAGGATCTTCTCTAGGAGGAACCTTGGTCTGCAGAATGCGATTCCGGTGAGGCAAATTCTTCAAAGCCCAACCAAGCTGCATTTCAGAACTTCCATAGTGTCTAGCAGTTTCCACATGATGAAATCCACTCTTCCAAGCTTTCAGAAGAGTGGCTTCTAGTTGCTCTTGACTGTGATCTGTTATTTGTTGTGGTGCTAGTTCATTCCAGCTCTGCTGAAAGCGCATCCCACCAAGGGATAACAGTGGCATCTGAATATTGGTACGGCCAAAACGTCTAAAAGGGAGAGTATTTGAATCGGATGGAATCTTGTCAGTCAATGTGATTAAGGATTGAGCTTTTTTCCAGTCTTTGGAAGCATCCCCAAAGGTTGTATCTCGATTTCAGCTAACTGTGCTCTAAGACGATCCAATTCTTCAAATGCAACCCAGTGAATACAACTAACAGGACAAGTTTGAATAGCCTCTTGAATAATCTCTATTGAATCGCCATCCTGTCTAATAGCTCTAGAGCGTCCCATATAAGGCTCTATCACAAATGTATTAGTTGCGACATTGGCACAATATTTACATCCAATACAGATAGATTCATCAACCCATACAGCCTTTTCATTCAATTTCCCGCCTAAACATGGTTCTTTGCCATTAGGGCTAAAGCCATGTTCAACCTTTACGCGAAAGGCCGTCGAAGGATCAATAGTCAATGGTCTTAAAAAAACTTAAGGGTCCCATCGTGTCACAACTAGTTCAATCGACCCATCTAAATTATTTTTCTGTTCTGAAACTTCAAACCCCTCCTCAGAAGTTGCAGAAAGAACTGTATTTAATGCATATCTCTGGGTTAATTGGGACAAGAATCTTTCTACAGGAACCTGTTGTTTCCAAAGGTCCAAATCAGTAACAAGTTCATAAGATTCAGTGGCATTGTTCCATCTAAACCCAATATCTCCTCCATGAGTCATATTTACTGAAACCTCAGCCTTCACTGTTTGGCCCCTATAGCCTCTAACTAGATTTTCTCCTTCTTGAGGGGTATATCCAAGATCGTGAAGAGCTGTTAAAAGAGGCTCCTTCTTTCGCAATTGAGTTTTTACCGTACTGAAATGGGACATCAGGATAATTGATCAACAGGGAGGGACTGAGACTGAACATTATTATCTTTCAGAAATAATTCTGAAGTAGGTTCTCGTCTCTGCACAACGCCTAATGAATCTTCGAGCCTCTTAGTCAATTGATGACAAGCTTCACCTGCTACGCCTTCTACAGACTCTTCAACAAGTCCGTCTTGTCGGATTTTGAAACGCAGGGTGCGCTGAGGCATACATCGGGAGTTGATGGGAATGATGATATATACAAAACCCCCACATGTGTGGTGCTCTTGTTACAAGGCTTTGTTTAAGAAACTACTTTCAAACAATCAATCCTTGATCTATAAGGCGCTTAAGCCTTTGTACCAAAGGAGGGTTATCAATCTGCTCAAGTACAGTACGAGATTCATAGCGCACCGATGGTTCTGAATCATTCAACAAAACATTTAACAAAGCTTCCTCAATGTTGTCCCTATTGAGGCTCTCCAACGACTCATACAACCGACCAAGAGCCCAAATACAGTTACTTCTAACTAAAGGCTCATTATCAATTTTCAAGCTCACCAGCAACTGTTTAGCTGCAAGTGAGGCATTTTTAGATGAGCTGCAACCGGCTTCAGCCAAAGACCCAGATGCCCATAACCGAACAGCAGCCACATCATTCTGTAAAGCATGGATCAAAGGCCTGATTACTGCCGAATCAGAATAATTACCTAGGCTCCAGGCAGTGGCCTTGCGGACATAAGCATTGCCATCAGTACGCAACATTTTCAAAAGGATCTTTATTGCACGTGGGCAAGGATTTCTCCCAAGCGCATAGACAGCACTCATGCGCTCAACAGGGCAAGGTTCTTGCAAGAGTGGGACTAGTAATGGGAGGGCTCTCTGATCACGATATTCACAAAACACACGCAACCCTTGCAAGCGCTGCTCATGCCCCTCTTTTAACCATTGCAAGCCCATCTCACATTCCCGGGCAACATTAAGAGCATCCGAATCAAAATCCCCAAGACCGATCTCATCTAAAGGATCCCCAACCAATTCAGCCTCAAGCTCTCTAGCAAGTACATCAGGATCAATCGCAAGATTGACCAACCCCTCGTCATCTGGATTTACTTGAGCATCATTCATAAAAGGAGTCTAAAGAACTGAGGAGGTATCAATTCATTGGGGCAGGAGCAAGCATATCCCCAGGAAGCCAAATTCGTGCACTAACAGCGAAAAAAGCCACTCCAAACAGAGCAACTATTAAAACTGGCAAAAGAGTAGAGCGTACGAAACCCAAAATGCAAAGTCATTTTGAATCATTCTGCACCTATCGATCAAATATGAGTGCTCAAGAATCGAAAGAAATATCAAATAACCTCTTTCTTCGCATAACAAAAAAGCAAATCACAGCAATTGACAGTCCTAACCAGCCCCCCTGCTCTTGATGCAGAAGGAAAGCTCCAACTCCCAACATCGCGCTAAAAAGCAAAAGAGAGCTCAAGAGAAAACGCAAGAACAAACTTTTTAGGGAATCCACTGGTATGACCCCAAGTCGATCTCTAAAAGATCTCCAGCCTGGGCCAGGAGGACGCACCTTCTGAACAAATTGATCTAAAACATCTTGCGATTCAGAAGGAGTCAAAAACAAAACCACAATCCAAACAACTGCTGTAAATCCTGTCGTCACAAATAACTTCAATCCATAATCATCTATACGAATAACAGGAATTACAGAGGTTGAGAACCCAATAACAAAACCACTAAGCATTGCGGCCAGCTCAGCTGGAGCATTAATGCGCCACCAAAACCATCTCAAAACAAGTACAACGCCAGGTCCCGTACCTATAGCAATCACCAATCGAAAGACTGCTCCTATGCTCTGACTAACTAAAGCAGTAAAGATACCAATAAGTAGTAATAAAACACTTGTACATTGACCAACGACAAGTAATTCTTGTTTATCTGCTTTAGGCCTCAAAAAACGCTGGTAAAGATCATGAGTTAAATAACTTGCACCCCAATTCAAAGAGGTGCTAATTGTGCTCATAAAAGCTGCAACTAATGAGACAACAACAACACCTAATGCTATAGGGGGAAGATAGCGGATAGCCAGAATAGGGTAACTCAGTTCCCAATCTTGCTGCTCAGGTAACAGAACTAGGGCAGCTAGTGCAACCACAATCCACAACCAACTCCTCAAGAGGTAATTCACCACCAGGAACACCCAACCAGCCAGACTTGCATTCCGCTCGTCACGTGTTGAAAGCATACGTTGAATAAATTCTCCACCACCATCACTTCGCCTAAAGCTCCACCATTGCAAAGTAAGAAATGAAACAAAGGTTGTAATACTGATTCCTGCACCACCAATCCATTCAAAACCATTCTGACTCCACTGCCATGGGAAGAAAGATGTCAATTCTGGTCGACGTAATTGATCTATTTGATCAATTAACGTAGTCATACCACCAGCCGCATGAACTACTACAACTGCAACCCCCAACGCACCAAAAAGCGCTAAGACCAATTGGACCAAGTCGTTAACAACAACTGCCCAAAGGCCCCCAATAACCGTATAGAAAAGCATCAAAGCAGCAATAATGATGAGCAAAAGAAATGTGTCACTTATTGGTCCATAAATAAGGTGACCGTCAACAATTTCTAAAGCCTCAGCAACTTTTCTCATCGCTAAAAATGCATAACCAATCCCTATACAATTAACGGGCACAGCCAAAAGGAAAGCCTTAAAGCCCCTCAACCAAGCAGCAGCAGGGCCTCCGTAACGCAACTCCGTAAATGCGGCATCTGTCAAAACACCACTTCGTCGCCATAGAGGTGCAAATACGACAGTCATTGCAACATGTGCCAAACCAAAACTCCACCATTCCCAACTAGCTGCCAAACCACGAGTAGCGACCAGTCCAGCTACATATAAAGGAGTATCAATAGAAAAGGTAGTGGCAGCCATAGAGGCACCAGCCAACCAGCCACTAAGATTTCGGCCTGCCAAAAAATAATCATCATCAGTCTTATTTCGACTTGCCAAGAAAAATCCTAGGGCTAACGAAAGTAATAAATAAGCAACCAAAATCAACCAATCAACTATTGCCATTTAGTCAAAGAAGCTTTACTAATTTCCTTAAGTTAAAACTCTTCAGAGAATCTGCAAATTCTGACGACGTAATTGTCCACACGCAGCGTTCTGATCAAGACCTCTACTAGAACGAATACTCACAGCCACCCCCCTCTGCTCTAAGACATGCTTAAAAGCGTGGATTCTATTTCTTGAAGGTCTCTTAAATGGTTCTTCAGAAATTGGATTATAGGCAATTAGATTCACATGGCTCTGAAAGCCTCCAACCAAGTCTGCTAATTGTTCAGCTTGTTGCAAATGATCATTCAATTCACCCAATAAAATATATTCAAAGCTGACACGTCTTCCAGTAATTTGAAAGTAATGCCTACAATCCTTGAGCAAAGTATCAATGTGATACCCTTTTGCAGTAGGAATTAATTTTTCTCTCAGCTCTTGAGTTGGAGCATGCAAACTAACCGCAAGATTAAATTGAGTGCGACCAAGGCGTTTAACTGCCAAATCAGCAAGCTTAGGCAATGTTTTCGCAACTCCAACTGTACTAACAGTAATTCGACGTTGTCCTATACCTAGATCATTATTTAAGCTACATATTGCTGAAAGAACTGAATTGACATTCAATAAAGGTTCACCCATACCCATAAAAACAACATGAGAGGGGCGTCTAGCCATGGCCTCCCGAATACTGATCACCTGGCCAATGATTTCGTGTGTAGCTAAAGAGCGTTCCAAACCACCCTTACCAGTTGCACAAAAATGACACCCCATTGAACATCCAATTTGACTGGAAACACAAACTGTTAGTCGTTTAGCAGTCGGAATTCCAACCGCCTCAACATTTTCGCCATCCTCGGTACTGAGCAACAACTTTGTTGTTCCATCCAATGCAACAACTCTCTTAGCTTCTCTAAGCCTTCCCACTTTGACATCCAATTCCCCTAACTGCTTTCGCAATATCTTAGGTAAAACACTAATTTCATCTAAGTTCTTTGCACCTTTGGTATAAAGCCAATCATGAATCTGACGACCACGAAATGAGGGTTGGTTCAATGAAACAGCAAAAGATTCCAATTCACTTTCACTTAGGCCTAATAAAACCTTTTGGTCGCCAGGTAACGGCTCAATTCTCACCAGATCAAAACACCATGGCCAAGGTTCATCTCTAAAATCACCAATGCGATAAATCCAACCATTGCAACTCTGCCATTAAACCTCTCAGTATGGCTATGAAAACCATACCTAGGTAAGCGACGCTTAGGGACAATATTGGGTTCAAGCATATGGATAGATCTCCTTAAACAGGCCTAAATCATAATCAAAAATAATCAAACCCAAGAGCAGCTTATTCATCAGATAACAAACCCTCCTCTTGCAGACCCTCTAATGCTGACGGGTCAGGCATCTGATCTTCCAACAGTGCATCCTCTCCACTTGGACGAGCAAATGCTGCAAAATTGCTAACAGATGGGTCAATTCCGTGGCGACTTCTCGTTGCTTCAAGATCTTCATCACTTGGATCATCCAAGACAGCTGTTGAAGAAGCTGCTGGAGAAGCAGGCATTTCCACTGTGTAATCGGGGCGTAGATTTTGCATACGCCTATAACCAGCTGGATCTTCAGCCAGAATGTCAGGATGTGGTCCTGCCTCTGCCCGCAGCTCTTCAACAAAACCACTAAATCCAGTACCAGCTGGAATCAACCGGCCAATAATTACGTTCTCCTTAAGACCTCGAAGCCAGTCTGATTTACCTTCAATAGCTGCTTCAGTTAACACACGTGTTGTTTCCTGGAAAGACGCTGCGGAAATAAAGCTATCAGTATTCAAAGAAGCCTTAGTAATACCGAGCAAAACAGGAGTAAATTCCGCAGGGGCACCCCCAGTAATAGACATAGCCTGATTGGTATCTTCAACCTGACGAATTTCAATTAATTCTCCAGGAAGAAGAGTGGTATCTCCAGCGTCCTCAATACGAACCTTACTTGTCATTTGCCGGACAATTACTTCAATATGTTTGTCATCAATGGAGACTCCTTGAGATTTATAGACATTCTGAACTTCGTTGACCAAACGATGTTGAAGCTTCGCTATTGCCTCTTGAGCAGCCTCCATCAAAGGCTTACGATCCCTTAAATCTGAGAAGAAACAATCCAATAATTCATGTGGGTTGATTGGACCATCAGTTAATAACTCTCCTGCCAAGACCTGCTGACCATTACTAACCATGACATTGCGACCTAGAAGAATTGGATATTCACCAATGGAGTCATCACTTTCAATCACCGTCACAGTTATTGATTCATCATCTTCACCTTGCTTGATGTCTATAACTCCTGGTTTTTTTGCAAGAATAGCTGAATCTCTTGGTCGACGAGCTTCCAATAACTCTTCAATCCTTGGCAATCCCTGAACAATATCCCCAGTTTTCTGTCTTTCAAAAACAAGCAAAGCGAGGCCATCTCCCCTTTGAACCAAATCTCCATCTAGGACATGCAAAACTGAGTCAGGAGAAACCATGTAAGGCCTACCAAGACGAAGAGTCACTTCTTTTTCACTAACTGATTCCACTTCACCACAGCAATCCACAGGCTGATCTTTAGCAATAAAGTCGCCATCCACAACACGTTCTCCAACCTTGACTAAGGGAGACCCCATCAATGTCAAACTCACCGTATCTTCTGAGCGTTCAACAATAAGACGACGAATTGGATCATCTCCCTTCATTTCAGGCAACTGAACAACACCTTTTTGCTTGCAAAGAATTTGAGTAGTAGCGACAACATCAGCAGCCTGAACAGCTTGCTGATCCTCAACCTTCAACTCAGTGTGGGTAGAACCATGGCTTGAATCGGACATAGTGTCACGACGCACCAAAATACTTTCAAGAATGACTAAACTTAGTCGTTCTATTGTTTTAACCTTTTTATCTTTAACTGCCTCGACGTCAACAGTCATCTGAGGAGTAGTTTCAAATGTTTCTAGACTGAGTTGAGTCTTAAGCAGTTCTACTCCTTCTACGGACTTAATAAGTTCCCCATCCTTGAAAGAAAGTCTTTGAGTTGCCTTCAATCCCAAATGAGGACCCTTGGGTTGCTTCACATGAGCAAGCTCTGGCAGCTGAGCTTCGTTTGGAATAGTGTATTCCTCAACTGGTCGTAACAAGAGACCCTTGCCTTCAGGTGTTTCAACAGTCTGTACATAAACCATTTCATCCGTCTTTATACCCTTAGCGATGGTCTCTCCAGGATTAACCATCTGACCATCACCATCAAAACGTTCCAAAGCTTTGCTTTCATTACAAAGATGGAAAGCCCCACTTCTAACAATAATTTCTCTCAAAATATCATTCTTTTGAGTAACAGTTACTATCCCTGCTGTTTGACTAAAAATATCCTTAACAACCTCAGTACCAGACTCGATCCACTGACGGTCCTTAATCATCAAGAGAGAGATATCTTTATTTATCTCATGTGTCTCTTGAGGAACCCAAAGCAAAGTTCCACCTTTACTTACTTCGTATCCATTTTTAGCGGAGCGAGCCTTCTTAATAGAAAGACCAGGAGAATATTTAACTAACCCACCAGTATTAGTTCTGAAGCGATCATCTGCAAGTTCAGCTACCACCTCCCCATTGCCAATTTTGCTACCTGGAATGGTATTTAAACGATAGTTGGTGCCATCCTTCGCTTCTAAATGCCAAATCTCCCCTGAATGGGTTGACTCTCCAATTAGCTTAAAATCCTTCAGAGTCATAGAAGTAGTCACTATTTGGACTTCTCGAGAATCACCCGTCGAATCTCGTAAACGCACCTCTCCACCAAACTCACTCGCTTGGCTTGCCTCTGCTAAGACCTGTCCTTCATGAACCTGAGCATTGCTTGATACAACAGGATGTGCATTTGGCGGTAAGTTATAGACATCACCCGCTAGAACCCACATACGTCCGAGACGTTGTGCTTTAACAGTTATATTTCCTTGTCTATCTGTAACATCCTTAGGCTGAATTGCTGTTTCATATCGAACTTGGCCAGCTAAATCACAAATAACATCTTTAGTCGCTTTTTCAACACTCTTTTTAATTGCTCCAGCAGCTATCTGGGCAACAGTCACATCAGATTCAATTTCCTGAGCATTTTCAACAAATAACAATGAACCATTGGTAATTTCAATCTTTTGTACCCTGCCCTTACCGGATGGTTTAACAGTTAATGTGAAATCCATTTCAGCTTGTTGAGCCTCCACTCCATGGGGAGTTCGATAGCCACGTACTCGGGCCTTTGGTCCAAACTCAACTGTTCCCGCAACGGTTGAACGTACAACACCAGTTTCTGCTGTAGAGACACCACCAGTGTGGAAAGTTCTCATCGTGAGCTGAGTTCCAGGTTCACCAATAGATTGAGCAGCAATAATACCTACCGCTTCACCAAGGTCAACTAACTCATTGTGAGCCAAAGCCCATCCATAACATTTTCTACAAACAGAACGAGTAGCCTCACAAGTCAATGGTGAACGCACCATCACACTAGGGACATTGGCCTTTTCAAAACGAGAGGAGAGAGGAGGGTCAATTGCAGTGTCTCTCTCAGCTAAAACATCTCCATCTATGCCTAATACCTGCTCTGCAGTCAATCGGCCAACTAATCGACTACCAAAACGTCCGTCCTCAGCTTTAACGGCTATTGCACGTGTAGTTCCACAATCCTCTTCTCTCACAATTACGTCTTGCGCAACATCTACCAAACGACGGGTCAGATAACCTGAATCAGCAGTACGAAGAGCAGTATCGACAAGACCTTTTCTTGCTCCATAGGACGAGATTACATATTCAGTAACTGTTAGACCTTCTCGGAAGTTGGTTCGGATCGGGAGGTCAATAATCTCTCCCTGCGGGTTAGCCATCAAGCCTCGCATACCAACCAACTGTCGGACTTGGGACATATTTCCCCTCGCGCCCGAGTTGGCCATCATCCAAACAGAATTAAGAGGATCATTTTGGTTAAAGTTTTTCTTAACGGCATCAACTAATCGTTCATTAGTTTCTGTCCAGGTATCAATAACCTTTGTATGGCGCTCAACTTCGGTGATTTCACCTAAGCGATAGAGCTCCTCCGTCGCAGAAATTTGAGCCTCTGCCTGACCTAATAAATCCTGTTTGGCTTCAGGTACTTGTAAGTCTTCTACAGAAATTGATACAGCAGCCTGAGTTGCGTATCTAAACCCAAGATCTTTAAGGTTATCTGCCATAGCAGCCGTTGCCGCCGTACCATGGTGCTTGAAAGCCCATGCAACTAACTGTTTTAACACTTTCTTATCTACAACTCGATTACGAAAAGGTGGTGGAGTTTTTGACAAGGGGGGGGTAAGGCTAACTTTGGCTGACTTCTTAGAGCCACGAGTACCTTTCTTGGTGCCTCTGGTTGCCTTAGTGGAAGATTTTTTACGTGATTTAGGAGTAGAAGAAGTCATTTAGCGGAAGTAGTCAGAGGTAAGAAGTTGTAAGGAAAGGCTGTTAATAAATCAAGTAGATGAAACTGCATCAATAATCGTGTGATTCATCACTACACGACCAACCGTAGTCAGTATGTATCGACTAATCAAAGCTCCTTCTTCGTCCAACCGATCACGTCGGTACGTCCACTGCTCAAAACGTGTTCCATCCTCAAGAGTATTTGACTCAATAGGCTTTTCGAGTTCATCCTCATCCTCGACCTCTCCATTAAAACGAACCCAAATCCAATCATGAAGAGTAAGCCTCTGATCCTCAAAGGCATGAATTACATCTTCTAAACTCGCGAAAGTAAAGGATCTATCTCCAAATTCGGGCTTAGATGAGCCTGGTTGCAAAGCAGTGAGATAATACGAACCCAAAACCATATCCTGTGATGGAGTAATTATTGGATCTCCCGTCGCAGGAGAGAGGATGTTGTTGCTAGCCAGCATCAACATCCTTGCCTCAGTTTGTGCCTCGATTGCCAGAGGAACATGAACTGCCATCTGATCTCCGTCAAAGTCAGCGTTAAAGGCTGGGCAAACTAAAGGATGAAGTTGGATTGCTCTCCCAGCAACTAACTTTGGTTCAAAAGCTTGAATGCCCAAACGGTGAAGAGTAGGCGCACGGTTTAAAAGGATGGGGTGACCCTCTATAACTTCCTGCAATACCTGCATAACTTCATCATCCGCTCTCTGTATCAACTTCTTCGCAGCCTTGATGTTGTTCACAATGTTCTGGCGAATCAATCGATGAATTACAAATGGCTGGAAAAGTTCAATTGCCATCTCCTTAGGCAACCCACATTGATGCATTTTGAGTTTTGGTCCAACAACAATTACTGAACGTCCTGAATAATCAACTCGTTTACCTAAAAGATTTTGACGGAAACGTCCCTGCTTACCCTCAATGATGTCACTTAAAGACTTGAGTGGTCTGCTATTGGCACCTACTACAGTTCTTCCACGCCGTCCATTATCAATTAAAGCATCAACAGCTTCTTGCAGCATCCTTTTTTCATTACGAACAATGATTTCAGGTGCAAGTATTTCCTGAAGTCTTGCCAGGCGATTATTCCTATTAATAACTCTCCGGTAAAGGTCATTTAAATCGGAAGTCGCAAAACGTCCGCCATCCAACTGAACCATTGGACGCAAATCTGGAGGGATAACCGGGATAGCATCTAAAACCATCCATTCAGGGCTCGCATTTGTAGCAATGAAATTATCTATAACTCGCAGTCTCTTAATCAACTTTGCACGTTTCTGACCTTTACTACTGGCTATATCTTCTCGCAGTTGTTCGGCAACTTGAGGTAAATCTAAATCTTCCAAAAGCTGTTTTAATGCCTCTGCTCCAATACCAACTACTGGCTCATCTTCAATAGTCGAATCTTCTGCATAAATTTCATCTTCAACCTCCAACCATTCATCCTCTGTCAGTAATTGTTTGTATTTAAGATCCTTATGGTCCCCAGGATCAAGCACTACATAACAGTTAAAATATACAATTTGTTCGACATCTCTCAAGGGCATGTCAAGCAAAATAGCTACATAACTAGGTATACCTTTTAAGTACCAAACATGTGAAACAGGCGCCGCTAGTTTTATAAAGCCCATTCGATGACGACGGACCCTACTTTCAGTTACTTCTACTCCACACCTTTCACAAACAATTCCTCTATGACGAACTCTTTTATATTTGCCGCAATGACATTCCCAATCTTTAGAAGGGCCAAAAATCTTTTCGCAGAACAATCCATCCATTTCGGGCTTCAGAGTTCTGTAATTAATTGTTTCTGGCTTAGTAACTTCACCAACAACCTGTCCATTAGGGAGGGTCCTCTGACCCCATTCCATAACTCGATCTGGAGAAGCTAATGTGATTTTGACATAATCAAAATGATTCTCAGTACGAAGGTTGCTGTTAGTCATTGACGGATCTCAAAGGGGTTAATAATGAAGAAACAATGGTGTAATGAAAAAACTAATCTTCGTCGTAATCCGAAACTCCTAATGATTCATAAGTAGGTCGACTAGGTGTACTTCGTCGAGGGTTAACATCCTGCATCAAATCAACCTCTTTACCCTCATCTGTATAAACAGCTATATCAAGGCCTAGAGATTGCAGTTCACGCATAAGAACTTTGAAAGACTCTGGTGTGCCAGGTCTGGGTATTGGTTTACCTTTAACAATCGCATTCAAAGCTTCATTTCGACCCTGCATATCATCTGACTTAACCGTCAAAAGCTCTTGCAATGTATAAGCAGCCCCATAAGCCTCAAGAGCCCATACCTCCATCTCACCCAATCGCTGACCTCCTTGTTGAGCTTTACCACCCAATGGCTGCTGCGTAACTAAAGAATAGGGGCCTGTTGAGCGTGCATGAATTTTGTCATCTACCAAGTGAACTAATTTAAGTATTTGAGCATATCCAACCGTCACTGGCTGATCAAAAGGCTCTCCACTCCGTCCATCAATTAATTGTAACTTCCCTGGGCTCTCTGGGTTGTAAACCCAATCTTTACCAGGCTGTTGAGCAGCTTTCTTTAAATATGCTTCTACAGTTTGCTGAGACTTTTCTGCTCCATACATTTCATCGAAAGGAACTACTTTTACGCGACAATTCAAGTTAGAAGCAGCCCAACCCATTAAACACTCAAAAACTTGGCCCACATTCATCCTGCTTGGTACACCAAGTGGATTCAAAACAATGTCGACAGGTGTACCATCAGGCAAATAGGGCATATCTTCTCTTGGAAGAATTCGACTAATAATGCCCTTATTGCCATGTCTTCCTGCCATTTTATCGCCAACCTGAATTTTGCGGCGCTGCGCTACGTACACCCTAACAACCATATTTGCGCCTGGAGGAAGCTCGTCCCCTTGCTCTCTCGTATAAATTCGAACATCAACAACACGTCCTCTTTCAGTACTTGGAACTCTTAGAGAATTATCACGAACATCACGAGCTTTTTCTCCAAATATTGCCCTTAAAAGCTTTTCTTCAGGAGGCTGATCCGATTCACCTTTAGGGGTCACTTTACCAACAAGAATATCTCCACTCTCAACAAAAGCGCCAATGCGAATAATACCCATTTCATCAAGATTGCCTAGATTTTCTTCTGATACATTAGGTATTTCCCTTGTAATTTCTTCAGGACCCAACTTGGTTTGACGTGCTTCTATTTCATACTTTTCAATATGCACAGATGTATAAAGATCATCTTTAACCAAGCGTTCACTTACAAGAATTGCGTCTTCATAGTTATATCCCTCCCATGGCATATAAGCTACTAGAACATTTTGACCTAACGCTATTTCTCCACCTTCACAAGCAGATCCATCTGCAAGAACTTGACCAACTAATACTTCTTCTCCTTGAGTAACAATAGGTCTTTGATTAAGACACGTGTCTTGATTAGAACGCTGATATTTTTGTAAGTAATGAGTATGCTCATTTCCATCTTCATCGGCAATTACTATCGCAGTTGCATCGACATATGAAACTTTTCCATTCACCTTAGAGATAGGAACCATTCCAGAATCTCTAGCAACCTGAGTCTCTAGCCCCGTCCCAACCAATGGACGCTCTGGACGCAAAAGTGGAACTGCCTGGCGTTGCATATTTGAGCCCATAAGTGCTCTATTAGCGTCATCATGTTCCAGAAAAGGGATTAAAGAAGTCGCAACTGATATAACTTGTACTGGAGAAAGTTGAACATAATCGACTTGTTCAGGTGGAACCTTTTCAAAATCCTGTCTATAGCGAACTGGTATTAATTCAGCCAGAATTTGACCATTAGTATCTGTCGCAACGTCACCAGGAGCAACCCGACACTCATCTTCGAGATCGGCGGAAAGATAGATAGGATCTCCTTCTTTGATTACCCGTCCACTTTCTACTTTCCAAAATGGAGTTTCGATAAACCCATATTGATTAACCCTTGCATGAGTGGCTAGTGAGTTAATCAAACCAGCATTGGGACCTTCAGGGGTCTCAATGGGGCACAAGCGACCATAGTGAGATGGATGGATATCCCTTACTGCAAAACCAGCTCGTTCTCTGGTAAGTCCACCTGGTCCTAACGCTGAAATCCTCCTCTTATGTGTCAACTCAGCAAGCGGATTAGTCTGATCCATGAACTGACTTAATTGGCTTGAACCAAAAAACTCTTTAATTGCAGCAACTAAAGGTTTCGGATTAACTAATTGAGCTGGTGTTAATGAATCTGTTTCGCCAACAGTCATTCTCTCCTTAATAATTCTTTCTAAACGATTTAAACCAACGCGAACTTGATTCTGTAATAGTTCCCCAACTGAACGAACCCTACGATTGCCCAGGTGATCAATATCATCAAGACTTGCTCCACCAATATCAAGCTCTAAATTAATTAAGTAATCAAGTGTTGAAAGGACATCCTCGTGGGTTAATGTTCTAACAGAATCTGGAATTGTTAAGCGTAACTTCTTGTTTATTTTATATCTACCTACTCTACCTAGGTCATAGCGTTTTGGATCAAAAAATCTGGTTTGCAAGAGTTGCTGACCACCACTAACAGATGGAGGCTCACCAGGTCGTAATTTCTTATAAAGTTCTAATAATGCTTGGTCTTCAGAACTAATTCCTTCTTCATTAGCAGCTTCTATAGACTTCTTATAGTATTCTGGATGACGCAACTTATCAATCACATCATTATCTGAAAGACCCATAGCACGCATAAGTACATGAGCATTTATCTTCCTTGTCTTATCAACACGTACATGCAATAAATCATTCTTATCAGTTTCAAACTTCAGCCATGCTCCACGATTTGGAATTACACTTGCATTATAAGTTCTTCGTCCATTCTTATCTTGCTCATCTTTAAAATAAACACCTGGGCTACGAACAATTTGATTAACAATTACTCTTTCAGCCCCATTAATTATAAAGGTGCCACGTTCTGTCATCAAGGGCAATTCCCCAATGAAAACTTCTTGCTCCTTTATTTCTCCAGTTTCTTTATTTACTAACCTACAAGTTACATACATTTGGGACGCAAAAGTTGCATCTCTACGTTTTGCTTCCTCAACATCATGCCTAGGCCTCTTCAAACGGTATTCACTACCAACAAAATGCAATTCAAGTTTCCCCGTGTAGTCCGTAATTGGAGAAAAACTTTCTAACTCCTCTATTAAACCTTTCTCTAGAAACCATTTAAAACTTGATCTCTGGACCTCAACCAGGTCAGGCAGGTAGGTAGCGGTCTTAGTGGCTTGAATCGCGCTTCTGCTCATGCGAGAACCTGCAGTTGTAGAAGTTGAAAAGTGAAGGACCTGGAATCGTAACGTTGAAGAACAACTGAATCGAAAAGCCCTATCAAGTGGCCGCTTATGCCTTAACAAAGGGATAAGCGGCCACTTTCAAAGGCTCAATGAACTCTTGTCAGAACAGCGAACGTCGCCAATTCACGTAAAGGAGTGGATCTTCGGTGGGTTCGGCGGAGCATGTACTCCACCATAACCAGGCCAATCCTTAATACTACACTTTAATGGCAATTTTCAACCAGCTTGAATCATTAATTCAAGGCAACCCAAACAATTTCATCGCATTAGCAGTAGTGCTATTGGCTATAGAAAAGATCGACTTTCCACGTAACTCTGCTAATCGCGCTGCAACTTTCTCTACGTAAGCAGGCTCATTGCGTTTTCCCCTATAAGGAACTGGAGCTAAAAAAGGGCAATCCGTTTCGACTAAAAATCTATCTTCGGGCACCTCCAAAGCACACTGATGTATGTTCTCAGCCTTGGGAAAGGTGACTGTTCCACTAAAACTGATATAAAAGCCGAGCTCCAAAAAACTTGCCATCTCATCGTTTGTACCTCCCCAACAATGCATCACCCCTCTAGGGCAGCAATGACTCTTCTTTAGCTCCCTTAGTACATCCAACATTGGGTCTGCCGCTGCTCGACAATGAATGATGACAGGTAAGTCCAACTCAACTGCAAGAGCAAGCTGAGGCTTGAGTATTGATAATTGTTCCTGCAGATTTTTATCTCTAAAAAGATCTAACCCTAATTCTCCTATTGCTACAACCCTCTCATCAGCCAAAGCTGCACTACGCAAAACAGACAATGTGTCCTTTAACCAATGCTTAGTATCTAATGGATGAACACCAACTGAGTACCTCAATTCTGGGAAGCGATCAGCCAAAGAGCGAATTGCTGGTATCTCAGAAGGCTCGACACAGGCATGAAGCAAACTCCTTACTCCAGCGTTTCGCCAGCGCTCAGCCACATCATCTAAATCGTCATCGAAGTTACGAAAAACGATATGGCAGTGACTATCTATTAACGTGAGTTCCGACAAATGATTGAAAATCTATAAAAACTACATTTAATTATATTTTGCAATAGCCCCCCCCTAAAACTACAAAAAAATAGGATTTATTTAGCCTCTAAAGGCTCAAGCGCTTTCTTCACTGCAGAGCTAAGACGTGCTTTCTGATTAGCGCCAGCATTACGGTGCAATACCCCTCTCTTTACAGCCTTGTCTATTTTGCTGAAAGCTTCACTCATACTTTTTTCTATATGAGCTTTCTCATCAGCACCAGAGGCATTTGTATATGCACCGCATGCAGTAAGGCATCGCTTCATCAATGTTCTCATTGATGACTTATAAGACTTGTTCTGCAACCGATTGCGCTCAGCAATCTCAATCCGTTTCTTGGATGACTTGTTATTCGCCACTTAGGGGCCTTTACGCTTAGGATCCATAAGATTACAGCAGGACAGCTTAAAAGAAAAACTTGCTCAAAGATCGAGACAAGTAAGGAGGAAAAGCTATAGCTTTATAAGAGCGCTCATCTAATCCCAATTGGTTGAGAACAGCCATCATCTTTGGAATCATTCAATGTCACCAATCCTTTGCATAAGTGATATTGAACGAGCAAGTGCTGAATTAGAAAGAATTTCTAACCGTACTTCTGGAGAACAGCAAGAAAAAGCAAAAATGATCGTGGAGGAGATCCTCCTCAAGGTCAAGGAAGAGGGAGACCAAGCTCTTTTTAACTATACAAAGCGTTTTGATGGATTCGTTCCAGACCCACTAGCAATCTCTAACGAAATACTGAGAACCGCTTGGGAACAAACTCCTAAGGGACTGCAAGAAGCACTTCAATTAGCACATCAACGGATCAAAAATTTTCATGAACATCAAATTCCAAAAGATCTATTAATCCAAGGGAAGCATGGCGAAAAGCTAGGTAGAAGATGGCGGCCAGTTCAAAAAGCTGGTATTTACATACCCGGAGGGAGAGCTTCATATCCCAGCACAGTTCTAATGAATGCGATTCCTGCGCAAGTTGCTGGAGTCAAGGAGCTGATTATGGTTTCGCCAGCTACAGACAATGGGAAACTCAATAGTGTTGTTCTTGCTGCAGCTCATCTTGCAGGGGTAAAAAAGATCTTTCGCATTGGAGGCGCTCAATCGATTGCTGCTTTGGCATATGGAACAGAATCTGTTGAGAAAGTAGATGTAATAACTGGCCCAGGAAATATTTATGTAACTATGGCCAAAAAGTCAGTCTATGGAAAAGTTGGGATTGACTCATTAGCTGGACCCAGTGAAGTTTTAATAATTGCCGACCACACAGCAGAAGTCTCAAAAGTTGCAGCTGATTTACTTGCCCAAGCTGAACATGACCCCCTTGCATCTTCAATCTTGCTAACCACTGAAAAGAAACTTGCAGATGCAATTCCTAAAGAAGTTGCAAGACAACTTCAAGAACATCCACGTGCAGAGATTTGCCTTTCTGCACTAGAAAATTGGGGATTAATAGTCATTTGCAACACCCTGCATCAATGCGTTCACCTCAGTGATAAGTTTGCACCAGAACATCTTGAGTTACTAGTAGAAAACCCTCATGAAATAGTTCCAAGTATAAATAATGCAGGTGCAATCTTTATAGGTGACTGGAGTCCTGAAGCAATTGGAGATTACTTAGCAGGTCCTAACCACACACTACCAACATCTGGAACTGCAAGGTTCAGTGGGGCCCTAGGCGTAGAAACATTTATGAAAAACACTTCCTTAATAGAATTTACAGAAGAAGCTTTTAAAGAAACTGCAAGTTCAGTTATAATCCTAGCTGAAAGTGAAGGATTACATAGTCATTCCGAATCAATCAGAATTAGGTCTTAATTAGTTTTATAGTTTATTCCTTTTGCAGATGACGTACATCTGCAATTCCATCAACAATCTCCCCTACCAAAACCTCATCTGTCAAATTTACAAAAAGACCATTTTCAAGAACTCCAGGAATATTATTTATACTTTTTTCAAGGCTTTCAGGATTGACAATTCCTCCATCAAAAATTACATCGAGAACAAGATTACCCTGATCCGTTACTACTGGACCTGCCTTGCGATTAGCCATACGTAAAGTTGAACTTCCTCCCATTTTGTACAAATTAGTTTGAACTTGTTTCCATGCATTCGGCAAAACTTCCACAGGCAATTTGAATTCCAAATTCAAACGTTTGACAATTTTGGAAGAATCAACAACTACTACAAAGCGTTCAGCCATAGACGCAACAAGTTTCTCTTGAACATGACAAGCTCCTCCACCCTTAATGAGTTGGAAAGCAGAATCGACTTCATCTGCACCATCAATCGCCAAATCAATATGATCTACAGCAGAAAGACTCCTTAAGGGAATACCTAACTCAGAAGCCAATACCTCCCCCTGAAAAGATGTTGTCACACCAACAATGTCAGACAAACCTCCGGAAGAAAGTTTTTTAGCTAATGCTTCAATCATTAAAGCGGCAGTCGAACCCGAACCAAGTCCTAATACCATTCCATCATGAATTTGATCTACAGCAGCCCTAGCAACTGCTTGCTTCATTTGTGTTTGGAGATCTGACATCATTAATTAATTACCCGTCGAGACCGTAGCAAGTTTTTCAATCCAACCCAGGCAAAGCAGCAGGCTTGATTGAAAG
This sequence comes from Prochlorococcus sp. AG-363-K07, assembly GCA_003280225.1. GTDB lineage: Bacteria > Cyanobacteriota > Cyanobacteriia > PCC-6307 > Cyanobiaceae > AG-363-K07. The sequence goes on along the minus strand of QCFO01000004.1, from coordinate 7,534 downwards.
ACTTAATTCATTAGTATTGCGCATTATCGTCAAAGATAAGGGGACACCGATCTCAGCTTTGTCGACTTGCTCCAACAAAGTCTGAGGATCAGGTATCAAAGTCTCATTTACTGCAATAACTAAATCACCCCGTCTCAAACCTGCCTCCTCTGCAGGACTGTTAGTCAAAACTGATTGGACCAAGGCACCCGAACGTTCTGGGAGTTGCACTAATGAGTTTGGATCCTGATTGTGTTCTCGAGCTATTCGAGCAGTCAAAGGAATCAGTTGCACTCCTAAATAAGGATGCACTACTTGTCCTTTAACTAATAATTGCGATGAAACTTTCTCAGCAAGACTAATGGGAATTGCAAAACCTAAACCTGCCCCAGGTCCAGAACGAACTAATGTATTTATACCAATTACTTCTCCGCGAGCATTTACTAAAGGGCCACCAGAATTTCCAGGATTAATAGCAGCATCAGTCTGGATTAAATCTAAACGTTTATCTGAAAACCCAAGACTAGTGATATTTCTATGCAAACTACTGATTATCCCTAAGGTTACCGTTCTTTCTAAACCGAATGGAGTTCCTAAAGCAATTGCCCAATCACCAACTTCTAATAAATCAGAATCTCCAATAGGTGCAGAGCTATATTTCTTTTCTTCATTAAGCCGAAGTACTGCCAAGTCAGTAACAGGATCAGTCCCAACAACTCGCCCATCATACTCCTCACCATCTGCAAGAGTTACTCTCACTTTATCCACTTTTTCAACAACGTGGGCATTTGTAAGTATGTATCCTTGTTTATCAATTAATACGCCTGAGCCTTGGCCCTTTTCACGCTCAGGTCCTACCACAGGATCACCCAACAAGTCCCTTAACAAAGGGTCTAACAAAGTCGGATCAAAGGGCTCCCTTTCAATGGTCCTTTCAGTATCTATTCGCACAACAGCAGGAGCGACTCGTTTAACAGCATCAGCTACAAAACTATGATTAAAGGAGTCTTCCACTTGGACTTCACTTGACGCCACAGCGTTATCAAGAGGCAACACAAGTACAGGGAAGCATGTGATTAACAAAAAGCTAATGAAACAGGCAGCTATTTTGTTGATAAATCGAAGAAGAATACTCACAATCAAATAGCCACGAGGCTAACTAGAAGCTAACTACAAACATGATTTTTTGGGGACTGTGAAAAAAAATTCAGTTTCTTTTTATTCTCCAGATATTTTTGTTGGCAAAAGTAAAAAATGTGCCTTCAAGCAAGCTTTGCGCATCTCATCTGATCACGTAGAATAAGTGAAGCCTGGCGGTTTCCTCCAAACGGAGGCGGGTCAAATCTGATGCCGATCGGGCTAGCAGTCCGATCAATTACCTGTCTCTTGCCTCATCCCAGTCTCACGGAATTAGAGAAACTCGCCTCAAAGACGGCAGCGGAGAACGGCTTCGAACTTTGTTGTGTTCAGGTATTCACACATCTCAAACCAATGAATATTCAGGTGCAAATCCGCCCAGGCCATCAAGGAGACGTTTCATTAGATGATTGTGCTCATTTCAGCGAGCCTATGAGCGAAGCAATAGAAAGTTCAAGGCTCATAAATGAAGCATATGTTCTTGAAATAAGCAGTCCTGGAATTCCAGAAGATCTCGAAAGCGATAGAGACTTCCAAACATTTCGAGGTTTCCCTGTTGAAGTGACCTATGTTATTAACAACCAATTAACAAAACACCAAACAGGATTGCTCCTTGAGAGATCACCTGATCATGTACTGCTCAATATCAAAGGGAAGATGAGCCGCATCCCAAGAGATTCAGTTACCAAGGTCCGCCTTACCAGTCCTACTGGATAAACCAACAGATTTTTTTCATCTGCCTCAACAACCATTTTATTTTTTCCCCATCTTCGATGGCTTTAGTTTTACTCCCCGGCCTAAATAACCTCATAGAAGACATCAGTGAGGAAAAAAAACTCCCCACTCAGGTAGTTGAGGCCGCTCTTCGAGAAGCATTATTAAAAGGTTATGAAAGATATAGAAAAACACTTTATTTAGGTATTAGTGAAGATCCATTCGAGGAAGATTATTTCAGTAACTTTGATGTAGGTTTAGATCTAGATGAAGAAGGATACAGGGTTTTAGCTAGCAAAATTATTGTTGAAGACGTTGAAAGTGAAGATCATCAAATTGCGCTTTCTGAAGTGATGCAAGTCGCAGAAGATGCACAAATAGGTGACACAGTAGTTCTTGATGTGACTCCTGAGAAAGAAGACTTCGGGCGTATGGCAGCGGCCACAACTAAACAAGTTCTTGCCCAAAAGTTAAGAGATCAGCAGCGACGCATGATACAAGAAGAATTTGCAGATCTTGAAGATCCTGTTTTGACAGCACGAGTAATTCGCTTTGAAAGGCAATCAGTCATTATGGCCGTTAGTTCTGGCCTTGGAAGACCAGAAGTAGAAGCGGAATTGCCTCGGCGTGATCAATTACCGAATGATAATTATCGAGCAAATGCAACTTTCAAAGTATTCCTAAAAGAAGTTAGCGAAGTCCCAAGACGTGGACCTCAACTTTTTGTTAGCCGCTCTAATGCTGGCCTAGTTGTTTATCTCTTTGAGAACGAAGTACCAGAAATCCAAGAAGGATCAGTAAGGATTGTTGCAGTTGCTCGTGAAGCAAATCCTCCTTCCCGCTCTGTTGGTCCCCGAACCAAAGTTGCTGTAGATAGTATTGAAAGAGAGGTAGATCCAGTAGGTGCTTGCATTGGTGCACGTGGATCACGAATACAACAGGTAGTCAATGAGCTTAGAGGTGAGAAAATTGATGTAATTCGATGGTCACAGGATCCAATTCAATACATCTGTAATTCTTTGAGTCCAGCAAGAGTTGAATTAGTAAGGCTTGTGGACCCAGAAGGACAACATGCTCATGTACTTGTTCCTCCAGATCAATTAAGTCTCGCCATTGGTCGCGAAGGGCAAAATGTACGTCTAGCAGCAAGGCTTACGGGCTGGAAGATCGATATTAAAAACTCACAAGAATATGACCAAGAAACAGAAGATTCTGCAGTAGCTGAACTTATATCCCAAAGAGAAGAAGAGGAAACTCTTCAACGAGAAGCTGAAGAGAGACTCGCAGCCGAGCAAGCAACTAGAGCCGAAGAAGATGCTCGTCTAAGAGAGCTTTATCCGCTTCCAGAAGATGAGGAAGACTTTGAAACTGAAACACAAAATATTTCTGATCAGGAAGAAGAAGCAATAGCAACAGATGAAAACGAAGAAACAACTCAAAATGTTGATGACAATCAAACTACTTCTCAAGAAGAAGAGGATGGAACCCGGTGAGCGAAAGAGCCGTCCTCCGTCGATGCGTTACATGTCGAAAACTGCTTGATAGAAAGCAACTTTTGAAAGTAACCAGAGACCATCAGGATGGAGTAGTTCTCGTTGGTGGAACAGGTAGATCAGCCTATGTCTGCCCAAATGAGATCTGCCTGGATCAGGCTTGGCGCCGCAAGCGTTTACAAAAGGCTCTGCGCTGTCAGGTTCCCCAAAGCGTTGTGGAGATGCTGCAAAAGCAGCTAAATCACTGCACTATTGCAGGCGCTGAGGCAAGATGAACTATGTCTTCGCTCTAAGTGAAGCACCCAGGTACCCAGTACCCGGAACGATCGGAGAACTTAATGACCAGCAGCGGCAAAATCAGAATTTACGAGCTTTCCAAGGACTTAGGCCTTGAGAACAAAGATGTGCTTGATGCCGCACATAAGCTTTCTATTGCCGCCAAAAGTCATAGCAGTTCGATTAATGAAGATGAAGCAAAGCGAATCACAGATTCGCTTAAAACAAGAAATAAAGGAATAACCCCCACCCCTACAACCAAGCCTCAATCTGGGAAAGTAATCCTCTCAGTTAAAAAAGCTCCCCAAAAAACGAACAAACCACCTGAATTAATCGCCAAAAAGTCAGAATCTCATAAATCTCCAGAAGCTCCCCAAAAAACGAACAAACCACCTGAATTAATCGCCAAAAAATCAGAATCTCATAAATCTCCAGAAGCTCCCCAAAAACCAAAATCTCCACTTAAACCAGCAGTTCCTAGCCAAAGTCCAAAGGTTCCACAATTAAATCCTAAGTCGCCTATCAGGAAAGCTCCGACCAACATCAACGCAACTTCAAAAAGCCAATCTTCAAGTAGACCTCAAAAATCTACTAATTCTCCTGTCAATCGACCATCACCGCCCCCAAGCAGACCAGTTCCTCCCTCTGCCTCAATCAAACCTTCAGCACCAATACGACCAAATTCAATTAAAAATCCAGATAATAATCGTCCTAAATCCCCACCATCACTTGCCGAATCTCCAAAAAACAATTCAAAGCCAAAGATCTTAGGAAGATCTCAACCTTCCCAAGGGAGCTACCGCTCTGTCCCTCCAAGTAAGCCACCTCTATCAGGACAGAAAAAACCCGCAAGACCGGAACTAGTTGGGCGACCCCAACCTCGAAGACCTGTAGCGCCACCTAGCCGTCCTTCCATGCCCCAAGACAAAAGGCGGTCTGGAAGTCCTTCCAGAAACTCTGGTGGAGGTCAAAACCAAAGATTCAATCCTCAGCGCAATAACCAAGGCTCACCAAGAGCAAATGCACCGATCCGGAATCCGAATCGTGCTGGCCAACCTCGTTCAACTGGTAACCCTGTTGAACTAGTAGGGAAACCAATCAGGCGCGACAAAAATGTCGGTAGTCAATCATCTCGTGATAGTGGCTCCCGTCAAGCGCCACAGTCACGTTCAAATATGCCTCCAGGCATGAGGAAACCAGTTGCACCTGGTGAACTTATGCAACTACAGAAACCAACTGGTAGACCAGGTGTACCTGCTCCTAAAAGGCCTGATGGAACAACTGTTGGGCCTAAAGGAGCTACAGACGGTACTGGCAATAAAGAACTAAATCGCCCAACTCCTGCCCCAGCTCCTAAAAGGCCTGCTCATAGGCCATCTATTGGAGCACCTCGAAGAACTGGAAAGCCTGATTGGGATGACAGCGCAAAACTTGAAGCCCTTCGCAGCAAATCACCTCAAAAACAAAGACAAAAGGTTCACATCATTGGTGAAAACGATGATGCATTAACCACAGAAACAAGCGGTTTTGCAGGAGAAAAGCAAGCAACCTTACTGTCTGCAAGCCTTGCGCGCCCAGCAAAACCAAAAACAGCAAATAAATCCGCATCAAAGCCTATGGCTGCAATGCGGAAACGAAAAAAAGAAACAACCAGACAAAGACAACGTCGCAGAGCAATGGAGCTGCGAGCTGCACGAGAAGCTAAACAAGTCAGGCCGGAAATGATCATTGTTCCTGAGGCAAATCTGACTGTTCAAGAACTCTCTGACATGCTCAGCGTAGAAAGCTCAGAAGTTATCAAGTCACTCTTTTTCAAGGGAATCACGGCAACAGTCACCCAGTCTCTAGATCTATCCACAATTGAGACAGTGGCTGAAGAGTTCGGAGTACCTGTGCTCCAAGACGACGTACAGGAAGCTGCGAAAAAAACTTCGGAAATCATTGAAGAAAGCGATTTAAAACATTTAATTAGGCGACCTCCTGTCGTCACTGTGATGGGCCATGTGGATCATGGGAAAACAAGTCTTTTAGATGCAATCAGAAAAGCAAGAGTTGCCGCTGGAGAAGCAGGTGGAATAACCCAACACATAGGCGCATATCAAGTAGAGATATCTCATGCAGGAGAATCCAAAAAACTGACCTTCCTTGACACTCCTGGGCATGAAGCTTTTACCGCAATGCGGGCTCGAGGGACCAAAGTGACTGATGTTGCTGTACTTGTTGTTGCAGCCGATGATGGAGTCCGGCCTCAAACTTTGGAAGCAATCAGCCATGCTCGAGCAGCGGAAGTCCCAATAGTTGTAGCTATTAACAAGATTGACAAGGAAGGTTCCTCTCCTGACAGAGTCAAACAAGAACTCTCAGAGCAAAGCCTCGTTGCTGAAGAGTGGGGAGGAGATGTGGTGATGGTTCCTGTAAGTGCAATTAAAGGAGAAAATATTGACAAGCTTTTAGAAATGATCCTGCTTGTAACTGAGGTTGAGGATCTTCAGGCCAACCCAGATCGCCTGGCCAAAGGAACTGTTATTGAGGCACATCTAGACAAGGCCAAAGGCCCTGTCGCAACCCTACTAATTCAAAACGGTACCCTTAAAACTGGAGATGTAGTTGCAGCTGGGCCAGTTTTAGGAAAAGTTAGAGCAATGGTTGATGAAAATGGAGCACGTCTCAAAGCAAGTGGTCCTTCTACAGCTGTTGAAGCACTTGGATTTAATGAAGTTCCAACAGCAGGCGATGAATTCGAAGTCTATCCAGATGAAAAGTCTGCAAGAGCCGTAGTAGGAGAACGAGCCTCAGATGCACGTGCCACGCGATTAGCTCAACAGATGGCATCTAGACGTGTTTCCTTATCTGCAATGTCCGGACAAGCAAATGAAGGTGAACTTCAGGAACTCAATATAATCCTAAAAGCTGATGTTCAAGGTAGTGTTGAGGCAATTTTAGGTTCACTAGAGCAATTACCTAAGGATGAGGTTCAAGTAAGAGTTTTACTGTCAGCTCCTGGCGAAATTACAGAAACCGACGTTGATCTTGCAGCAGCATCTGGTGCAGTAATAGTTGGATTTAACACTTCCATGGCATCTGGCGCTAAGCGTGCCGCCGATGCGACTGGTGTAGACGTAAGAGATTACGAAGTGATTTACAAACTTCTTGAAGACATACAACTTGCAATGGAAGGCTTGCTAGAGCCAGAAATGATCGAAGAGTCACTGGGGACAGCAGAAGTAAGAGCTATTTTCACCATAGGGAAGAGCTCAGTGGCTGGATGCTACATAACAAATGGGAAATTACAAAGGAACTGCAGAGTGCGAGTCAATCGTAAAAATCAAATAGTCTTTGAAGGAGACCTTGATTCATTAAGACGCAATAAAGATGATGTAAAAGAAGTAGCAACTGGATTTGAATGCGGAATTGGTTGTGATCGTTTCGCTAACTGGCAAGAGGGAGATACCATTGAGGCATACAAATTTGTAACTCAAAAACGTAAATTGAATGTTTAAAAGCTAAAAGTTACTAATAGCCAACAAGAAAAGCTTGAATATCAGACCTATAAGTATTAGTATTTCTTACTTCTTTGACGATCAATAAATAATAAGAATACAAAGAAAGATAGAGCAGTAATTTGTATACCCAAATCACTGAGAGAAACTTGATAGCCTGAAATACTTCTCGCTAACATAACAAATAAGCCAATACCCGAAGAGCCAGCAAAGGCAATCCACAAGCCTCTGCGCAATCCTCGCCATGGGCTATCTAACTCTTTAAGGAGCTTTGCCCTAAGGCTGGGATCCAACTTTGAGACTTGGTCAGGTTTATCAATCAAGAGTTCAAAATGCGTGAATTAGAATGTTAAGTTCCTTTGAGCGCCGGTGTAGCTCAGAGGTAGAGCAACTGATTCGTAATCAGTAGGTCGCAGGTTCAAGTCCAGTCACCGG
>QCFO01000003.1 GCA_003280225.1 Prochlorococcus sp. AG-363-K07 | reverse complement strand
TTTGATAATGATGCTCCAAATACAGTTGCTAATTTCCTCAAACTAGTCAAGCAAGGCTTTTACGACGGGCTTGCCTTTCATCGAGTAATTGATGGGTTTATGGCCCAGGGTGGTTGTCCAAATTCTAGAGAAGGCTCAAATGGAATGCCTGGCACAGGAGGACCTGGTTATACAATTGACTGCGAAATTAATTCTAACAAGCACTTATCTGGTTCCCTATCTATGGCTCATGCTGGAAAGAATACTGGGGGAAGCCAATTCTTTCTCGTCCATGAAGCACAGCCACATTTAGATGGCATTCATACAGTATTTGGTCGTACTCAAAACATGAAGATTGTACTTGCATTAAAGAATGGATCACGAATTAAAAAGGTCACAATTAATTAGAAAAATGCTCACCAGCTTAATTAGTTATGTTTTGACCAAATAATCATATTGGTTCCATCGTAGCTACTCAATAATTCTTCTTTTTTTATTCCATCCTTGAAAAGGTTATCTATACTTCTTATTTCGTTATTGATATTTTGGGATGGATGAATTACTTGCTGAGGAACGTCTGTTTTATAAAGTCCTAGCCGTGTCGTGTTATCCCATTTCGCTATTTGTGTGAGGAATTTTTCGATTGAATTGTAGTTTTCTGTTTCACTTAAGTCACCAGCCGATATTTTCCACAAAAATGGTGGGTTTCCCCATAATGCTATAAGTCTTGTGGAATTTTCTTTTTGAATTATTAGCGAATTTTTTTTGGCGAGACTCTCTGCTTTTTTAAGCAAATATGATTTACTTTGGTTGCTAATATTACCATCCCAAAAAAGAACAATATGGTTGCCTTGTTGACTCTTATTAGAAGTATTATCCTCAATTAGATGTCCAAGTTTTATCCTTTTAACAGCTAGGTATGCTGCATTATGATCACCTGGGCAAATAACTAAAGGTACTCTACTCTCAACTTGAAGCCCGTAGCCTCCTAGACCAGCTATTTTTCTTGGGTTGTTAGTTAGAAGTTTGAGTCTATGGATTCCTAGATCAGTTAATATTTGTGCTCCCACTCCATAGTTTCTTAAATCTGCAGGAAAGCCAAGTTTCTCGTTTGCTTCAACTGTGTCTAAACCACCATCCTGCAAACTGTAGGCTTTAAGCTTATTAATCAAACCAATTCCTCTACCTTCTTGTCTTAGATAGACAACAACTCCTTCACCTTCTTGCTCAATTCTTGATAGAGCGGCTTCTAATTGAGGTCTGCAATCACATCTTAATGAACCAAAAGCATCTCCTGTTAAACATTCAGAATGCATTCTCACCAATACTGGTTCCTTGAGAACTCCAGGTGAACCCTTTACCAAGGCAACATGCTCAGATCCATCTAGTTCGTTTTTATATCCAATTGCCTTAAAACCTCCGAATAAGCTAGGTAGATTTGCCTGAGCTTTTCTATTGACGAAACGCTGGTTTTCAAGCCTGTATCGTATTAAATCTGCGATGCTTATTAATTTCAATCCCCAGTTTTTGGAGTACTCTTTTAACTGCGGTAATCTTGCCATCGATCCATCAGGATTTTGTATTTCGCATATCACTCCTGCTGGAAGTAGTCCTGAAAGTTCTGATAAATCCACTGCGGCTTCGGTATGTCCAGCGCGTTTAAGTACTCCACCTTTTCTTGCTCTCAAAGGGAATATATGACCTGGTCTCCTTAGATCTGTAGGTTTAGCAGTTCTTTTTAAAGCAACCTGGATTGTTTTGGCTCTATCCTCAGCCGATATGCCAGTCGAAACGCCAAACTCAGGACCTGCATCTATGCTGATTGTAAAAGCAGTTTGATTTGAATCGGTATTTTGGTCCACCATCAGAGGCAGGTCTAAATCATCTAGGGTTTTACCTTCCATTGCTAAGCAAATAAGGCCCCTAGCTTCTGTTGCCATAAAATTAATTTGCTCTTGTGTTGCAAATTCTGCTGCGCATATAAGGTCGCCCTCATTTTCCCGTCGCTCGTCATCTACTACAACAACGCATTCTCCGTTGCGAATAGCGGCTAAAGCGTCTGGTATTGGATCAAATTGGATTTCGATGGATTTTGGGTTTTAAATTCTTCTTTGAATTTTAGGCATTTCTGCGTAATAAGTGATTCTTTATCCAAGTAAGATTTTATGTGTTAAAGGTTGCTTATGAATACAACAACTTCCAAAAGTAGTCTTGAGCCTCAAAACTCTTTAAAAAATAGAGTCGCGATTATCGGAGCCTCAGGATACGGAGGAATTCAATCGGTAAGCCTTTTGAAGGATCACCCGTATTTTAAATTGACCTTTTTGGGGGGTAATAGTTCTGTTGGAAAGAGGTGGAATAATTTATTCCCATTCCTTAGGTTGAACTCTGATCCAATAATTGAGAACGCTGAGACAGAAATTATTTCAAAGAAGGCAGATTACGTCATTCTCAGTCTGCCTAATGGATTAGCTAGTCAACTTGTGCCTAGCCTTCTTGAAAGAGGACTAAGGGTGATAGATCTGTCGGCAGATTATCGTTATCGATCTTTAGATAAGTGGTGTGAAGTCTATGTAAACGAAGCAAGCAAGTGGAATCGAAAAGACCATGACTTATGCCAGGAAGCAGTTTATGGCTTAACTGAATGGCATACTTCAAATATTTCTAAAGCCAGAATTGTTTCCTGTCCAGGTTGTTTCCCAACAGCCAGCCTTTTGCCTTTGCTTCCATTCCTTAAACAAGGACTGATTGAATATGAAGGCATAATAATTGATGCTAAAACTGGTACTTCTGGAGGAGGGAGAACACCTAAGGAATCAATGTTATTGTCTGAAAGTTCTGAGTCGATTTCTCCTTATGGTGTAGTAGGACATCGGCATACGTCTGAAATAGAACAACTTGCCTCAGAAATCTCCGGGCAAAATATTCAAGTACAGTTCACACCGCATTTGGTACCAATGGTTAGAGGACTATTGTCGACTGTATATGGACGTTTAAGAGACCCTGGACTAACAGCAGAGGATTCTCGCACAGTTCTTGAGACAGTTTATAGAAATCAACCACATATTGATATCCTTCCTGTTGGTGTTTATCCAGCGACAAAATGGGTTAGGCAGACAAATAAGGCAATGCTATCTGTACAAGTAGACCAAAGAACTGGTCGTATAGTTTTGATGTCTGCTATTGATAATTTAATAAAAGGTCAAGCAGGTCAGGGTATACAGAATTTGAATTTAATGGCTGGATTAGAACAGTATACTGGCTTGTTGTCTTCAACTTTTTATCCATAATTAGCCTCCCTCCATCTTTTACCTGCGATAGCTACTCCAATTGGTAATGATTTATGTTCTTGTTTCCTGACTTTGGCTGATAAGCTCTCCTGATTGTCTTCTTTTAATATAGGTACTGCTACTTGAACTAATATCGGTCCTGAATCAACCTCCTCATTAACTAGGTGAACCGAACAACCTGTAATTTTAACACCCGATTTTAGAGCTTGTTTAATAGCATTTGTCCCTCGAAAGCTAGGCAATATAGATGGATGAATATTTACAATTCTGTCTGGATAACTCTTTATCAGTAAGGAGGTGACAATACGCATCCAGCCAGCCATTACTAGAATTTCTACATCTGACTTTTGGAATGCGTTGATTATTTGTTGTTCATGCTCTGATCTTGAGGGGAAGGATCTATGGTCAATTATTTGATATGGGATTCCAAGGCTAATTGCTTTATTTACAGCACCACAGTTGGGGTTATTTACTATTAATAGACTAATTTCAGCTTGGAGAAAGGAATCGCGAGTTGCCTTGACAAGTGCCTCAAAATTAGAACCGACACCAGAGGCTAGGATGCCCAATCTAAGCTTTGGAGAAAACTTAAATAATGATTCATGGTGAGGAGCCATTATGTAAGATTCCATAAATTTACAAGGTTATGACATTTTTGTTGATTGTAAATCAGTTCTTGATTCAGTCAATAATAAGGGTCCTTTTTATTTATAATAAATATTTAATTTCTCTGAGATCATATTATATGAATAGTCTATAGAATAATGAAAATCGAAGTTAGATGAAATTGAACACGCAAGATGCCGTAGAAATTCTAGTTAGTATTGTTAATCCAGGTAGTCAGGAGTTCCAGGTAAATATTAAATGGAAACCTAAAAACTACTCCCAGCTAATTTCATTGCCTGTTTGGACACCTGGATCCTACAAGGTTCGCGATCATTCTCAATTCGTTTATGGGATAACTGCCTCACAAGGAAATCAATTGATTGAGGTTGAATTTAGTAAAACTAATCAATACTTGCTTAGTCTGGAATCATTAAAGCAGGTTAGTTTGTCTTATATAGTAGAGGCAAGAGTACAGACTGTAAGAACTTGCTATATTGATCATATTCAGGCATCAATTTGTTTAGCAGCTTGTATTTACTTGGTTGACGGCTACAGAAATAATCAGCATCTTCTCACGTATTGTATTCCATCTAATTGGCAAGGTTATTGCCCATTAAGTAGTAAAGGCAGGACATATACTGCTTCTAATTATGATGAACTGATCGATGCTCCACTTATAGCAGGTAATTATCAATCTGATGTATTTAGCCTATTTTCTAAGCAACATAGACTTTTGCGATTAGGAGACCCTCCAAATGGTTGGCCAATCAATTTCGTGAAAGATGTAGAGAACATTTGTCAAGCAGTTTGCGAGATAATGAAAACACCACCACCTTGCAATAATGAATATCTACTAGTTATAAATCTCTTGGAAAAAAGTTATGGAGGCTTAGAGCACGATAATTCATTTGTAATTCACTACGGCTGGAGATCCCTCAACAAGCCAAACGGCTATAGAAGATTGTTGCAATTAATAGGTCATGAGTACTTACATCAATGGAATGTTAGAAGACTAAGGCCTATAGAATATTTAACCTATGATTATGATAAAGCTGTTACTACAGATAGTCTTTGGTTGGCTGAGGGTGTCACAAGTTATTTTGATCTGAGCATTCCGTTGCTAGCTGGTTTAAGTTCAGTAAATGACTTTCTAGAGGACTTATCTGAAGAATTAACTTATATATTGAGCTCATCAGGTAAAAACTACCACTCGATTTCTGATAGTTCTAGGCAAGCATGGATCAAATTATATAATTCGAACCCTTCAAGCAGAAATACACAAGTGAATTATTATCGCCATGGATTAGTACTTTCCATGTGCCTAGATATAAGTCTAAGAGAATATAATTACTCACTGTCACAACTTTTGCGTTGCTTGTGGATCAAATATGGCAAAACAAAGCTTGGTTACAATAGAAATAATGTGAAGTCTGAGTTATCAAATATATGCTTAGAACTGTCAGAAAATTTGGATCGTTGGCTAGATTGTTATGATTCACTACCACTTGAATCCTGCCTTTCAAAGGTTGGAATTCGTTTAAAGCAATCAAGTACTCAATGTGTAACTAGTGGTCTTTCCGTAGTTGAGGATAATAAATCTTTTATTGTTCAACGCATTGATAAGCATAGTTCAGCCTCTAAAGCAGATATTATTGTTGATGATGTCTTAATTGCCATCAATGGGTTTCAGATTCGTGAAATTGATGACATAGAATCACTTTTGCGTGATGACCAATCTAATTGCCTATCCTTCTTTCGAGATGGAATGCTAACAAACTGCTCATTAATTGTAGAGCAGGGACATGAGCAAAAATGGACTCTTTCTATTGTTGATTCTGACCATTCTTGTGCGAATCTGCGAAGTAAGTGGTTGACAATTATTTAAATTATTTTCGTATAATAACTTTAATTTAGTAATCCTATCATCTTCATCTCTAAGGTTTAGCATCTTTTTAGTATCAGTTTTGATTTGGGTTCCTTTATTGAATGGGGTTATGCCCTATACCTTATATTAAGGAATCAACTGACTTTTCTGTTATTTAAGTCAAAAGGATGAGTTTTCCAGATTTCAACAGTTCTAACCCTGATGCCCTCTGGGAAAGGTTTCAAGAATTGCTATGGTTCGATGACAAGCTTGAAATGTGGTTAGATATCAGTAGAACTAAAATTTCATATCAAGATCTTACTTCTCTGGAAGCCCCCTTTCAAAAAGCTTTTCAAGCTATCGAAAAATTGGAATCGGGTGAGGTCGCTAACTTGGATGAGAACCGTTTAGTAGGACATTATTGGCTTAGAAATTCCCAATTGGCTCCTTCTAATGAGATTACCGAACTGATAGAGAACGAAATTGAATCTGTTCAGAATTTTGGCCAGCAAATTCTTAAGGGCAAAATTGTTTCCTCTTCCGGCGCGAAATTTACGGATGTATTTTGGATAGGAATTGGGGGTAGTGGATTAGGCCCCCTTTTATTGATAGAGGCTTTAAAACAAGATTTTTTAGGATTATCATTCCATTTTCTTGACAATGTAGATCCAGTTGGAATTCATCAAAAACTTCAATCTATCAAAGCCACGCTAGATACAACACTCTTCGTCACCGTAAGTAAATCTGGCGGTACTCCTGAACCTCTAATAGGCATGGAGCAAGCCAGGCACTTTCTTGAGTCCTTTGGTGGAAATTGGCAATCTCAGGCTGTTGCTATAACAATGAAAAATAGTCCCCTTGATTCCCAGGCAAAATCTGAATCCTGGTTGAAAATTTTTGATATGCCAGATTGGGTTGGAGGAAGGACTAGCATTACAAGTGTTGTTGGTTTGCTTCCAATTTCTCTTCTTGGGAAGGATTTACAGGGATTTTTGAGGGGAGCACTTTTAATGGATAAATCTACAAGAAATACTGATTTAGTTGCAAACCCTGCAGCACTTTTAGCAGCTTCCTGGTGGGTTTGTGGAGATGGTAAAGGCAAAAGAGATATGGTCGTACTCCCATACCGAGACAGGCTAGAGGTATTTAGTCGATATTTGCAGCAGCTAGTTATGGAATCACTTGGTAAAAAACTAGATAGAGATGGTAATTCCGTATTCCAAGGGCTCTCTGTTTTTGGTAATAAGGGTTCAACCGATCAACACGCATATGTTCAACAGCTTAGAGATGGATTAGATAACTTCTTTGTAACTTTTATAGAAGAACTTCAGGATTCAAAAGAGATTAAAACATTAAATGGTCGTAATCCAGGAGATTATTTATCTGGTTTTTATCAAGGCACTCGCGCCGCTCTTACTCAAGCTGACAAGCAAAGTATTACTATTACGTTGATGAAATTTGATGAGATTAGATTAGGAGCACTTATTGCACTTTTTGAACGTGCAGTAAGTTTATATGCTGAATTAATTAATATAAATGCATATCATCAGCCTGGAGTTGAAGCTGGAAAAAAAGCTGCTACAAACGTTCTTCTCTGCCAGGAATCGCTAATTGCATTGTTAGATGATAATGAACCCAGATCAATTCGTCAGTTACAAGCTTTGATTCCAGAATCTAATTTCGAGACAATTTACTTGATTATTCGACATAAACTTGCAAATGATTTTAATTATTCTATGAATGGTAGTTGGGGTGATCCGGACTCACTATTGATAAGAAAATTATAGAAATAACTATGAACTATGGAACAAGATTTACTAGTTTGTTTCGGATTAATATAATTCTTGATGGACTCTTACCCTCTAACCACTTTTTAGAGATTTCACTATTTAATACGCTTGTTTTTATCTCATCGTCAGTCAGGTCTGTTTTTAGATTTATAGTGCCTCTTACCTTTCCTTTAATTTGGATCACAAGCTGGAATTTGTCTTGAGATAATGCATTCTCATCATGTTCAGGCCAGTCGACCGTATGTACACTTTCTTTTCCACCAAGTTTGTACCAAAGTTCATCTGCAAGATGTGGCGCAAAGGGAGATAAAAGCTTTAAAAGAGATGATATTGAATCATTTGCTATCGTGATATTGACTTTTGGTAATAGTTCTTGCATTGTATTTGTTAACTTCATCAACTCTGATATTGCAGTATTGAATTGAAGACCTTTGTCAAGATCTTCTGTTACTGATTTGATTGCAATGTTGACAGCTCTACGCAAGTCTTTTTCTTCTTGAGAGAGTTTATTTTGTTTAATTAGACTACTTGATTTAGTATTTAGTGAGACATTTGTGCTGCTCTTGCTTTTGTAATTATGAATTAGTCTCCAAACCCTATTGATGAATCTATATTGGCCTTCAACATCTGCAATATCCCATTCAAGATCTTTTTCGGGAGGAGCTTTAAACAGAATAAACATTCTTGCAGTGTCTGCCCCATATTTATCTATAACTGATGATGGATCGACACCGTTATACTTTGACTTCGACATCTTCTCATATATTATTTCTAGTTTCTTACCAGAAATAGGGTCCCTTGGATTGCTTAGATCTGCAATATCGGAGGTCCTTACATAACCTCCAGTTTCAGCATTCTTGTATGTAATACCTTGTACCATCCCTTGAGTTAAAAGTCTCTTGAAAGGCTCATCTATCCTAAAAAGTCCTTGACTATGAAGTGCCTTTGTTATGAATCTAGAATATAACAAATGCAGAATTGCATGCTCTATACCTCCAACGTACTGATCTACAGGTAGCCATTCATCAATAGATTCTTTGGTGAATGGCTTGTCTTTGTTGTGTGAGTCTGCGAATCTTAGGTAATACCAAGATGAACACATAAATGTATCCATAGTATCTGTTTCTCTAGTGGCATTCTTGCCACATTTAGGACACTTAGTTAAGCTAGGAGGATCTACAGTCTCCTTTGAATTAGGTTGTTTGGATGATTTGTTAGGTGTTATTGGTATTTCTACCGGAAGATCTTCCTTTTGAACTGGGATGACACCACAAGTATTACAGTAAAGAATAGGTATAGGACAACCCCATTTCCTTTGCCTTGAAATCAACCAATCCTTAAGACGATACTGAGTCTTACTTCTTCCCCATTTTTCCAATTTAGCCGTCTTAGTTATTTCCAACTTTGCTTTATTGTTGTTAATCCCATTATACTTTCCAGAATTTATAAGAATACCAGCACCTTGCCATAATTCTGACTCTTGTTCGTTTGGGTTTACAATAACTTTTTTAATTACTTGGTTATATTTTTTGGCAAATAAGAAGTCCCTTTCGTCATGAGCTGGAACGCCCATCACTGCTCCTGTTCCATAATCAGCTAAGACATAATCTGCTGTCCATACAGGTATAGGTAGATTAGTAGCTGGATTAATTACTTCAGTACCTAGGTACATTCCATTCTTTTCTCTTTTATCTGATGTTCTCTCTTCATTACTTAACTTAGCTACTTTTTCCCTAAAGGATATAAGATCAGAACGTAGATCATCGGAAATTATTTTTTCAATTAATTGATTCTCAGGAGCTAATACTATATAACTAACACCATAGATGGTCTCTGGTCTAGTTGTAAAAACTTTGACAATATGCTCTTTTTTATTGGTCGAATGAAAATCTATTTCTAGTCCTTTAGAACGTCCTATCCAATTTGCTTGCATTGTCTTAACTTTATCCGGCCAACCATTTAGGTTTTCTAGATCTTCCAATAACTCATCCGCATAATCAGTTATCTTTAGAAACCACTGCTTTAATTTTATTTTTTCTACTACGGCTCCTGATCGCCAGGATTTCCCTTCAGAGTCAACCTGTTCATTTGCTAATACCGTTTTGTCAACTGGATCCCAATTAACTGTTGCTTCCTTTTGGTACGCGAGACCGGCTTTGTATAAAGCCAGAAATATAAATTGAGTCCACTTATAATAGCTCTTATCGCAGGTAGCTTGCTCTTTACTCCAGTCTATTGAAAGACCCAATCTTTGGAGTTGTGACTTCATGTGAGCTATATTTTCTTTAGTCCACTCAGCAGGATCTATTCCTCTTTCGATCGCTGCATTTTCAGCGGGTAATCCGAAGGCGTCCCATCCCATGGGGTGCAGAACTGCTGCCCCTCTCATCCTCTGCATTCTTGCTATCACGTCTGTTATTACGTAGTTTCTGACATGCCCCATA
This sequence comes from Prochlorococcus sp. AG-363-K07, assembly GCA_003280225.1. Taxonomy (GTDB): domain Bacteria; phylum Cyanobacteriota; class Cyanobacteriia; order PCC-6307; family Cyanobiaceae; genus AG-363-K07. Next base: position 100,129 of record QCFO01000003.1, on the reverse strand, counting down.
TGGAGGTTTCCAGAGGGATATGGAAACATCGATAGAGCGTAAAACCTTTTCTGGTTAGGCTTTGGTGTGCTAGTTAGATCTATCCCATCTTTTTGCCATATAGTTTGCCAGTATGGCTCCAGCATAAGTGGGTTATATCTCTCAGAATCAAGTTCTGAGCTTCTTTCTTGAGAGAATGCTTCGTCCACAGAATTTTACTAGTCCCAATTATGTTCCCATAATGGAGAGTCAATAGCGAGTTTAACTTTTAGTTTGTTGACTCTTAGCTCTTTTTATCTTTAGATAATTACTTACTTAATTTTTCTATCACTCAATTCAACATCATGTTCAGTTTTTATAAATATCAAGGCCTAGGTAACGATTTCTTGATTTTAGATCCTCGTAATGATGATATACCTAAGTCTCTCCTTCTAGGAGATATTAACTCGATTAGATATCTTTGTGACCGTCATAAAGGGGTTGGGGCGGATGGAATCATTTTGTCAATGAATCCAAATGGCTCCGAAGATGCCCAGATGAGAATTTATAATTCAGATGGAACAGAGGCTGAAATGTGCGGAAATGGAATTCGGTGCCTTGTTAAGTTCTTATATGATCAGAGAAAAATCAGTCTAGATACTAATCTCATAATCAAAACATTGGCTGGACCAATTCAAGCATCTATTAATGCCTTATATGAGGTAAAGGTAGATATGGGCGAGCCTATATTTATACCCTCCAAGATACCCACCACACTTCCGATTAATGAATTTGGAATTCCTTCTTTTCCTCTGAAACTTGGCCAGAAAATTTTCCATTTATATGCAGCGAGCATGGGAAATCCACATCTAATTGTTCACCTTGATAATTTCTCACAACTACCTCTTCAAGAATGGGGCCCTAGGTTAGAGAAACATGAAAGCTTTCCTGCATATACAAATGTTCATTTTGTTCAAATAGTTAATCGTAAGGAACTTAAACTACAAGTTTGGGAAAGAGGATGTGGACCTACTCTGGCCTGCGGAACTGGTGCATGCGCAGCTTTAGTAGTAACAACAACTCTCGACCTTTGTGACCCAAATGTCAAAGTTACACTTCCTGGTGGAGATCTAAATATTTCATGGCCTGACAAACAAGGAAGTGTATTGATGACAGGACCTGCTAAATTCGTCTATAAAGGTAAGATCTCAATATAAAAAGTATATTGTAATGAATAAAGCAAATGATGATATTGAAAATTTGATCGAACTTTACTTGGATGCCAGTGCAACAACTCCGATTTTAGATTCTGTCCTAGAACGTGTTGTTGAAGTAGAAAAAAATCTTTGGGGCAATCCATCTAGCCTGCATACTTACGGACTACAAGCTTCAGAATCATTGGAACGAAGTAGATGTTCTATAGCTTCTTCTCTTAATGCTTCGCCAGATGAAGTAGTGTTTACTTCTGGAGCAACAGAATCAAATCAGATTGTTGCTAATACATTACTTTCCAAAATTAAACCAGGAAGGATTGTTATTTCATCTGTAGAGCACCCTTCTCTTATTAAATCAGTTTCGACTCTAGCAGATTTTGGATGGGAAGTTCTTTATTGGCCTGTCGATAACTTTGGAACGGTTAGAGTTGATCAAATGGATGATTTGCTATCTAAGCCAACAGACTTGGTCTCTGTTGTATGGGGACAAAGTGAAGTTGGAACAATTCAGCCTATAGAAATAATAGGTAAGGAATGTAGAAAAAGAGGAATTTTATTTCACACCGATGCGACTCAATATTTTAGTCATGAATCTATTTCCTGGAAAGATTTACCCATAGATCTGCTAAGTGCCTCAGCACATAAATTTAGAGGTCCAAAAGGTGTTGGTTTGTTGTTACTTGATAAGAGATCACAAGATCGATTCTTTGACTTGAAATTGCAGGCAAATCAAGAATATGGACTTAGTTCAGGAACCCAACCTGTAGGCCTTATAGCAGGAATGGCAAAGGCTCTAGAGATAAATAGTTCTAATCAACTATCTCATAGAAAGGTGAATGAGGAGTTTTTGGAAGAATCTATTTATGTCGCTAATTTAACTAATAAGCTTAAAAGCCACCTTTCCACAATACCAAATATTCAATTTACGGGCCACTCCACGAATAGGCTAATAAATCATATATCTATGTTGGTTTTATCCAGTAATAACAGACCAATTTCATCATCAGCACTTGTCCGTGAGTTATCTAAGCGAGGCCTATCTGCTAGTAGTGGGTCAGCGTGTCGATCCGGTTTTCTTACAGACAGCCCAACATTGACTGCGATGAAAATCCCAAAGGAGTTGAGACAGTCTGGCTTGCGTTTCACCCTAGGTGCATGGAATCGTCAAGATGATATTGATTTAATACGAGATATTCTTATTCAATCAATCCAAGCTCTAGAATAACAATTAATCTTATAGGTCGATAATGGTTTATCAACTTCCATCTAATCTTCATGAAGCTGAAGAACAGTTGTTTAACTCAATACAAGCCTTTTATACAGCCAAATCAACTGGACGGATTTCAGTCAATTTAAAATTTGAGGGCTTGAAACTTCTCCCTTTGTCATATCGACTTCTTGAACGATCTATGTCTATGACAGAAAATGTTTATTTTCTATGGCCGGATGCTGGAGCTGCAGCATTAGCAAAAAATCAATATTCACAAACTTCGTCAAGGATTTACTCCTTTAAGGATTTTATTTCAACTCACGCTGATGATTTAGATAGCCCTATAGTTTTAGCGGTTGAACCCAAACATTTTGACTATGAGGAGTTTGAGTCAGTAGCCAATTGTGTTAATGGATTATTAATTATGCTAAATGGCCAATTTGATGATTCTTCTGTTGGTATTGGCAGTGTTGGAAGAGAACGTAGAAAAGGCTTTATATCAACCTGGGATAATGTTTATTGGTTAGAACCATTGAATAATGGTGCTTTAATGCATCAATATTCCTCTGATTGGTCCCTTTACAGATCTGATCCAGATGGATATCGATTGGCTCAATCCTTCACATCCAAACCATCACAAGAAGAGATTATAGAGCATCTGAGCTTCTAGCTGTGAAAAAAACAAAATCTAAACTTACAAACTTTATAGAGACTAAGGTAAAAAAGATTCAGAACATCCTTTCACTATTCTTGTTAATATCTTTGTTTTTTGCATTTCATGATCGCTTCCCAATTTTCTCGTCATTTGTTGAATTGTTTAATGCTGATCTAGCTAGGCGTCAACCACAAAGAAAAATATGTATATCTCTACAATCAAGGATTGAAGACCTTTTAGATTTTAGTTCTGGGCGATGGTCTATTTCTGTTCTAGATTCTAATCGCAATATTATCGTTGATGTTAATAGTCAATATCCCCTTGTACCAGCTTCAAATGTTAAGTTACTGTCAACAGCTTATGCTTTAGACCAGCTTGGAACCGAATTTCGACTAACCACACAATTAGTTAGTTTAGGAAATAATAAATTTGAAATCTGGGGGCAGGGAGATCCTGACCTTAACGAAGAAAATATTTCACAGATTGCTGACAAAATCATCTCAATTGCTTCAACTAATTCATTGTCTAAGAAGTTGGAAATAATTTTGTATGAGGAACCACTATCAAATTGGTGGCCAGTTAGTTGGTATAAGGCTGACCGGTTAGAAAGTTACGGCTCTCCTATCACAAGACTAGCATTGAGTAGTAATGCTACTAATAAATCAGTAGTTGATCCTCCAAGTCGTTTCAAACGGCTATTACAATTTGAATTGAAAACAAGAAAGTATTTTCCTACTTTCAGGCTTAAGGATCAAACCTCTTTTAAACCTCCTCTATGGAAAAAACCAGTTTTGGAAATCACTTCTGGCCCAATGATATCTTTAATTAGTCTGGCAAATTCTGAAAGCCATAACTTTACCGCTGAAGTCCTGTCAAGGCACGCTGCAAATTCATGGAACTCTGATGATTCATCAAATAAACTTTATAAATGGCTGCAAAGAAGAGGAATACCGATAGAAGAAATGTATTTAAAGGATGGAAGTGGACTTTCAAGAGAGAATCGTCTTAGTAGTCTTGCTTTGGTTGCTTTACTTTGGGAAATGGATAACCACCAACTTTCACAATATTTTGAATCATCGCTATCAGTTGCTGGAGTTCGTGGAACCCTGAGTCAGTTTGGATCAGGCTCAATCATAGCGGGAAAGTTTCGTGGTAAAACTGGAACTCTTCAGGGAGTTAGGGCCATTACGGGACAGCTAGCAAATTCATCTGATAATCAAATTTACACCAGTATTATTGCCAACGATGTTTCATACGTAGATGACTTGATTCAGCAAATATTAATTCTTATTTATAAGGCTAAGAACTGCTATTAATAGCCTTGGATAGATTAACTGCTTTGCTTCTTAGTCTTCTAAAAGGGATTGCTTTTTGACTCTCTATGTTTTTGAGTTCAGATTTCGAATTCTTAATGCCTTGAATTTTATTTAGTTCGTATCTTCCAGCTGAAACAACCTGGTTGAGCTCTTGTAATCTTTTTTCAAGCTCTTTCAGCGTTTGCTCTGCGTACTTATTAGCCCCATCTTGTATAAATGCTGCTTCATTCCTTGCTAAGACTACTAGTGAATCACACTCTTGTTGTGTTTTTTGCTTTAATAGTGATGCCTCGTTATTAATTTTTTGAGCAGAAAGGTTTGCATTGTATTGAACCCTGTGGCTTTCCTGACGTATTTCTTCCAATTGAATTAGTGCCTTTTTATGGCTGTTTTCAATTTGTTTCTTCAGGTTGTTTGAGTATTCTGTATTTTCTTGAGTTAATTGTTTTTTGTTTTCAATTGCTTGTCTTTCTAGCTTCTCTCTTCTAGCAACATACAGGTTTTCTTGTTTTGATATCTTTTTCTTCATCTCTTGTTCTAATAAACAGGCTTGTTTTCTGGCATCATGCAATATTTTCTCGGACTTTTGTCTCGCATGACTTTGTAATTCAATAATTTGTCTTTCCGCTTCTTTTCTAACTGAAGTGGAGTCAACTAGTAGGTCCCTTTCCTGTGTGGCTCTTTGAATTATCTCCTGAGCTTGGATTTTGGATTGCTTTATGTACTCTTCTCCTTCCTTTAAGAGAGTGGCTGCTCTATTTATCTCAGAAGGAATGGATTCGCGAATTTCATCTAATATTTCTATCGCTTCATGTTCATTAACTAATCTGTTCCCGCTGAATGGAATTCTTTGGCCATCAAGGAATATTTCCTCCAGTTGGTCTAGCTTTTCTAGTAATTGTTGGGGTAGCTGTCCCATTTCTTGTAAATGTAGTGTCCTAATTAAATAGCCTTCTGAGGTCTAGCGCCACTCCCTCCGGAACCATATGTGATGTTTCTCCGCCAAATCTTGCCACTTCTTTTACAACTGAACTGCTAAGGAAGCTGTGGTGAGCTTCTGTTACCAGGAATACACTTTCTATTTGCGTATCAAGTGATCTGTTTGTATGGGCTATTTGTAGTTCGTATTCAAAATCACTCATAGCTCTTAAACCACGAAGAATAAGGTCAGTGTTATTTGCCCTTGCGCAGTCAACAGTTAGACCCTCAAAGCTAATAACGCTAACCCCTTTTAAGCCTTCTATTGCTTTGGTTATTTGAGTTATCCTTGTATCTAGATCGAATGTTGGTGCTTTGGCAGGATTTGTCAATACTGCGACAACAACCTCATCAAAGAGGTTTGCCCCCCTTTTGATGAGATCTAAATGGCCAAACGTGAGTGGGTCAAAACTACCTGGGTACAAGGCCTTCATGTGTATTAATCATTTCCTTTCCTCAATTTAAGCCGCGACTGCTTAGAGTTTAATTTTGCGTCTGGATTCATGACACTTGACCTAGAAGCCAAAAAGGTCCTTTTACGAAAGATTCCACATGGTTTATTTATTTGTGGTGTCAGGGAGGGAGACGAAGTAAATGGATTTACAGCAAGCTGGGTGACACAGGGTTCCTTTGATCCACCTTTAGTTGTTATGGCCGTTAGATCAGATGGAACTAGTCATGGAATTATCGAAAGGACTAAGCTTTTTTCTCTTAACGTCCTCAAATCAGATCAAAAGGATCTTGCCGCAGTTTTCTTTAAACCTCAAAAGGGTTTAGGAGGCAGATTTGAAACCGCTCCGTTTAACTACGGTGATCTGGGTTTGCCTATTCTTGAGAACACGATTGGAGGGCTAGAGTGCAGCGTTATTGGTTCCGTTAAGCATGGAGACCATACAGTTTTTGTTGGCGAAGTTAAATCTGCACAACTGTTAAATGATGTTGATGCGTTAGAGCTTTCTTCAACTGGTTGGTCTTATGGTGGATAAATGAAGCTGAATGCCATAAATATCAGCAAGCCGTTAATACAGGACTCCAAGCGATTTCAAGAAAGGATCGAAGCGATACCAAATGAATTTGGTTGTTATATGATGTTAGATAAGAATCGAAATATACTTTATATTGGAAAATCTAAGCAACTTAGATCAAGGGTAAGAAGCTATTTTAGACCTTCCAATGAATTGAGCCCTAGAATTAGATTAATGGTACGTCAAATCGATGATATAGATATTATAGTTACAGATAGTGAGGCTGAAGCACTTACTTTAGAGTCCAATCTTATAAAGTCTAATCAACCTTATTTCAATGTACTCCTTAAGGATGACAAGAAATATCCATATCTATGCATAACATGGAGTGAAAAATATCCTAGGATATTTATTACACGAAGACGACGACAAAGGAATTTTGAAGATAGGTTCTATGGTCCATTTGTTGATGTAGGTCTTCTTAGAAAAACACTTTTTCTAGTAAAGAGAAGTTTTCCTCTTAGACAACGGCCTATACCTCTTTATAAAGATAGAACTTGTTTAAACTATCAAATTAAAAGGTGCCCTGGTGTCTGTCAGAAGGAAATATCGCCAGAGGACTATAGAGAAACAATTAGAAAAGTGGCCATGGTTTTTCAAGGAAGAAGTGATGAGCTTCAGCAGCTGTTAAATGAACAAATGGATAAATTTGCATCTAAATTAGAATACGAAAGGGCTGCAGAAGTTAGAGATCAGATCAATGCATTGAATCAAGTTCAACAAGAACAAAAGATGATAATACCAGATTCTTCTATTTCTAGAGATGTTTTAGCTATATCCTCTGATCAAAATGTAGCCTCAGTACAATTATTTCAAATGCGTAGTGGAAAACTAGTAGGGCGAATAGGTTATACATCGGATTCTAAGGGTATTGAAACTAATATTGTCCTTCAAAAGTTATTGGAGGAACATTACAGTCAGGTTGACCCTATTGAAATACCCTCTGAAATTTTGGTTCAACATTCATTACCTAATCAAGCCGTCATTGTAGATTGGATAAGCGAAGTTGCAGGTAAGAAAGTGCACATAATGAACCCTAAAAGAGGTTCGAAAGCAGAATTAGTTGAGCTGGTTTATAGAAATGCAAATTTAGAGCTTTCTCGCATTATAAAGGGACATCAAAAAGTAGAGATTGCATTAGATGACTTGGCTACTCTTCTGCAGTTAGATATAATTCCAAGAAGGATTGAGGGATATGATATAAGTCATATTCAAGGAAGTGATGCAGTTGCATCTCAAGTTGTTTTTATCGATGGGATCCCAGCTAAGCAACATTATCGAAAATACAAGATTAAGAGTTCAGAGGTTACTCTGGGTCACAGTGATGATTACATGTCTTTGGCTGAAGTTTTAGGTAGAAGGTTAAGAAAATGGTCACGATTTAAGTCCCAGGGAGGTGATATAAAATCCCAAAGGTTTTCTAAACCAAATCCTTTAGAGTTAGGCGAGTTAAATGATTGGCCTGATTTAATAATGATCGATGGCGGGAAAGGTCAGCTTTCGTCGGTTATGAATGTCGTCTCTCGCCTTGGACTTGAAGATGACTTGCATGTTTGTTCTCTCGCTAAACAAAATGAAGATGTTTTTCTTCCTGGCCTTTCTATCCCTTTAGAAAGTGAATCTAATCAACCTGCTTTGATTCTCTTAAGACAACTCAGAGACGAAGCTCATCGATTTGCACTGAGTTTCCACAGAAAACGTAGAGCTCAAAGAATGAAGAGATCAAGATTAGGAGATATTCCTGGATTAGGTCCCAAAAGAATTAAGGATTTGTTGGCACACTTTAACTCTGTCGAAGCTATAGCCTTTGCTTCTCTTAAGGATATAAAAGAGCTTCCAGGCTTTGGAGAAGAAATGGCTTTGAACGTGTGGAACTATTTTCACTCAGAAGAATAAAATTATTTATAACAAACTGCGTTAAATAACTCTATCAGTCGATTAGAAGTCTAAAATTTATATAAACTTTATAAGTTGCTTGATTGGGTAAAATATGCTTACTGAATCAAGCCTTGAGTTAATCTTCTCTAAAACTAGCTATGCCAGCTGAGGCTTATCTTTGGTTTAAATCGCTACACATTATTGGAGTGGTAGTTTGGTTTGCGGGACTCTTTTATTTGGTAAGACTGTTTATTTATCATGTTGAGTCCAATGACTTAGATGAGCCAATTCAATCGGCCTTTAAGAGTCAATATGTCTTAATGGAGAAACGCTTGGCAAATATAATTACAACTCCCGGTATGGTTTTAACAGTTTTAATGGCCTCAGGGTTATTGATTATCCAGCCTAGTTGGCTTGGCCAGAGGTGGATGCAGTTCAAGCTTCTTTTTGTTGCAGGATTATTAATTTATCACTTTTTTTGTTATCGGATAATGTCTCAATTGGAGAGTGATGAATGTAATTGGTCTGGAAGGCAACTAAGAGCCTTAAATGAATTACCCACTCTCTTATTAGTTATAGTTGTACTGCTGGTTGTTTTCAAGAACCAGTTTCCAACAAGTGCTGCCTCCTGGTTGATTGTATCTCTAGTCATTTTCATGGCAGCTTCTATACAATTCTACGCTCGCTGGCGTAGACTCAGAAAAGAGAATTCTGAAATTATGTAATGAAAAATAATTCTATTTATGGTTTAAAAAGGCTTCTAGGTACAGTTAATAAAAGCAGTTGCCCATCTCATATAAATTTACATTGCCATACTCAATTTAGTGATGGAAGTTTGCTCCCATCTCAGCTAATAGAACAAGCATCTATCAATGGGCTAAAACATTTATCAATAACAGATCACCATTCGATAAATGCTTATCCTATCGTTTATCAATGGCTTCAAAAAAATGCTAGCAATTTTAATACTTTCCCTACTATCTGGACTGGTATTGAAATAAGTTGTTTATTGAAAAATTGCCTGGTGCATATCTTAGGGCTAGGTTTTAAGCTAGACAGTTCTGCAATTATTAAGTATACACGTGGAGAAGCATTAATTGGTTCTGACCTACAAGCAGCTTCTGTAATTGAGGCTATACATGAAGCAGAAGGTCTAGCGATCCTTGCACACCCTGCTCGATACCGATTGAATTATAAAGAGATGATAAATGAAGCTTATTTGCTTGATATTGATGGAGCCGAAGCTTGGTATGACTATGAACATAGTTCTCCCTGGAGGCCATCGGAATATATTTGTCAAACTATTCATACTCAGCTTCAGTCATTGAATCTATTATCTACATGTGGAACCGATACTCATGGCCTCAATATTCTTAGCAGATAACCCAAACTCTTGGATTGTCTGTATCATTTTATTTGTCTAAAACTCTCAAATTCAATATCTTTATCTGATTTATGTACTATCTTTTGTAGTAAGTCTATTTCTTTCTTAGTAGCTTTTTCCCAAAGATTTCTGTTGCTTGCTTCTAGAAGCCTTTCAGCAATATCCCGCAAAACCCAGGGATTTTTTTCTGCTAGGAATCTCAGTGTTGATTTTTCCTCTAACCAAGTCTTGCATATTTCAGAATAACACCAGTCATCAACCATCCCAGTTGTGGCATCAAAGGCAAAGAGATAATCAATGCTGGCTCCCATTTCAAAAGCTCCTTTGTATCCATGTTTCTTCATACCATTAATCCACTTTGGATTTAGAACTCTAGAACGCATTACCTTGTCTATTTCCTTACGCAAGTTATGTATTTTTGGTTTTTGAGGATTTGCATTGTCTGCAAAAAGAGCCTTTGGTGAACTACCTTTGATCACAGAAATAGCAGCAGTTAGTCCTCCATGAAACTGATAATAGTCATCTGAATCAAGAATATCATGTTCTCTATTGTCTTGACTATGTAAAACGACCTGAACCTTTTCTAGGCAACTTTTTAGCCCATCTAGGTCACTAATTGCTTCTGTCGATTCACTATAATTCCATTTGCTCCAGGCAAGATAAGCATTAGCAAGATCATTTTTACTTTCCCAGTTACCAGAATCAATTAAAGCCTGTAGTCCTGCACCATATGAATTCGGTGCAGATCCATATATCCTTGCTGTATTTTCACCTTTAGATCGTGACTCAGCTAGAGGGTTCATCTCATGTGGCTCATCCAGATTGGCAACAATACTTATTGCTTGATTTGCGTAAGTAATTAAGTTTGGGAAAGCGTCTCGGAACAATCCAGAGATTCTTAAAATTACATCAACTCTTGGTCTTTGGAGTATTTCTAGTGGAACTATTTCAAAGCTAACTACCCTTCTAGTTGGTCCATCCCAAACTGGCTTGACCCCTAACAGTGAAAGTAACTGACAGATTTCTTCGCCTCCATTCCTCATTGTTGATGTCCCCCAAACGGATAGGGCTAGATGTTTTAAATTCTCGCCATTTTCCATTAGGTACAATTCCAGTATCTGCTCTGCACTTCTTTTCCCTAAGTCCCAGGCTGATTCTGTTGGAAGTCCTCGCAGATCGACACTGTAGAAATTTCGCCCTGTAGGAAGTACTTCTGGCCTTCCCCTAGTAGGTGCACCTGAAGGCCCCGCAGGAATTCTTATGCCTGATAATGCTTTTAAGAAATTACATTTTTCTGTGTCAGCAGAACAGCTAAGCTTTGACCATATTTCTAATTTAATTTTACTCAAGTAAGCTTTTTCTGAGGAAAGGGCTGACAATAGTGGATTTATTAACTTAGAACTAGTGCTCTTGCAATTCACTATACATTCTAATAATAAAGTGGCTTGCTCCTCTATCCATTCAATGGTTTCTAATTTGAGTCTGTGTGTCTTATCTTTTGTAATATATTTGTCTAGTTTCTTCCTGTCAGATTCCGAAAGTTGCTCAGATGCCTCATCCATCCATGGGTCGATTTCTAAATTCAGAAGATTAGCGATCCATTGGGTTAATCCGAAACGATCTAGTCTAGGTGTCTTAGCTATTAATAGACATAGTTCAATGAGTTGTTTTGATTCTGGTTGCTTTCCAAAAATATGTAGACCAGCTCGGATTTGTGACTCTTTGATTTCGCATAAATATGACTCCACATTCTTGAAAACTAATTCAATATTTAATTCATTTTCAGATTCTTTATGAATTCCTGGCCAGTTATTCTGTGTAAGAAGCTTTAAAATTTTATTCTCTATGATGTTTGATCGCTTTGAAGAAATAAGTCTGGATTCATAATATTCATCCATTAAACCTTCTAGATCTAGTAGATCTCCGTGAAGACCTGCGAGCGTCAGTGGAGGGGTTAAGTGATCAATAATTACAGCTTGGGAACGTCTTTTAGCCTGTGAACCTTCCCCAGGATCATTAACAATAAATGGATAAATATTTGGAAGTTCGCCTATTAATATATCTGGGTAACATAAGGGGCTTAATCCTACACCCTTGCCAGGAAGCCACTCAAGACTTCCATGCTTGCCTAGGTGCACGACTGCATGGGCCTTGAAGCACTTTCGGATCCAGAAGTAGTTTGCTAAGTATTTATGAGGTGGAACTAGGTCTGGACAGTGGAGGTCTGTAAGGCTTTCGGGATCGTATCCACGACTTGGTTGAATTAATATTGAAATATTACCGAATTTTATACCAAGTATTGGAAATCCATTCTTTTCTAGATCCTCTGCATTAGAGGGATTACCCCACCTATTTATTATTCTTGTTCTACTTTCTAGTGGAATTTGATTCCAGTATTGTATATATTCTGTGAGACTCAAGTACTCTAGTGGTTTTTTGTCATAACTTTGGGGATCATTTGTCCTAGCTGAAAGGATTTTAGTGATAAGTTCGCTTGAATTCTGAGGTATTGATTCTTCTCCTAGGTAGTACCCTTCTTCCTGCAACCATTTTATAATTTCACACGCACTACTCGGTGTATCTAAACCTACCCCGTTAGCTAATCTACCGTTTTTTGTTGGATAATTCGCTAGCATTATAGATATTTTACGATCAATAGTACAAGTTTTCCTTAACCTTACCCAATGATCTATGTGAGAACATATCCAACTAACAGATTCGGGATAAGCCTTCAAATAATGAACAGCTGTCGCTAGAGAGTTATTTGCTTCTTTTAGAGCTCTAAATGCACAGGGTCGAGTAGATATCCTTCCATCGATCTCTGGCATTACTATTTGCATAGAAAGATCAATTGCTGATAGACCTCTTTCACTTTTAGTCCATTCTTCTATAGACATGGTTGAAGTAATTGCTTGTATAACTGGTACTTTCAATTTGTCCCAAAATGAGATTGAGTTGTTGTTAGTCTTAGGATTGATTGAACTAAAAGATGTCGTAGTTATTAGACCAGCCACTTTTTCTTGAGAGAAAATCTTAATAACTTCTTCTTGTAAATCACTATTTCTCAGATTACTTACCCATATTATTCTTGGTACAAGACTTTTTCTTTTAAGCTCTAATTCTATAGAATTGGCCAGATCATAATCTCCAGACTGATATAAAGATCTATACAATATTACCCCTATTTTTGTACCCTCTATGTCTTCCCATTTCCATTTTATAGGATCAGATATTTCTTCAACTTCAAACTGTTTCTGTGTCAGAACTTGATTTACATCAAGTGATTCCATAATCTTTAGAGTTGTCGCCATATTCTGAACTCCACCTACTTTCAGGAGATTGAAGATTCGATTAATAATCCTTACGTCAATACTTCCCATTTCATGTAATTCGTCTGCATGCTCTTCTGTCCCTGAGATAACAATTAAATTTCGATTGGGAAACTCTTCTTGCCATTTTTTCACTTTTTCTAGACCGTAAGACCAATGTCCCCTGTTACCTAGTAGTCTTAGAAGTATTACTTTTGTTTCTCTTGCTGTTGTATATAAATAATGGTCTATTTGAGCTGGGTGTTTTAGAGCATTAAGAGGTAATGCTCTGATCTGACCTTCCCAATTGCATGTTTTTTCATTTTGAATTGTCGAAGCAAGTGTTGCTATGTCGCTTGAAGCACTAGTTAGAAAGAGGTAGGGCGCTGAGGGTTGTTCAACAAGGCTTATGTCAAGCTCGGAATCTTCCCCTGGCAAGCTGGCTAGTCGGTGCATTCATACATTCTCCACCTTTAATCTATATAAGGGAGTGGATAGTGAGAAGATTAAGTAGTACTTGTAGCTCTGATATGCATCAGTTCTTGCCCTTCGCATGGTTTAGGGGGAAATGTGTGCCATTTGAAGAGGCAAATGTCTCGATTGCTACTCATGCTCTCCACTATGGCACTGGTGCTTTTGGAGGTATGAGAGCAATTCCTAACCCTAAAGACAGCCGCTCGGTTCTCCTTTTCAGGGCTGAACGCCACGCTAAGCGATTGAGCCAGAGTGCCAAATTGCTTCTTACTGATTTAGGGGAGGAAGCAATAATGACTGGACTAGAAAAAATGATTCGTGCTAATAAGCCTACAAAACCGGCATATTTAAGACCATTTGTCTACACGAGCGACTTAGGAATAGCTCCCCGTCTGCATAATATAGAGACCGACTTTCTAATTTATGGAATTGAGTTAGGAGACTACCTTTCTCCTGAAGGTGTTACATGTCGTTTTAGCAGTTGGACTCGACAGGAAGACCGTTCTCTTCCGTTGCGCGGTAAAATTAGTGGCGCTTATATAACCAGCTCTTTAGCAAAGACAGAGGCTGTACTTAGTGGATTTGACGAAGCACTGCTTCTGAATACGCGAGGTAAAGTTAGTGAGGCTAGTGGTATGAATGTCTTTATTGTTAGAAATGGAGTTCTTATTACTCCAGGGGTTGATCAAGATATTCTTGAAGGGATTACACGCGCTAGCGTGATTGAGATTGCTTTAGATCAAGGCATCCCGGTAGTTGAACGATCCGTAGATAAAACAGAGCTCCTGATAGCAGACGAAGTTTTTCTTACAGGTACAGCAGCAAAGATTACTCCAATTCGAAGAATAGAGTCGACAGAATTGTCTCACAACAGGCCAATTATGAATTCACTTAAAAAGACTTTATTAGATATCACCATAGGTAACAGTCCAAAATACAGTCACTGGGTAACTAAAATTGACCTAAAAGACTAATCTTCAATGTCTTGGAAACTATTAACATCAACTAATGACTTATGACTGTTTCATCCCAAAGTGAAAATATAAAATATAATTCAAAGTTTCTTGAAAGGTTATATTCCAAGAAACATCCTCCTATTGTTTTTGATGGAGCAACCGGAACTTCTCTTCAAAGCCTTAAACTAACAGCAGATGACTTTGGCGGTTCTGATTATGAAGGATGTAATGAATATCTTGTTTTAACGTCACCAGAATCTGTCAAATCAGTTCACAAGGATTTTTTGGAAGTAGGTGTAGATGTTATAGAGACTAATACATTTGGAGCTTCTTCAATCGTTTTAAAGGAATACGAATTACAAGATAAAGCCTATTTGATAAACAAAACAGCAGCTTGTATTGCTAAAGAATTAGCAACAAAATATAGCACCTCAGATAAGCCACGATTTGTTGCAGGATCTGTAGGTCCTACCACTAAATTGCCAACCTTGGGACATGTTGAATTTGATAGTTTATCTCTGTCCTATAAAGAGCAAATTGATGGGTTAATCGATGGTGGAGTGGACTTAATTCTCATTGAGACGTGTCAAGATGTCCTACAGATCAAGGCGGCATTGGCTTCGATAGAGGACTCTTTTAGGAGCAAGGAAATTAGACTACCCATAATGGTTTCTGTCACGATGGAAACTACTGGAACGATGCTAGTGGGGACAGATATTTCGGCCGTTTTGACAATATTGGAACCTTTTAAAATTGATATCTTAGGTCTTAACTGTGCAACAGGGCCTGAACAGATGAAGGAACATATTTCTTATTTGTCACAGCACTCACCTTTTTATACAAGTTGCATACCGAATGCTGGTCTACCTGAAAATGTAGGAGGCGTTGCCCATTATCGTTTAACGCCACTAGAACTAAAAATGCAATTAATGCATTTTATAAAAGACTTAGGTGTAAGAGTTATTGGAGGCTGTTGCGGAACAACACCTGCCCATATTAAAGAGTTGGTAGATTTAGCACAGCAAGTATTCTCATCACAGGATTCTTTATATGAAATAAAGCGGAATCACGATGTCAGTAATTTTGTACCTTCATCATCATCAATATATACTTCAACACCTTATAAACAAGAAAATTCTTTTCTTATAGTCGGTGAAAGACTTAACGCTAGTGGTTCAAAAAAAGTTAGAGATTTGCTTAACGAGGATGACTGGGATGGCTTAGTCTCCCTTGCTCGATCTCAGATAAAGGAAAATGCACATATCTTGGATGTAAATGTGGACTTCGTAGGTAGAGACGGAATAAGAGACATGAAGGAAATTGTTTCTCGTTTGGTTACCAATGTTGATCTTCCATTGATGTTGGATTCAACAGAATTCACGAAGATGGAAAGTGGTCTTAAAGTTGCAGGGGGCAAATGTCTCCTTAACTCAACTAATTACGAGGATGGTGAATCACGATTCTTTAAAGTTTTAGCTCTTGCAAAAAACTACGGAGCAGGCGTTGTTGTTGGTACTATTGATGAAGAGGGTATGGCTAGAACCGCTGAAAAGAAATTAGAAATTGCTCAAAGGGCTTATCAAGATGCAATCAACTATGGTCTCTCGCCTCATGAAATTTTTTATGATCCCTTAGCACTGCCCATTTCGACTGGAATTGAAGAAGATCGAGCTAACGCAAAAGAAACCATCAAAGCAATTCAACTTATTACGCACAATATTAAAAATGTACATATAATCCTTGGTATTTCAAATGTAAGTTTTGGTCTAACACCTTCAGCAAGAATTACATTAAACTCTGTATTTCTCAATGAGTGCATTAATGTAGGCTTGGATTCAGCAATTGTCTCCCCTACTAAGATATTACCCCTGTCTAAAATAGAGGATAAACATTTAAATATATGTTTAGACCTAATACACGATAGGCGACGATATAAGGAAGGAATATGTACATACGATCCATTATCAGAACTCACAGGTATTTTTGCAGGAGTCACTACTAAACAAGCACGTAATTCCAATGTTAGTGACAAAAATCTGTCTTTAGAAGAAAGACTAAGAAACCATATTATTGATGGTGAAAGAATTGAACTTGATAAAACATTGGAAATTGCACTTAAGAAGTACAAGCCTCTTCAGATTATTAATGAACACCTTTTAGAGGGAATGAAGGTAGTTGGTGAGCTTTTTGGATCAGGCCAGATGCAATTACCTTTTGTACTCCAATCTGCTGAAACTATGAAGGCTGCAGTAGCCTATCTCGAGCCATTTATGGAAACAAGTCAAGGTAAAAGAAGATCCAAAGGTAAATTATTAATCGCAACAGTTAAAGGAGACGTTCACGATATTGGCAAAAACCTAGTTGATATTATTCTAACTAATAATGGATATGAGGTGATTAATCTGGGCATTAAACAAGATGTTAAAAGTATTATTTTAGCTCAACAAGAACATCAAGCCGATTGTATCGCAATGAGTGGACTATTGGTTAAATCTACAGCTTTTATGAAGGAAAATCTATCTCAATTTAATGAGGCTGGAATTGATATACCAGTAATTCTTGGAGGAGCAGCATTAACACCAAGATTTGTTAATAATGATTGTAACTCTGTATATAACGGCAAGCTGGTATATGGAAAGGATGCATTTACCGATCTTCGCTTTATGGACGCTTATATCAATGCTTTAAATTCGGGAGATTGGTCTAATAAAAATGGATTCTTGAGTTCTACTCCTGACGGGGTAGTGTTGGCAGAGTGCACAACTAATTTAGAAAAGGCAGACAAAACTGTTCATGTAGACGAAAACCCTGAACCTATTATAAGCGCCCCTCATCCAGACCATAATCACATGAGATCTTCCTCTGTTCCTGAAGAAGATGCAATAGTTACTCCATTTTTAGGTACGAAGGTTTTATCAGAAACTGACTTGAATATTGACTCTATTCTCCCTTACCTTGATAAAAAAGCTCTTTTTTCAGGTCAATGGCAGATGCGTCGTACCAAGGATCAAACTCAATCTGAGTTTCAAGATCTTATAAAGAATAAATGTGAACCAATCCTAACCTATTGGATAGATAGAATCTTAACAGAGAATTTATTAAAACCTTCTGCTGTCTATGGATACTTTCCATGTGGAAGATCCGGAAATAAAGTCCTTATCTTTCACCCACTGACAGATAAAAGATTAGGAGAATTTTCTTTTCCTCGACAGAAAAGTGGAAATAGGTACTGTATTTCTGATTTCTACCGCGATATTCTTGATGGAAAAGCATGTGATTTTCTACCTATGCAGGCTGTTACAATGGGAGATGAGGCTAGTAAATATGCTCAAGCACTATTTGACTCAGATTCTTATTCTGACTATCTTTATTTCCATGGCCTTGCTGTTCAATTAGCAGAAGCACTAGCGGAGTATATACACGCAAAAATTAGACATGAGTGTGGATTTGAAGACCTAACACCATTTAACAACAAATTCATTTTAGCTCAAAGATATAGAGGCTCAAGGTATTCATTTGGCTATCCTGCATGTCCAAATGTGGCGGATTCTAGAAAACAACTCTTATGGCTTGATGCGAAACGAATTGGCCTAACAATTGATGAAAGTGATCAGTTACATCCTGAGCAAAGTACTACAGCCATAGTATCTTTACATAGCAAGGCACGTTATTTCAGCGCTTAAACCACAAAAAGAGTAATTTAGTTTGAAATGGATTGAATATTTATACTCTTACGATCATTCTAATGTAATTTTTGATAATATTTTAATTGAATACTTTTTTATTTCTAGATATAGGCTAGTTATTTTCATGTAGGCCATCAATGATGAAAATCAATCTCAATCCTTGCAAAGTGTTTCCATAGTTTCGATGACATCCTGTTGAAATTCATTTAGGAAATCTGAATCGCCAAGATCCAGTCCTTCTCCAGCTGCATTTTGTGTTAGCTCTTGGAAATGGAAAGCACCCTCTCCATTGGCTAAAAATTCGATTGCAGAGGTTTCTCCGCTCTCACGAAAGGCATCGCAGAGAGCGAGGAAGGCTGCGTCTTCAGTGAACTCCCAATCCATCGAGGAGGTATTTCTCATTGACGTTTAACCCCTTGCCCCCTGCTTCCGTCAACCATCTAAGAACAAAATGTCTCAGTAATTAGAAAGTTTGGGAAGTGTCTAGAGTGAGTCCATTCACCCAAATCCCTTTAGTGATAGGAGCTTAGAGCAATTGAGAAAAACTTAAAAAAAAAAGAACTTGAAAAGTTTTTTTTTATGTACTTAATAAAATTGTCTCTTTGGGAAGTGTTTTGAGACTTAAATCAGAGTTTCTAAACCACGTCCCTAATGAACCCCAGCAAATTCTCTGCAAAAATCCCAATCTGCCATTAACTAATCGGTAGATTCTCACATTAATCCCCCCTCTTTGCTGGCTTCTTCAACCAGGATGGCCTCTAAAACGCTCTAAGAACAGCCCGGAGCACTTCCTACTGGCCTAGTAGATTACTTGGCTCTCAGAGCTTTGTGAGTGGGTAGTAGAAGCTCCGGAAAATCAATGCTTGAGTATGTACGTCCTTCAATTAAAAAGCTAAGCCCTTCAAATTAAGTGTTATTTTTAAGCTGTGCATCAATAAGTGGTGTTGAATCAAGTCAATAGTGAGCTGAGCAATGGACAAAGTACCTTTAAATACAGGTAATGAGGTCTTTTGGAAAAAAGCAATTACTCAACACCAACTAGCCTTAAACACAAATTCGATAGTACCTCTAGAAACAAATATAGTTAATGTCTACAGTGTTAATAACTATTCATTTGAATTAAGGAAGCTTATTTCTAAAAAGCCATTTCATCTAAGTAATTTTGGCCCAAAACCTAATCCCTTTAGCCCTTGGGATAAAGCACTTGAAATATCTAATATAGCAGGCAAACATGTTTTGATATTAAATAAATTTCCTGTTCAGATTGGACACATGCTTTTAATAACAAAGGAATGGGCCCCTCAGAATGGTTGGTTAGATTTAGAAGATCTTAAAGCACTTGAGATAGTAGACGCTGATACTTCAGGTCTTTGGTTTTTTAATAGTTCTGCAATGGCTGGTGCTAGTCAGCCACATAGGCACTTACAGTTATTAAGACGGTCAGAAGGGCAAACTTGTTGTCCAAGATACAGCTGGTTTGATTTTGTAAAGACAATCGACTTTTCTTTCCAAAACATAATTGATTCTTCAATTTTTGTTGTTGACCTTACTAAAAAGAGGAGAAACGCTGAATATTTTTATGATTACTATTTACGAGCATGTGAGATTCTAGAAATTGGTATTCCAAGTAGAAATTTTAAGCCCACATGTGCGTATAATCTAATTATATCTAGGGATTGGATGGCTGTTATCAGGAGGTTGAAGGATGGGCTTCGTGGATTTAGTATCAATGGTTTAGGTTTTGCTGGATATCTTTTAGCTACTGCGGAATCCGATGTTACGTGGTTGGATTCAAATGGTCCAGAGAGTCTACTTAAAGGTGTAATTAGCACTATATAAAATTGTTAGTTAGTTAAACTATTCTTTAGTTAGTTAAACTATTCTTTAGTTAGTTAAACTATTCATCTATCATTTGCTCTCGTTCTCTTCGAATTTGTTCTTTCAAGGTATTGATAGAAGCGTCAACAGCAGATAACCTCCGTTCAAGTGAATCCCGAAAAAGTGATAGAAAGTTAAGTTTACGCTCTAAATAAATTTTTCTTTTTTGGTTGAAGTCAAATGAGCTTGAGGGAGAGCAGTCATTTCTTCGCATGGTTTTAATCAAATATATGAATATTGTGGCAGATTTGAGTTTGTTTCGAGTGTAATTTTGTCCTGTTATGGACAGATGTATAAATGTCCCTGATCAGAAATCTAGTGAAATCGTATTAGGATTACTGTCTGAATAATATCTGAAATTTTGAGGAGTTTTTGTTTTTACATAATTTAATTCATTTTGTTGGTTATCCTATTTGTTATTAAAAGGTCGCAATAGTATTAATTGAAATTATCTATCTTTAATTATTATGTGTAGCTGTCCACTTTTGATGGAATTTCAAGCGACAGCGAATTAAAATTAGATCGTTGGTTGCCTAGCTGTGAATCACTCTGAACAACCAGGATCACGTCGGATTTCCGTTGATCTTCCGAACGACCTTATTGAGCGGCTAGATCAGTTGAAACCCGAGTGGGGTCTTCGAGCTAGGGGTGATGTATTAGAGAGACTTTTAGAAGAAATCTTCGATGAAACTGTAGATGATTCTTATAATAGCGATTTCAATAACAAGGATGTATCACCTAGTAGTAATACTAAAGAGCAAAGAGACCTTTCTGATTTAGAAGATCAATCTATTTATAACGAGAACAAAGCACTTGTTCTTATAACTACTAGCGACATTAAAACATCCGATGATTCGACTGCTAAATTCGATTACAGTTCTGCTAGGCAAGATACAAATTTGAGAGAGATTTATACACAAAATGATAATTCTGGAATAAATCTGCCTACATTTGTACAGAAAAATACGAAAAATATTCGTCATAGTCTTAATGAACTTAAAAAGTCGAATATTTTAGACGATAAGGTCCTAGCGACGGTATCTGATATCGAAATTCAGAATGCACTAAAAGTGGCAAATGATCATTGGTTGAATTTATACGGTCAACAACCAAAGGATAATGTAATAGAAGCTGCAATGTTGTGGTTAGCAAGAGATATATGGCCAAATATTGATACAAATGAAGCTAGGACATTTACATGGTCTGCAGCAAACATTTTAATGTCTGGTTACTGTCCGAATTGGACAATCAAATCTCCTAATCTCCAGCGAATTGTTGTGATAGCAGGTATTTTGGAAGATCCATTCTCCTCAAATAACCTGCCTGAAAGAATCCCCACTTTGATCAGAAGGTTTGTGAATAAATTCAAGAGAAGCAACAAGGTAACTTCGTTCCAAACATTGGAGTCAACGATGACAGTACACGGAGCTCTCAAGCTTTTAGGACTACCAACTAAGGCTGGGGCATCGTTGACATTGTTAAGTATTCGCGAAGCATACAAAAATAAGGCTCTTATGGCACATCCTGATTCAGGAGGTACAACTGAAAGTATGAGAAGAGTAAATGAAGCCTATCAACTTCTTAAAGACTTATATAGGAGAACAGACAGCAAAAAAAACTAAAGATTTCAGCCATGAAGATTTTATGAAACGCTTAGGACCTTCATTTACTACCCATATAGCCTGAAATTAAAAGTACTAATTCCAAATTCAATATTCCTATCCTAGTCTCAGAATGTGACTCGATCTGGTTCTAGAGTAAGACTGAATAGAACGGTATTAGGGAAGTCTCTAATGTCTCGATTGCCTTGTCTGCCAACGCCAAACAATCTCACAAATCCTATATGAGTCTATATATTAATCTCATAGTAGGTCTAGAGTGAGATTTGTAATGCCATTATTATTGAATTTAGTTTGTAAAAAGGTGCAAATATACGTCTAAGAATTTAATTATCTTTGACAACTGACATTTTGAGCCTCTGATTTGTCCATAATTTGTCCAGTCCTGAAATGAGGAGATATAAACAAGTCATAGCAAAGCACTTTGCATTAGCGTAACTGTCATATAGACAGTTACGCTAATGCAAAGTGCTTTTGTCTTTGGCTTGACGCGTGCTCAGCACGTATAAGCTATCTTACTCTGGTCTCGTTACTAGACTTGGATTAGGTCTCATGTAAGACCAGTTAGAATTACTCTTGTATGATTTGACGGACATGTTCTTGGACCTTTTCTCTGATTTTTCTTCGTTATAAATGACAGCAACATATCAATCTATTTGGCTTTACTTTTGCAATTTGGCTAAGGATTCTGTGGACCTGTTCTGCTATAAATTTTTTTAGGTTTTGAACCATAAAGCTGGTTACCTTTAATTCTTCGATGATGACAGGAAGCTTACTTAAACCCTTTAATCTCAAATAAAGCACCAAGACTTCCATATCTCATATTGGACTCTATACGAGTCTCTCAGGTAGACCATGATGAGACTTAAGAGACTATAGGATAATCTATCAGTTTCTTTTCACCCTGACGTCAGCTAAATAAATCATTGGTTACTTGGATCCTGCTATGCTCATTAGTCTATTATTGGACTACTACTTAGTCCTTACTTGAGTCTATTAGATTACTAGTGAGACCTTCTTGCTTACATGCATTGCTATAAGTAGAGGCTCCTTCTTTACATTTAATGTTTTGGAATCTCAAAACTCCAATCAAATTCCTTCGCCTGGGGAAAAAATCCTAGTTCAATGTAGAGATCTTGATTTATTTGGTAATGGAATATCTAGTTGGCATTCCTGGATAATTCTTACTCCTAATTTAATTCCTGGAGAAAGAGCATCTGTAGCAATTTCTCATAAGCATGGCCCATACTGGTTCTCAAATCTTATTCAGATTGAGAATCTCTCGATTCATAGGCGTATTCCCCCTTGTTCAGTTTCAGAGGCGTGCGGTGGCTGCTCTATTCAACATATATTTTATGATTATCAAATAGAGATCAAGATTAAGCACATTAGGGATGTTTTCGGACGCTTATTTGATATTTCTCTGCCACTTGATTTATCTTGTATATCTTCAGGACCAGAATTTGGCTATAGGAATAGAACCTTAGTGCCTCTTCAATTTGATAAGGATTATAATCTCAAAGCAGGCTATTATAAACGAAAAACACACGAAATTATAAATTTCGAGCATTGCCTTATTCTTGACTCGGCCATATCAGCTTTATACCCTCATGTTATAAGTCTACTTAAGGAATTTATCAGGATCAAATTATCTCAAGGTAAAACACCTATCACACCTAAATACCTTGGTTTGAGGGTTGGGAAAAATACTTCTGAGGTATTACTTACGTTTGTAGATACTTCTGATAGTAAACTCGCTTATTATTATGAATTTGCTCATGATTTAAAGGAATATATCCCTGAATTAAAATCTATTTATCTTAATATTCAACAGCAAAAATCAAATAGGATATTAGGCGACACAAACTTAATACTGGCAGGAAGTCAGTTTATTACTGAGGAATTCTGTAATTTGAATTTCTATGTTGATGCAACTAGCTTTTTTCAGATCAATACAAAAAAGGCAGAAACTATGGTTAATTCTATTTGTAGCTGGTTTCAAAATTCCCATAACTCAATCACAATTATAGATGCCTATTGCGGGATAGGTACAATTTCACTTCCACTAGCCGCTTATGGATATAAGGTTGTAGGTCTAGAAATATCTAAGAATGCTATTAAAACCGCCCACTTGAACTCTTTGTTAAATCGTTTGAAAAGTGTTTCGTTTGTTCAAGGTGATGTAGCTTCCAATCTGTCCCTTTATTTGAATTCTAAATGTGCACTAGTTCTAGATCCCCCTCGAAAAGGATTAAGTAGAGCTGTTATAGATATTATCCTAGAGGCCAAGCCAACCAAGATTGCCTATCTCAGTTGTAATCCCTCTACTTTGGCTAGAGATTTAACATATTTATGTTCGGCCTATGAGGTTAAAAGTGTTATTCCAGCAGATTTTTTTCCCAATACATTACATATAGAAGCCTTGGCATTACTTCAACTTTTACACTCTTAATTGAGCTCTGAATTCTCTACTTACAGAGTTACAGATCTTATCGTAGATGGGACTGACATCTTTGTCTGAGAGAATGTTTTCTTTATCTCTAAAGGAAAGCCGAAATGTTAACCCATAATTCTCTTCTCCAATAGAATCAGAGTAGTATCTGTCTATAATCTCCACTTTTTCTAGAAGCGATTTACCTGTTTTCTTGATACAGTCCTGTACCATAACTGATAGAAATTTCTTTGGTAAGATAATTGATAAGTCTCTTTCCAGGAACGGTTTTGTCGAGAACTCTTTAAAGTTAGCCAACCATTTGTTTTTTCTTGTAACTGAATCAATAATCTTATCTAGATCTAGTTCAAAGATATAAGTTTGCCTTGGCAAATCTAGATTGTCCAGCATTTCAGGATGAACCTCTCCAAATATTCCTATCTTCCTGCCCTCTAGAATTAGATCAGAAGTCCTTCCAGGGTGATATCTTTCAATTGGAGACGTAATCGGTTGGTCTCTTATCTCAAGTTTTAATGAAATAAATATGCTTGCTAATATTCCTCTAGCTTTATAATAGTCAAATTTACTTTTAGCTGATTCTGACCACCTCTCCAATCTATTTTTCTCACAGAGAATACCCGATAACATAGAAGACTCTTCTATTTTGCCCTTTTCATTTGTATATATTTTCCCTATTTCAAATATCCAGCAGTATTTCTTCCCGGATTGTAGATTTCTTTCGCATATCTTTAAATGTTCTTCCCATAAATTAGTCCTGAGATTACTAGTTTCCGTTAGAAGAGGATTTCTTATGGGTATTTGTTTATAATTATCCTCATCCTTTGGTACTAATGAAAATGTTGTAATCTCGTTTAGACCTTTGCTACAGAGAGCATCCCTTAGTCGCCTTTCTGCTTTTAGTCTCGAATTAAGTTGTCCAGGATTAATTGGTTCAGGAAGTCTTGAGCAAAACCTGTCATAACCGATTATTCGAGCTACTTCCTCTATGAGATCAATCTCTCTCTTTAGGTCGTTTTTACGTATATCAGGAATTTCTACATCCCAACCTTCTTCAGATGGAAATGTTTTGCATCCAATTGCATTTAGTGCTAACTCAATTTCCTCATTTGTTAATTCTCTATCACGGTTTGGGATAATATTAATTTTTAGATCATTACTCTTCTCTTTAGATTGCTCAATATCCTCTTTTGTAGAACTTATTAATCCTAGTAGCTTAGTAACTCTTTTTTGTCTTAACCCAACTGTTAGTATTTCTTTTTGATTATTTCCAATATACCACCCCATAGTTTCTATATCTTTTTCACATTGACCTATTAGACTTATAACTCTTTGAGCTGAATTAAGAGTGAACTCTTTAGTTATGCCCTTTTCATATCTCGCACTTGATTCCGTCCTTATACCTAGAGACCTTGAGCTGTTCCTTACAGATTTTTGAGAAAACACAGCCGATTCAAGCCAAATCCTTTTGGTTTTTTGACTTACTGCAGTATCTTTTCCTCCAATCACTCCTGCTACTGCTATTGGTATATCTGCACAAGTCACAACTGTAGAATCTTCATTAAGGCTTACTTCAGACGCATCTAGTGTCTTAAATGTTTCACTCTCTTTGGCCAATCTTAAACCGAAATCATCTTCCTTCACCGTTCTTCCTATTAATTTATCTAGGAGATCTGCATCAAAAGCGTGGAGTGGTTGCCCTTGTTCTAGCATTACATAATTTGTTATATCAACTATTGGATTAACAGAATTTATACCACATTTTTCTATCCTATCCTTAACTTTATCGTTCGGATACTTCGCTATATCACCTAATTCAATTAAGGCTATTCCATAGATACAATTTTTGCTTAACGCATCGCATTTAAAATTCTCTGATTTTAACTCACTATATTCACACATACTCTCAAAATTAGGTAGTTTTAACCTCTCTTTTGTTAATGCTGCAATCTCTTGCGCAATACCTCTAACTGACATCCCATCTGGTCGATTTGCTGTGATTGCCAACTCGATAACTGTTTCATCTAAACCCAACAGCCCATTGACTGATTTACCTATCAAATCGCCAACTTCTGTTATCGAGTCAAAAATATATATTCCATCTTGCTCACTTTTCAGGCCTAATTCTTCTAAGGAGCAAATCATCCCTTGACTACTTATCCCTCGCAATTTACTCGCCTTTATTTTGATTCCTTTTGCACGCAGCACGCTTCCTTCCGTCGCTACTGCTACATATGCTCCTTCTTTAACGTTCTTAGCTCCACAAACTATTTGTAAGTTTGTTTTAGAACCAACATTCACTTGGCAGACACTTAATTTATCTGCATTCGGGTGCGCCTCTTTATCAACGACGTATCCAACAACTACACCCTCTGCGTTTTTTGAGAGATCATCAAGGGATTCAACCTCAAAACCTGCTATAGAAAGCTTCTCAGCTAGTTCATCTATAGGAATTTCAATTTTGAGCATGTCCTTGAGCCAGGACAGGGGCACTCTCATGGGTGTCTTTAGAAGAGTCTTAGATCCTACGAATCAATAGGTGAATTTAGGTGGGGGACGTCGGGCTTGTAAGATTGTGGTTTGTATCCACGCTTAGCTTTTGCGGCGTACGTCCTTATGGCAAAAAACAAGGGCGTCCGGATAGTGATCACCCTAGAGTGCACTGAATGCCGGTCCAACCACGCCAAGCGCTCCCCAGGAGTGTCAAGGTATACCACAGAGAAGAACCGCCGAAACACTACGGAACGGTTAGAAATCAAAAAGTTCTGCACGCATTGCAACAAAATGACTCTACATAAGGAGATTAAATAAACTCCTGCGCACCCTTAACCCTTTTCTAAATCTGATGTCAAATTCCTTTTTTAAGCAAAAATTATCTCCTATCAAACCTGGAGATCCAATAGATTATAAGGATGTAGATCTCCTCAAAAAGTTCATTACAGATAGAGGAAAAATACTACCCCGTCGGCTAACTGGCCTAACAGCTAAGCAACAACGCGATTTGACTAACGCTGTAAAGAGAGCTCGAATTGTTGCTTTGCTTCCTTTTGTCAATCCAGAAGGTTGAAATTAAGTCTATAAGTTATTTTATTTGCACCATTTCACTTAATTATTAAGATATTCTCAATCAAGTGGTAAAGAACCCAAATAATTATAATATTAATAATCTATTTTTAAAGGGAAATAATCCACTAACGAATACAAAGAACTTAAAAGATTATACAAAATTCAGGACTTACACAATAGACGATCATAATTCATTTGAAATTGATGACGCTATATCATTAGATAGAACAGTAGATAAACATAGGATACTTATACATATAGCTGATCCCAGCTCATTTATCCCAGCTGGAGATGAGCTTGACATCCAAGCTAGAAACCGAGGCAGCTCTTTATACCTAGCAGATTCAGTAGAACCAATGTTTCCTTTGGAACTAGTTGATCGTATATTCAGTTTAAGAGTTGGCAAAGTTTATCGAGCATTATCTATCGCTGTTGAGATAAATAAATCTGGTTTAGTCGAGTTCTCTGATATACACAGTTCGCTCATTAAACCTACCTACAATTTGAGTTATGAGGAAGCTAATGAATTAATTGATCTTAGCCCTCCAGAAGAAGATGACCTTTTTGTTTTGTCCGAAATTCTCAATTTAAGAAGGAACTGGAGACGAGATCAAGGGGCTAATTTTTTTGATGAGCCTCAAGGTAAATTTGTTGTTACTGAGAATAGAATAGAACTTAGAATTATGGATCCTTCTCCTTCTCGAAGCCTAATAAGTGAAAGCATGATTCTCTTTGGCACAATAATCGCTGAATATGCTAAGGAGCATAATATTCCAATTCCTTTTAGATCCCAGTTACCTTCAAATTCTGGCAAATTAAATCTAGCAAAGTATCCAAAAATTGCTATCTCAAATTTTGTAAAAAAACAAGCTCTTGCTAAAGCTACTACTTCAGTACATGCAGATAGACACAACGGACTTGGCCTGGATCTCTATACACAAGCGACTTCACCAATTAGAAGGTATACAGATCTAGTTGTTCACCGACAAATTCTAAACTACCTTGACCAACAATCTATTTTCCCAGACTCAGAAATCAGTCTATTGATTCAACAGCAACTTTTGAAAATAAATGAACTGACTCAAATTGTTAAGCAAAACACCATAAAGACTCAATTTCATTGGTTTAGTATAAATGCTAATCGAATCTGGAATTGTTATTTCCTTCGTAATCTAAATCGTAAGCTCGGTCTGATTCTTGTTCATTTTGATGAACTCGAAATGAATATAGCATGTGCCGTAAATCTTGCCTTTGATTATCAAGTTGGTGAACCAATCATTTTGAAATTTAATAACTTAGATTCAAACGATAATATGCTAGTTTTTGTCCGAATTAGGTAGACATACTTTTCACTGTCTAATTTATTGAGGTTCAATACCAGGATTGGTTGCAAATTATCTAGTTTCACAGTTAAAATGGTATTGAATTATAGTAAAAATACATTTAGGTATATCCTAATGAGCTTTGTTATTACAACACCCCTTTATTACGTAAATGACCGAGCCCATCTTGGAAGTACTTACACTACAATCGCTTGCGATGCGTTAGCTCGTTTTTATCGGTTGATGGGAGAAAATGTTATTTTAATTACTGGAGTTGATGAGCATGGTCAGAAAATACAACAAACTGCTGAAAAAACGAACAAAACACCCCAATCTCACTGTGACGAAATCTCACAGTCGTATATTGATCTATGGAAAAGCTGGAACATATCTCATGACCGGTTTGTTAGGACTACAGATCAGCATCATCAGAATGTTGTAAATCAATTTTTTTCGAAGGTTCAGGAATCTGGTGATATTTATATAGGCAAGCAACAAGGTTGGTACTGTGTTGGTTGTGAAGAATATAAAGATACAGGCACTAACGAATTATTGCCCACTTGTGACATACATCAGAAGTCACTTGAATGGAGAGATGAGGAAAATCTTTTTTTCCGGCTATCAAAATACCAAAATGAAATAGAAGAATTGGTAAATTCAAGTAATTTTATTTCTCCGCCCTCCCGTAAGAAAGAAATTTGTAATTTTGTGGCGAGTGGACTTAAGGATTTCTCGATATCAAGAGTTAATGTTGACTGGGGAATTCCTGTTCCAGGTTATGAGGGACACACATTTTATGTTTGGTTCGATGCTTTAGTTGGATACCTTTCTGCGCTATTAGATACAAAAGGAGATATCAGTTTAGATCGTCTTATTTTTTCTGGTTGGCCTGCATCAGTCCACGTTATAGGTAAGGATATTCTTCGATTTCATGCAGTCTATTGGCCAGCAATGCTTCTATCTGCAGGCCTATCTTTACCTAATAGTTTATTTAGCCATGGTTTCTTGACAAGAGAAGGCCTTAAAATGGGGAAAACACTTGGAAATGTGTTGGATCCAGAAAGACTGCTTTCTTTATATGGCTCAGATTCAATCAGATGGTACTTGCTCAAAGATGTAAAGTTTGGTCAGGACGGTGATTTTCAACAGAAGCGATTCATTGATCTAACCAACAACGATTTATCCAATACTATTGGCAACCTCTTGAATAGGACAACATCAATGTCTCGAAAATGGTTTGATAATTCAATTCCTTTGATTACAACTCCAAATCCTGATAATTCCTTAAAGAAATCCTCATCCCAGACCATTCAATCTTTCAAAACTAATTTTAAAGACCTTAATTTTCAGGGCGCAGCACAAGCTATATTAGACTTAGCAATTAATGCAAATATCTATCTCAATGATGAGGCACCATGGAAAAAAATCAAGGATCCTAATTATACGAACTATGTTCCACATATCATTTACAATGTTTTAGAAACTACTCGTTTAATTGGTGTATTATTAAATCCATTATTGCCAGATCTTAGCGAACGTATTCTAAAGCAACTCGCATTTACTCCCTCTAGTGATAGCTGGTCAGCGCAATTAGAATGGGGTTCTCTCAAGCCAGGAGTTAGCCTTCCGAATCCAGTACCAGTAATGCCTCGTCTAGAGCTTAATGAAGAAATCTAATGGCCATTCTTCCACTATCTAATTCTAAATTTCTTTCAATAGGAATACTGTTATTGGTTAGTTCATGCTCTACCAATACTATAAAGGAAGATAATGACTATGATCTTTCATTTAGTAATTTAAACTTTACTCAAAATGATTCTACTGGACTAAAGTCGTGGAATTTATCAAGTCCTAAGGCTAGATTCGATACAAATTCTAGTTTAGTTTCAGCTAGTACACCTAAGATTGTTCTTTATAAAGGTTCATTAGTAGAATACAATATAACTTCTCAGGAATTAAGCTCATTTAACAACTTCGAAAATATTTCTCTTATAGGAGATGTAACTATTAGACAGATTCTTGGACCAAAACTTACGATTACGGGTGATTCTCTCAAATGGAACCCTAAGGAGTCAGAATTGCAGATCGATCAAAACCCTAAAGTATCTACCGACAAACTAGTAATTGATGGACAGTTATTGTATTTTAATCCTAAGTCCAAAGAAGTATCTTTCAAGGGATCCACATCTTACAAATTCCAACCTAATGTCAATTCAGACAACGGCATGTTCTTCAGGAGTGAAGACATAAAATGGAACATCAGCACAGGTGATTTGGCTTCTAACTCCAATGTAACCGGATTCAATACATCAAACAATAAGTCAGGTACATATCGATTTGAAGCAAAGTCATTAGAAGGTAACTCTATACAGAATTATATAAAACTAAAGGATTGTAACTTTGAGCAAAAAAAATTAGTAAGAACTAAGGCAGATATTTGTATCCTAGGGGCCTCAGAATATCAACAAAAATCTTACACTTCGACCTCAACTCAAGTTAACTTCTTAGACATTACTACTCCTTTAGTTCCTAGTCAGTATATAAATTTTGTCTCAGATATTAATCAAGTTGAAACTCTTCTAGAGATAGAGGGGCTTGACCAATCTCTTGATAAGTTTCGCTAGCAATCCAATATGTAACTAATTCTTTCTCCCCAAGAACTGAACATTTTTTCTTGGAATTTATTGAAACATCGTTCAGAACTTCCTCCAACAATTAAAAAGCCTTTATTAGATAGTGGTACGACTATAATAGAGGGTAAATCTTTTGCAATAGACTCAAACTCTATCGCCCCTGGATATAATGATGCCTTAGGCATATAAAACGTTTGCTTTTTGATGGCTACCTCTTTGCAAATCATTCCAGGCTCGAAGGCTTCAGTTCCTAATATCCCCCTTTTAAGAAGCACCTCATTATCCCAGTAAATACATACCGAAATAGAAGGTGTAGTTGTTAGAAAGAGATGACTGGCCCATGCTAATTCTTCTCTATTTTTCCCGTCTAGTTTTGGATTTAGGATGAAACCTTCAGGTTGAGAGAACTTAGAACGTTTGATTTGTACTTGTTTAGTTTCAGTCCATAAATAGGAAATTAATATTATAAATACTGAGGATATACCAGAAAGGACTTGAGCCCTTTGTAGCTCTGGAGTTATTAATTCACTTGTATAGGTATTTAGTACCGTCATTATTAACAGTAGAATACCTATAGAAAATGTGATTTTTGCTGATCGTTGCACGACTGAGTTGAGTTTCGCAGAAAGAGGTTATCTCTTATATCTTCCCATTTACTTTATCCTTATATTTTAATGATTATTCTCTTAGTAGACAATTTATTAACCAGCCTTTTCCGAGTCACTGTATTAACTCTAGATTTACGATAAGGGTATTATATTAGCAGTGAATAATCATTGTTCTAAAGTTGCAAGATCAACCATTTAACCAAATAATCACAATTACTGGCCCATCTCGTTCTGGGAAAAGCCGTTGGGCTGAGTATTTGGTTGAAAATCACCCGCAAGTCACATATGTCGCGACACTTCAAGACAACCCCTCTGATCTAAGTCTTTCTGAGCGAATCAGGATCCACCGTCAAAGACGACCTCCTGAATGGAACCTTATAGAAACAACTAGCAATCTATTAGCTAATCTTAAGAATATACAATCTCCTTCAACTATTCTCCTTGACTCACTCGGCGGTGTAGTTGCTGCCCATTTAGATTTAAATGATGAAGAATGGCACCATCTTTCTAAGCAACTTGCATCCTTTTTGCTAGGTCATTTGGGAATTGTGATTATTGTTATCGAGGAGGTAGGTTGGAGTCTTGTACCAAACACGGAATTAGGTATTAAATTCTCAGATCGTCTAGGAGTTATCTCCCAGAACTTTCAGATTCTGTCAAGTAAGAGTTGGTTAGTGATCCAAGGTCGAGCTATCGACATAAAGGAAATATCAGTTTCTATTCCTTTATGATCTACTCTAATCTGGTGGTAAGTAATCATGCCCCATTTCGAATTGCTCTACTCGAACCTCAAATTCCACAAAACACAGGAAACATAGCTCGCACATGTGCGGCTTTCAAATTACCCTTGGATCTTATTGAGCCGCTTGGTTTCAGTCTTGAAGACAAATATCTCAAAAGGGCTGGCTTAGATTATTGGCCTTTTGTTGATTATTCCATATTTAATTCATTTTCAAGTTACCAAGATTCTCTTTCTAGTTCGCATCGCATAGTTGCTTTTAGCAAATCTGCTAATAAGCCACTTTCTTCAATAAAATTTTTATATGGTGACGTTCTTTTGTTTGGTCGGGAGGATTTAGGGCTCCCAGAGAAGGTTAAAAGCTTATGTAGTGCTACATCTTCAATTCCAATGCCAGGAGGTGTAATGGTTTCTCCAAATGAAGGAGTTAGAAGTTTAAACCTCTCTGTATCAGTGGGCATTGTTGCTTATCAAGCGCTACAACAATTGAAGTTACTGTAGTTGTATATTTTCAAAATACTATAGTAATTTATTCAATTAATTACCTAAGTGATCCTCCATGATCAACTTTGATTATAAAATCGTCAACATTATGACTTTTTTTAAAAATCTAACTTTCGTTTTTCTGGCAAGGTACACAGTCAACCCCTTCGTTTGTTAAAATGAATATATGTCAGTGTAGCTCAGCTGGTTAGAGCACAGCATTCATAACGCTGAGGTCGAGAGTTCAAGTCTCTCCACTGACACTCATATTTTCTTATCTATAAGACTAACTTATTTTAAATAATTCCAGTTAAATATTCTATCAGCTTACCTTTGTGTAATTACTATATTGACATTACTTTAAGCCTATTAGTAGGTCCATTTGGTTTCTATTTATCTATACACTTTGTCAGCCCGTCTATTTACTTCATCCTATCTAGAATTCGCTTCTTTCTAATAAACTTTTTATTTAGACTTCAATTCATTGATTCCAGCTAATGTGAAGTGCTGCCTGACTATTGGATTAGCTTTTAGTTCAGTTCTAACTTGATTTAAGAGTCTCAAATGACTCGTAGAATTAAAACGTTTTAGCAACTGCTGGTCCCAGTACATAAGAGGCAACCTCCTGAACTTAAAATAATCTCTATTAGCTGATGAAGACTTTCTGACACTTATTTAGATATCCATGATAAGTTATCGATGGAACTCTAAATGCCAGCTAGGAGGCTTGAACTGCCTCCAATTTATCAACCACAACAATTTTACTACTTCAACCATGACTTCTAATGGATGCCTGAAAGTTGGCCAGAAAGCACCTGATTTCAGTGCTACTGCAGTTATTGATCAGGAATTTAAAGAGGTAAGCCTCTCAAGTTACAGAGGAAAATATGTTGTCCTATTTTTTTATCCTTTAGACTTCACATTTGTTTGTCCTACTGAGATAACAGCTTTTAGCGATAGGTATTCTGAGTTTAGTTCGAAGAATACTGAGGTCCTTGGCGTTTCTGTTGACAGTCAATTCAGTCACCTAGCTTGGATTCAGACACCAAGAAATCAAGGAGGTATAGGAGATATCAATTATCCACTCGTTGCTGACCTCAAAAAGGATATTTCTACTGCCTATAACGTTCTAGATGACGTTGAAGGAGTTGCATTAAGAGGACTCTTCATCATCGATCCAGAAGGTACGATCATGCATGCAACTATTAATAATCTTCCTGTAGGTCGAAACGTAGACGAAACATTAAGAGTGCTTCAGGCATTTCAATACGTTCAATCACATCCAGATGAGGTTTGCCCAGCGAACTGGACACCAGGAGAAAAAACTATGAAGCCAGATCCAGTTGGTAGCAAAGAGTTTTTCAGTTCAATAGATTAATATCTAATATTTTATTCCTCCTGATTAAAAAGCCTGCCTAAATTTTAGGCAGGCTTTTTAATCTCTATCAAAGGGTTTCTTTAGCAGTTGATCTATACCTTCCCGTAAGCTCTCTGCCATCGCTATGCGCTTGCCGTCGCTAACAACTATACGAGTTAATGTAGGTAATCCACCTGTGCTTGCCTTTAGATATACCGGTTCCACATATAAAAGAGAATTTCCAATAGGTAATACCAATAAATTGCCTTGAATTACTTCAGAACCTGCTCGATCCCAAAGGCTAAATTGTTGACTGATTAGAGGATCTTGATTGATTAATGCTTGAATTTGCTCTGGTCCAAAAATAGATGTTTGGCTCGGAAAGCGAAGTAAAACTAATTCGCCATAGTTATTTCCATCATTTCTTGCAGCTAACCAAGCGGAAAGGTTGGGTCTAGCTAATGGACTTAATGGCTGTAAAAGTAGAAATTCAGACCTCTCATTATCTCCAATTTGTGCTGTTATATGGTAAGGCTGAATTGGTACCTCCTTCGATCCGTAGATCTCCATTGGAACCTGCCAAATATCATCGCCATTGTAAAAAGTTCTAGGGTCAGTCACATGGTATCTAAGAAGCTTATCTACTTGTATATTAAAAAGCTCTACAGGAACACTTAGGTGGTCCCGTATTGAAGTCGGCATGTCACTAAGACTCTGAAAGAGACCTGGAAATACCCTGTTCCAGGCTTGTATTATCGGGTCAGATGGTTCTGTTATGTATAAGTTTATAGACCCATTATATGCATCCACTATTGCCTTTACGGAGTTTCTTATATATCTAATTGGTTTTTCTGCGTTAATCTTTTCAGCATATGGGTATGTCGTTGAGCTTGTGTAACCTTCTACAATCCAATATTGATTTTGAGTGGAGTCGTATCCTTGAGAGTTCTCTGGAATTGAAACAGAGATAAGGTATGGATCAGAAATAAATTCAAGGAAGGGAGCCAACATCTTTAACCTCTTCGTGACTCCTCTTCTTATTAAAATCTTAGATTTATCTGAGTAAGAACCAGTATTTAAAAGTCTTGCGTCCTTTACATAGAAAGCTGCGCTTAGTCTATTAAGTAGATTGTAAATAGTTATGCCTCCTGATCCATCATAGTGATTAAATATATTCTTATCTCCCTCTGGATAGTCGAGTTCCTTGATTTTGGATGGTGCCACCACATACTTCGATGAAAGCATTCCATAGTAAATAGCAGGTTGACCAATTGGAATAGAATCTATAACATCTTCCTTAGAAATTCCTAAATTTTTGTTGCCCTCAATTTTACTAGATATGCCGATATCCTTTATAAAATATTCCGGTAAACCATCATTTGCCTTTGTATTTACGGGACTTACTGTAAATCCATAACCATGAGTAAATACAAAATGTCGATTAAGCCAAGTTCTTGACCTCTCTGGTAACTCATCTGAATCTAATTCTCTAGCAGTTATCATTACTTGCTGTCTCTCTGCAGAATCTGGAGCAAGCTTATATCTATCGACAGCTACTCGTGAAAAACGATAATATTTTCGTAGCTGCTGTAATTGCCTATTTGTATCTAGTAATGGTTGACTATCCCATAACCTGACATTCTTGAGTGTGCTCTCGCCTAATCTAATGTCCGATTTACTTATTTCATTTCTTGGGTTTATTAGATTAGTGGTTATAGAATCAAGTTGAAAGGCTTTCCTTGTCGATTTAATAGCTCTAGCAATATACTTACTTTCTAGCTCAAGTTCTCTAGGTTTGACTATAATCCAATCGAGAAATGGTGCTATTAGGAACTCCAGAAGTAGTGCAAGGCCTAATAACAAATAAGAGGATATTTTAATTAATGTCTTGATCAACGTTCCAGAAATTAATAAGCCTAAGCAAAAGATGAATAGACTTAGCGAACCTAATGTTCGTAATGGAATACTGAAGTTTATGTCCAGCCATGACGCGCCTGCAAAAATTTCATTCTGGGTCCAGAGAAATTCGTGCCTAGATAACCAGAAAAGAGAGCCTATAAGGAGTATTATAAGAATTAATATTGGTTTAATATGATTTTTTTTGGTCGTATCTAATCCAGAAACCTGCCAGTCAGATAAGTTTGATTTTGTAGTTAGATAAATCCATAAGGATGTAAATAATGTTAGCGACAATATAGCTAGGCAAATAGTACAGATTAATATAAGGGCTGGATATATGCCAAGCGAAAAACTAATATCAGATTGATAAACAGGTTCTAGAATGTTGCTATTTGGAATTGAAAGACCTAGAGCCCATATTCCCCAGCATCTAGTAATTGAAACTATAAATCCTATGCAACCAGTAATTAGTGTATAGTAAGCTCCTTTGCTTCTATTTAAAAATAGGACTAAATTAATCGATGCGATTAAGATTAATGTCACATTCTTGTATGGTGCAACTGCCTCAAGAGTCCACCAAGAATAGGTTGAATAAGGATCTACTAGCGAAGTAACAGTTATCAGGATAATTATTAATAATGCAATATTAGTAGCTATTAAAGAACCCAGTAGACTAAGAGTATATATCCAACCGGAATAGAATCTTTGGGCTCTAACTATCGATTTCTTTATCGAAATTATCTTTCTCCATTTCTCCTGCCAAAATATTAGGAATACTGCTCCAATAGTTGAGATTAGAATACATAAAACTTGAATCTGTATTTGTTTTATCAATACACTCTGGAGGTTGAATTGACTAAACCATAACCACTCAATATGGTATCTTGACAGCAATATGATTGTTAGTGTAATCAAGCTACTTAGTTTTAAATAAAATAGCCAATGACTTTTTTGTTTCGCTTTCACTATCTATTGTTTGTATTGTTCTAGCTCTATTTTAGGCTTATAGGGCTTGTTTTTCAATATTTGCTAGTCTTAGGAATTCTTCTGCATTTAATGTTTCGCGATCAACAAGCAAATCCGCAAGCTCGTCAAGTTCATCGCGCTTTGATTTCAGTTTTTGCATCGCCTCATTCATAGCTTCCTTGGCTATTTTTCTGATTTCGTAGTCAATTTGACTCGTAGTAGACTCTGAATACCCTGATTTCCTTTGGAGTAGATTTCTTCCTAAAAATACTTTATTTTCCTCTGATTCAAGCGCAACATATCCCAGCTCTGAAAACCCAAATTTAGTAATCATTTCCTTGGCTAAGTTACTCACTATCTGTAAATCTGACTCTGCTCCTTGAGTTATTTCCTCAGGTCCAAAAACAAGAGTTTCCGCTGCTCTACCGCCAAGAGCTACTACTATCTTGGAATATAGATATCCCTTAGTTATCAGTCCTGAATCTACAACATCAGAGTCGGGTTTGAAACTTGTATAGCCCGCAACTCCATTGATCCTTGGTAATATTGTAATTTTGTCAATCTTATCTGCCATAGGACTTAACGCGGCAACAAGTGCGTGCCCTACTTCATGGTAGGCAATTAGCCTTTTTTGAGTTGAATCATTTAAAGCTTTTTTAGCCATTCCCATTGTCAATCTTTCCAAAGCCTGATCAATGTGCTTATTTGTGATCTCATTAACTGAATCTCTTGCGGTGAATATCGCCGATTCATTTAAGAGGTTCTCAAGATCAGCTCCGGAAAATCCAGCTGTTTTAAGTGCAACATCTTTAAGTGAAACTTCTTTTGCTATGGGCCTACTACGCGCATGAACGGCAAGTATGTCCTTTCTGCCCTTTCTGTCTGGAAGCGACACATATATTTCTCTGTCAAATCTACCTGGCCTAGTTAATGCAGAATCAAGTACATCAGCTCTGTTTGTTGCCGCTAAAAGAATAACGCCACTGTTTTCTGCAAAACCATCCATTTCAGTTAATAGTTGATTGAGTGTTTGTTCTCTTTCATCATTACCTCCTCCAATACCAGCTCCCCTTTGCCTTCCAACTGCATCTATTTCATCAATAAAAATTATGCAGGGTGATTTTTGTTTCGCTTTTGCAAAAAGATCTCTAACTCTACTCGCACCAACACCCACAAACAACTCTACAAATTCAGATGCTGCTATAGAGAAAAATGGAACTTCTGCTTCACCAGCTATAGCTTTTGCCAATAACGTCTTCCCTGTACCGGGAGGGCCAACTAGCAATATTCCTTTTGGAGTTTTAGCGCCTAATTTAATTAGTTTATCTGGTTTTTTTAGAAAACTTACTATTTCAATTAACTCTTCTGCAGCTTCAGCAACTCCTGCTACATCTTCAAATCTAACCTGCAGCTCTTCAATTGGTTTAATTCGTGCTTGGCTTTTTCCAAACCCAAGGGTTTTATTTGCAATTTTTACAGATCTTTTTATTAGGAAAGTTATACCAATTATGAATACTAGACCCAGGCCAATTGCTCCAGCAAAAGACGCTAAAGCTTCTTCGCCCCTTACGTCTTTTACCGATAGCGGAGTAGAAGATCCTTCAGCTGCTCGCAGAATTTTTTGGTCATTATAAAAAATTGGGATAAGAGCAGCACTTCCATCTAGAAATTCAACCTCAACTTGTCTTCTTTTTGGTATTAGGACCAAATTTTTGACGTTGCCTGCTTCGATATCAGAGAGAAGCTTGCTATAGCTTGGGATGGGGGGGGTTCCGAAGTTCACAAATCTCAGTTTGGAGTTGCTTTAGGGGCTATCAAGAGCCTTTTAGATCTCCCTTCCTTATTCTAAAAGGTTTTTCAATTGACGTTGTTGCCTTGGAATCCTATATATAAATACCCTAATGATTTGACGCAAGGTATCGCTAAGGTCGATTATAGGTTTAATTAAATAGTACGAGAATGGCTGTACCAAAGAAAAAGACCTCTAAAGGCAAGCGAAATCAGAGACATGCAATATGGAAAGCTAAGGCCGCAACAGCAGCCGATAAGGCACTTTCTATTGGGAAATCTGTTTTAAGTGGCAGAGCCCAGGGTTTTGTTTACCCAATGGACCAAGATGAAGATTCAGAGGAGTGATTATTTCCCTCTTAACTAACTTGCTTTTAATATTCTTAAGTAATAACGTAATTAAAGATTTTATAAACTTATGACCCAAGCTTAAAGGCTTCTAATGCTACTGAGTAAACACTTCCTATTCTAATATTGTCGATGGCTATCCAGAATAATGGCCATGGTTCTTTCTGGACATTAGCTCTTATCCTTACCAGGATCTCAATTAATACGACCATGAATAGGACAACTAATGGCCTTTGATTTAATCTTTGAAGGTAATATGTTGTTACAATACTACCTATATAGTAGCCTAGAAGTAGTGATATTAGTCCGATAGACCGCTTTTTCCAAGGCCCTACAAGCGAGGTTGAAAAATAGCTTACTAACTTGCTAGAAAATAACCTATATCGAGTATTTTGCAAAATAGCTCCTATCCAGAAAGCCTATTTAGATATTTGAGCGTAACTAACCCATTTTCGCAATCGGGTCCATGAAGAACCTCACAGCGGTCGGCCTCATTACCTAAAGTTGTAACAATTGCTTCTGCAATTTTCATATCCTCTTCAAATGATGATTTCCACGATGGCAAGGTAACTAAACATGATAAATGTGCCCTTTT
Organism: Prochlorococcus sp. AG-363-K07; assembly: GCA_003280225.1. GTDB lineage: Bacteria > Cyanobacteriota > Cyanobacteriia > PCC-6307 > Cyanobiaceae > AG-363-K07. The sequence goes on along the minus strand of QCFO01000003.1, from coordinate 60,337 downwards.
GGCCGCTAGTAGACCCAGATGTGAGTCTTCTATAACCACGCAATTATTTGGAGGAAGTCCAGACCTTGTTATGGCTAATAGATAGGCTTCAGGATCAGGCTTTAACCTTGAGACATCCTCAAATGTAATCATTCCTTCGAATGTATTGTGGCTAATCGAGAAGAATTTCTTAATAAGAGGCTCTACAGCGGCTCTGCTACTTGTAGTTACAATCCATTGCTGTATATCTTTTTTTTTCATTTCATTTATTAGTCTAAATACTCCATTCCTAATTGGTACTTCTCCTTCTGAAACTAGTTTACTATAATAAATTTGTTTTTCGTTATGAATAGAATCGATAAGACTATTAGATAGCTTATAACACTGTTTTTCAGAGTATCTTTGTATCCTATTTTTTCCTCCTGGAATTTTTAAAAGTTGTCTATATGTCTCTTTAGACCAATTCCAATTAATCCCATGTTTCTTAAATGAATAATTAAAAGATATTCTATGGCCGTACATTTCGGTTTCAGCTAAAGTCCCATCAAGATCCCAAAATACTGCTTTTATATCTTCCATGATACTACTCTCCCCATGCTTCTTGATCCTAACTCTTAATTCATCTAGTTATTAACTATGAGTGAACCATCATGGAGTCCACCTCAATGGATACTTCCAAGACCTGTTACAAATACATCTCTCCCTGACGTACCTCTCCCAGATTGTCTACGAGTGACCCTCGCTAGAAGAGGTTTCTCTGATAATGATCAAGCTCAGAAGTTTTTAAGTCCTTGTCAACCTCCAAATGTTTTAGAACATTATCCTCAGTTACCTAGAGCTCTAAGCAGAATTCAAAAATCAATAGAAAGTAAAGAAGCTATAGGTATTTGTGGTGACTATGATGCAGATGGAATGACTAGTTCGGCAATACTTTTCAAGGCTCTTAAAGGTTTAAAAGCAAATGTTATTACAGCTATTCCAGATAGGCTGGAGGAGGGTTATGGATTAAACCAGAATATGATTAACAATCTAAATGACAGTAAGGTCAAGTTAATTATCACTGTTGATAATGGCATTAATGCACACAAAGCAATAGATCAAGCTAATAGTCTTAATATTGATGTGATTATCACAGATCATCATAAACTCCAGGGCAAACCACCTAACGCTCATTCATTAATCCATCCAAGCACAGTTCCAAGGGACTCACCATATGAATTTCTAGCAGGTGTTGGACTAGCTTATGTAGTAGCTGCAGAGTTAGCCAAAAGATATAGAAACACCAATATATTGTCTGATGCATTAGATCTTTTTTGTATTGGAACAATAGCGGATATGGCTCCATTGACTGGTTGTAATAGGTCAATATTGGTTGAAGGCTTGCGTAATCTTCATAACACTCATTGCAATGGTTTGATTGCCCTTTATCGACTCTCTGGTATACGAAATAGACGTTTGAATTCAGATGATATAGGTTTTCGTGTCGCCCCTAAAATTAATGCAGTAGGTCGTATAGGTGATCCACAACTAATACTCGATTTGCTTGTTGAGGAAGATGAAAATCAAGCAATTCTTCTTGCAAGACAATGCGATGAATTAAACAAAAAGAGAAAACTTATAAGTGATGGAATTGAATCTGAAGCTATAGCCATTATTGATTCTGATAAAAATTCTATACCCCCTTTTATTCTTCTGGCTCAGAGTCATTGGCATCAAGGAGTAATAGGATTAGTTGCATCTCGTATTTTGCAACGATATCAAAGACCTACAGCGTTGCTAGCCGCAACAAATAATGGCCTCTTCCGAGCTTCGGCAAGAGGTCCAGAGGGTTTTAGCGTGAATATTGCTCTAGATAGCTGCTCAGATTTACTAGAAACTCACGGTGGACATAGTGCAGCTGGAGGGTTCACTATTAAACCTGAAAATTTGGGTGAATTTCATCATCGTATGAATAATATTGCAGAGAGATGGTTAATTAATGCCCGCGACTTTATATCTATCAAACCCGATTGTAGTATCAAATTCTCTGAAATTAATTGGGAACTTTGGAGGAATATAGCTCTTTTTGAACCATTTGGAGTAGAGAATCCGAAGATTCTATTTTGGTCAAGTAACTGTAAATTAATTACTCATAAATATCTCAGAGGAGGTCATCTAAGGCTGGAGCTAGAGCAAGATGGCTGTAAAAAAGAAGCGTTTTATTGGAATTACCCTGCCAAAACTAAAATTGCTTCATTGTTAGATATTGCTTTTCATTTGTCAGTTAATGATTGGTTGGATGAAGAGAAACTAGTTCTTAATATTGTTGACGTTAGGGAATATAGAAGTGAGACAGTAATCTCTAAATCAAATCGAAAGTACAAGTGCTACAAAAAGAATATTGATAATAATGTAATTATAGTTAATTCTGAAGGTAAAGAAATTGAGTTTTCTCAGAATGATAACTCTAAAATTGTTAATATGCCTAGTACTCTAAAAACAGGTAGCTATATATCTTCTTTAATCAGAGAAGTAAGAGTAGCACTAGCAATTGATCACTAGGTATGTTCAATCAATAAAATGGTAGCCATAAGAATTGGATAGAAGATATCTCTTCTATCCAATTTCTTTTTTATATCGGTAATTTTCGAAGCTTATCTTCTATAGAAGATAAGAGCAATAATTGCGGGTCCTGCTAGAACAACAGCAGCAAGTGGTATGAGGTTTCCCATGAGTTGATAATTTGGTGAAGAAGTAGAGTCTAGAAATTGGTCTACACCCTACAGCACCCTAAAAGAGACAGTGCCCAAAAGTCCATTAATTCACCATAGATGTGACCGCTTGTCACAGCTGTTTAGATGAAATCTGCTCAAACTCTCAAATGGCAGTGTATTAGCTGTTGTGGAGCCTGTTGCCGATTGGCTCCTGAAGAAAGGCTAGAAGCTCTAGAAGCTCTGAACGAAACGCAGACAATGACCTATATGAAAATGGTTGGAGAGGATGGCTGGTGTATTCATCTCGACAAATCAAAACGTCTTTGTAGGATTTATTCTGACCGACCAGATTTCTGTCGCGTTAGCAACCTGCATCGTCTTTTTCAATTTGAGTCTTCGGAGACTGACTCTAATGCGATTGCTTTTTGCACCGACCAAATTCAGTCTACATTTGGGGTAAGTAGTGACGAGTATATAAGATTCAATAGAGAGGTTTGTTATTCCTCCAACAATGAGTGAGTTATGGATCCCTTGAACTCAAGCAGTAGTTCAGAAGACAGCAATGATCAAAAGCGTTTCAGCTCGGTATTAATTACAACATTTACCACTGTTTTTTTAGCTGAACTTGGGGACAAAACACAAGTAGCCACTCTTCTCCTAACAGCACAGTCTGGGAAACCATTAGTTGTATTCGTAGGATCCTCTCTAGCATTAATCTGTTCTAGCCTAGTTGGTGTCCTCCTGGGACGATGGATCGCCACAAAAATGCCTGCTGAAAGGTTCAATTATATGGCGGGAATACTTATGGTTGGTATAGGATTATTGCTAGGGATTCAATCTATTAATGGTTTGATTTTAAGTCACAACGCAGTTTGAAAATGATTTTTCCCCTTCTAATTACTACCTTCACAACCGTTTTTCTAGCTGAACTCGGTGACAAGACACAACTTGCAACTCTTGCCATAAGCGGCACCTCCAACAAACCTCTTGCTGTCTTTCTTGGATCTTCTGTCGCACTCGTCTTTGCAAGCTTTCTTGGTGTTCTTGCAGGAGGCTCTATCGCGACACTGATCCCAGCTAACATTTTGAAAATGCTTGCTGCTTTTGGTTTCCTGATTATCGGAGTTAAGCTTCTGTGGCCTCTTACTCATGGAGCAGAGCAAGTCAACTCTGAGCACTAAATCACTATCAATTTAAAAGGGCTCTTTGTTTTGCCACTCTTGGCATTACCTCTTTCTCAAACTTATCCTTTAAAGTAGGAGATCACTATGTTTACTGTTGCAAGTTTTCTTGATCATTTGTCTCTAGGAGACTCATTGGAAATAAAGAAATTACAACGTATTCTAAAGCTTACTAAAAAGGCTGATAAAGAGAAACTTGATATTGCTCTTAACGCTCTCACGAAAATAGGACTGTTGGAGAAAGATTCCGATGGATTTATTAAAAAATCCTCTGATGATTCATTTTTAGAAGCAAGACTTAGATGTAGCAGCAAGGGTTATTGTTTTGCTATTCGAGATGATGGTGGCGAGGATATTTACATTAGAGACCATCATTTAAATCATGCATGGAATGGAGACAGGGTTTTAGTAAGAGTTTTAAAAGAAGCAATTCGCCGAAAGTCTCCAGAGGGTTTAGTAGAGTGCATACTTGAACGTAACTCGCGAAATATTCTGTGCTTACTAGAAAATGATAATGAGACCTTGGTAGCTAATCCTTTAGATGACAGGATAATAGGTTCAATTGAATTAGACTACTCCAATATTAAATTCATTGTTGCAGATAAACAGAATTTAGCCGAGGTAAGAATAGATAAATTCCCGATAGCTCAATATGATGCTCAAGGTCACGTAATTCGAAGTCTTTCACTGGATTCTGGAGATGAAGGTGACATCGATATTCTGCTTAGCAAATTTAATTTAAACCAGCTAAGTCCGATTCCTAGAATTTCATTGAAAGCTCCATTAGAAAAGAATAGGACTGACTTCACAGATCAAGAGACTTTACTTCTTAATTCATGGACCTCACATGAATCTCCTCCACTCCCTGCAGTCAGTGTTGAAGCCAGAGATGGTGGTTATAGGTTATGGGTTCATGCACCTTCAATAGCAGAAAGATTATCAGTAGGGAATAACCTAGACCTATGGATAAAAGATAATGCTGAAACCCATTGCTTGGGGAATAACTGGCATTCAATTTTGACTGATAAGATATTGAAAGAAAGTAGATTTACTGTAGGTGAAGTAAATCATGCTATCAGTATTGTAATAGATATTAGTTCTAAAGGTGTAGTGACTGATTGGAATTTCAGCTTGTCAATAATAAAACCTGTTGCTTTAATAACTAAAGAGCATTTGGCAGCTCTTGAAGCAAGAAAACCAAAATCTAGAACCATACCAACCTGTTTGAAGCCTATAAAGGACTACCTTCCTAAACTTCAGACATTGCTGTCCTGCGCATCTCTTCTTCATTGCGTTGATGTGGAGAAGGGCTTAATTGAGTTAGACATTTCTGTTTTTAGTGATCAAGATAATTCTGATTTGGCACAGATATATCCTTCTGCGTATTATGATCAATGGCATCCGCCTTATAATGTTTCTGATCCAAACTCTGTATTATCGAAGTTAATTAGAGTTGCAAATTGCTGTTGGTATAATCATTGTAGCAGTCTAAATTTGCCATTAATACACACCTCTTCTGAACAAGTAGATTCAAGTACTATTAACGATCTTGCGAAATCTGCATTATCTTTAGGAATTGAACTCAAATTAGACACAGATGGAGAAGTCACTACATCTGATCTCTCATTCGCATTTTCCAAATCTAAATCCAGAAGAATTCTAGATAAGTCTCTTCGGCATGCAATTCCTACTCCAAAATTAGCTATATACTATCCCATTAAAACTATTGAAGAGGAACGTATCTCTCCTGAAAGTCAACCAATTTTATATAGTGACAAACTAGCACCATGGTGCTCTCCAGGAAGTCACTATTATGAAATTATGAATCAATATGTACAAGTAACCCTGCTAAGGGATGCAAAGAATAAGGCAACCGCAAGAACTAAAGATGTAGTTCTACTTGGGCAAAAGGATTGTTTTAAAAATATTTCATGGGATATTTTAAGTCCAGCTCAATCTTCTCTCCTCCAAAAAATTTTTAATGACAAAAATCTAAACCACCTTAATTCTCAGCATATCAAAGCAAAACAACTGCTTAATGGCATTATTAATATGAAGCAGGCTCGTAAGGTAGAACCACTTATTGGTCAGGAATTAGATGCAGTAATAACTGGTGTTCAAAGTTATGGATTCTTTGCTGAAATTAGCCCCTCTTTAGCTGAGGGACTTGTTCATGTCAGCACACTTAATGATGATTGGTATGAGTACCGTTCACGTCAGAATCGTTTAATAGGAAGGAAGAGTAAGCAGGTCTATGAACTTGGTGATACTATCAAAGTAAGAATAATCAAGGTTGACATTCTTCGAAATCAGATTGATCTTGAACTGTCTAATTCCAATACAGTTTCTGAATCCGCTTCAACGGATAGTGATAATAATATATTAATAGAAAGCCTAGATTCTATTTCGGATACTCTAGAATAACAGTATGAAGCCCATTATAATAGGAATATCCGGAGCATCAGCTCAGGTTCTAGCAGAAAGATCTATCTATCATTTGTTAAAGAATAACTATGATGTACATGTAATTGTTAGCCGAGGAGCCTTCCAAGTTTGGAGCAGTGAAACTAATATTAGTCTTCCTCTAGAACCTAAACTTCAAGCCGATTTCTGGCGCCATAGACTTTCTACTACAAATGGGAATCTAATCTGTCACAGATGGAATGATAACTCAGCCAGTATTGCAAGCGGAAGTTTTAAAACAATGGGCATGATTATTGTTCCATGCAGCATGGGAACTCTTGGTAGAATTGCCTCAGGCTTTTCATTAAATCTTATCGAAAGATGTGCTGATGTTCAATTAAAGGAACGAAGAAAATTAGTTCTTGCTCCACGCGAGATGCCCTTTAGTTTGATCCACTTAAGGAACATGACACACCTTGCAGAATGCGGAGCTGTTATATGTCCTCCAATTCCAGCCTGGTACACCATGCCAAAATCACTAGATCAGATGATTGATTTTATGGTTTTTAGATTGTTTGATGCTTTCGATTTAGAAATAGGTGAACCTAAACGATGGCAAGGGCCTCAGAAATGAACATATATAAAAAATTAGGACTGATAGTGGTTCTTAGTCCAATGATTTCAGTCCTTCTCGTTTCCTCACTTAATTTAAGCAAACCAGCACGTATAAGGATTTTAACGTGGCAGTCTCCTGTTCTACCTTTAGGGGTTCTTATGTCAGTTGGCTGCATATCTGGTGTAATTTTTTCTTCAGCTTCCATTGCTGCGAATTCAAACCTTCTCCAGACTTTTAAGCGACAGGTTCGAATTCGACCTGATCGGGAAACACAATATGTACAGGACGCAGAATCTTCATATAGTGAATCTACAAATATATCGAGTCAAAATCAAAATAAAAATCTAAATTCAATTCAATACACACCAGAAAGAGACTACAGAGACCCTTCCCCTACCTTATCGGTTCCATTTAGAATAATAAAAAATGGCGAGGATCCAAAGAGCAATATCGATTATGACTATGGGCTAGAGGACGATCCCTCACCTCTCGCTAATCATGAAGAACAGGAAAACAATCCCTTTTATGACAATTTCTCTCAGGATGAAATATATGACAACGAATATCAGGAGAAGAGTATTCCTAAGGACAGCGAAGAAGACTGGGGTAATGCTCTAAAAGAAAATTGGTTGTGAAACCTAGCTCAATTCATGCCTTGTTATATAATTAAAACTTAGATGGTCTACATAGAATCGACAGGTGGAGGACAAATCAGCCAATAAAAAGAATGAAGGTTCTACTAATTCTGAATTTACGAGTGTTACTGCAGGAAAAAACTTGAATCAATCAACCCCCGACAGTGTTTCTACTAAACCTGTAAAACCGGAAGAGAAACCTTTTTCGGAATTTATATTAGATCATCTAATCCCTGATCTTACTAATTCGCTTACGAGAAAGGGCTTTCCTCCAAAGTCCTTAACTCTGAAATCAGGAGAACGACCAGTTATCGGAGGAAACTGCTGGATGTTAGTATGTGAAATATCTAGCAATCGCCTATTTTGGGTGTGCTTTAGTTCCGATAACATTAAATCTTCAAAGACAATCTGCTTATCTGAAACTCCTATAGCTAGTACAATAGAATCTTTTCTTATTGATGAGAAAAGGATAACAGGTCCATTGATTATCTCAAGAATATTACAACGTTTAAATGGTCAGAAGTGGTTAGGATCAAATTAACTAAATATCTAAGATACTAGTTATTAAAGTAGCCAATTCACTAGATAAGCACAAACAGGTTTTGTCATTATTTCTCGAACTATTGGTTTGCCTAGAGGAATCTTTGAATAGCATAATGTTTATATTAGACTTTTAACCCCAAAAATGCATGATGGCATCTAAAGTTATAGAACTAGAGTCCTGTACGTTTTTTTCGCTTGAGCACATTCAGACGGCAACCCCTTGATCACGAAGGCGACTTTCAAGCTTTTGGAGAAAACTGGTTAGATCTACTGGAATCCCTTATTTGTCGAGGGAGAGCAGCAGGGGCTGATTTTGTAGAAATCTTTCTAGAGAATACAGATAATTTGGGAATATTAGCTGAACAAGACATTATTACTAGTGTTAGCCCTTCCTTCAGTAAGGGAGCAGGAATTAGAGTTTTTTCTGGAACAAAAGATGGATTTGTTAGTACCAATGAGCTTACGGAAAATGGGTTGATTCAGGCACTAGACCAAGCGCTTGGCATGCTTGGATTTGAGATATTAAGTAATCAAAAGATTGTATTCGAAGGTTTGAAACCGCTAATGGACTATGGCCTTTCTAAAAGAAATTGGTTGTCCCAATGCCCTGGTATTGAAGAATCTAGTCATAAAATATTAGCTGGTACACGCAAATTAAATCAATATGGTAAAAATTTAACAGTAAGAAGAGCCAGTTATTCCAGATCATGGCAGGAAATACTAGTAGCATCTTCCGATGGTACTTTTTCTAAGGATATTAGATTAAATCAATCAGTTGGTCTTAATACGCTGGCGGCAGAAAAGGATCACCGATCTTCTGTTGGAAGAAGGTATGGTAGTTCAGGAAATCCACAAGATCTTAGGAATTGGGATGAAGATAGTTCCGCTGAGGATATTTGTACTAGCTCTAAAAAAATGCTTTACGCAAGTTATGTGCAAGCAGGGCAAAAGCCAGTAGTTCTGGCAAACAAGTTTGGTGGGGTGATTTTTCATGAAGCTTGCGGTCACTTACTTGAAACGACTCAATTAGAAAGGGGTACTTCCCCTTTTGCGGACAAAGTTAATCAACAAATAGCCAATGAGGCCGTTACTGCTATCGATGAAGGCTTAAGTGAGGGTGCTTTTGGCTCTATCTCTATTGACGATGAAGGAATGGAATCACAAAAGACTGTGTTGATTAGGGATGGAATCTTGAAGGGATTTTTGAGTGATAGAGCAGGTGAATTAAGGACAGGCCACAAAAGGACTGGAAGCGGTAGGCGGCAAAATTATTCATATGCAGCAGCTAGTAGGATGAGAAACACATATATAGCTGCAGGCAAATTTACCCCAGACAATTTAATCGAAAGCATCGATGACGGACTTTATTGTAAATCGATGGGTGGAGGAAGTGTTGGAGCTACGGGACAATTTAATTTCTCTGTTGAAGAAGGCTACCTGATCAAGGATGGAAAATTAACAGATCCTGTAAAGGGAGCAACTCTCATTGGAGAAGCAAAAGAAATACTGCCAAGGATATCTATGTGTGCTGATGACTTGGATCTTGCCGCTGGTTTTTGTGGATCTATAAGTGGGAACATTTACGTGACAGTTGGACAACCCCATATTAAGGTTGACTCTATTACAATAGGAGGTCGCTAATATGAACAAACAAGCTGAATTACTTGATTCAAATAGGTTGAGAGGTTTCTTTCAAGGACTTTCTAAAACTGAATCAATAAAAAAATGGGATCTTGGTGCATCTTGTAGCAATGATTTATCTGTTCAGGTTGATAGAGGGCAAGCTAAACAACTAAAGGGGTCTCAAAGAAGTTCAATTACTGTTCGAGTTTGGAATAGAGATGGGAAAGTTGGTGTGACAAGTACTACAGACTTGAGTGATTCAGGACTCGAAAAAGCATTTCGTGGAGCAGCGCAATCTAGCCACTTTGGAAATTCCCTTGAAATACCAGAATTCTCTCCTTTGTCTACATCTCCTCTGCCAGATCTTGTCAAGCCAATTTATAAACATAGAGGCATTAAGTATCTATTTGAGCTTCTAAGATCTTCTGAGCAAGCGTTAATTGATAAACACGCATCAATCAAAACTGTTCCTTACAATGGCTTAGCAGAATCTGACTTCAAAAGAGTTTATATAAATAGCGAAGGTGCATTTCGCCACATGGAAGGAAGTTATTCGAGTATCTATCTTTATGCTAGAGCACAAGAACCAGGTAAAAAACCACGTAGTTCGGGTGCTGTTCGTCAAGCACATGGAGTAGAAGCCCTTGATATAAATGGTTGTGTAGAGGAGGCGGCTGTGAAAACTATCAATCACCTTAATTACCAGCGTATAAATACAGGCAGCTATCTTGTTTGTTTTTCACCAGAGGCCTTCTTAGAACTAATTGGCGCCTTTAGTAGTATGTTCAATGCAAGGTCTGTAATTGATGGATTAAGCCTATCTAATAAAGATTCAATTGGGACTCAAATATCTGTTCCATTTCTTTCAATATACGATGACGGATTACATCCAGCAAATTACTCTTCTTGTTCTTTTGATGGGGAAGGTACACCCACAAAAAAATTGTGTCTTGTAAATCAAGGAATCCTCGAAAGTTTCTTACACTCGGAGGCTACAGCAAGAAAACTTGGGGTTAGTCCTACAGGTCATGCTGGGCTCGGTGCAAAAGCATCAGTTGGTCCTGATTGGTTAGTCATTTCACGATCTAACACATCTTCTTTTCCTATTAATAATAGTCTCAATCACGCCAGTTTTTCTGAAAAATATATTTTGATTGAGAACTTAAATGCTCTTCATGCAGGTGTAAAATCAAGTCAGGGTTCCTTCTCATTACCCTTTGATGGATGGCTTGTTAATGGTCGAGAAAAGGTATCAATAGAAGCTGCTACTGTTGCAGGTGATATTCAAAATGTTTTAAATTCCATTATTGAAATAGAGCAGCAATCACTAATAACTCATCAAGGTATATCTCCGCACGTTTGGGTAGACAACTTAGTGATAACAGGTGAAGAATGAAGATTGTCTTTTGGGGTACGCCAGAGTATGCAATATTGAGTCTAGATTCTCTGGTCCAATCGGATCATGATGTAGTAGCAGTAATCTCACAACCTGACAGAAGGAGGGGTAGGGGTAAGCATCTGCAGCCATCACCTATTAAACATAGAGCAATGGAATTAGGTATTCCTGTTATAACTCCTTCACATATAAAAAGTCAGAAAGAAATCCATGAAGAAATTAAAAGGTTAAATGCTGATATTTTTATTGTGGTCGCATTCGGACAAATTTTGCCAAAAGAGGTCCTAGAAATACCTAGGTATGGTAGCTGGAATGGACATGCTTCACTTTTACCGAAATGGAGAGGGGCTGCACCAATTCAGAGGAGCTTACTATCAGGGGATCCAAATACAGGTGTTTGCATAATGTTTATGGAGGAGGGACTGGACACAGGACCAATCTTTTTAGAAAAAGAAATTTCGATTAATCCATCTCATAATTTCCAATCGCTGGGACTAGTACTCAGTCAAATAACAGCTGATCTTATCCTTGAGTTTTTAAAACGACTTGATGATATAACTGATTTCAATATGGAGAAGTTTCAATCCTCAGGTCTTCTTAAAGAGCAGGCTAGCATTGGTCGTAAGGTTGAATATGCAAGAATAGTTACTAAAGAAGATTTCAAAATCAATTGGGATAATAAGCCTTCAACTATAGAAAGAGTCGTGAAAGCTATGTACCCAAATGCTTATACTAAGATCAACAATAAAAGACTTAAAATATTAAAATGTAGAGAGCTCAGTAGACAAGAATTCCAACGTCTGTCTGAAGATATGCCAAGTCAAATTTCAATTAATGACTTGGACTTAATTAAACCAGGATTGATAATTCATCTTAATTCTAATCTTGGAATACTAGTAAAAACTTGTGACAGTATCGTTCTTATCGAGGAAGCCCAGCTAGAGGGAAAAACTCCAGTTATGGGAAAGCAGCTTCAGCAACAAGTTCGAACACAGAATTCAAGTATTCTTGAGTAGACATATTTCTCACTCCGGTAAAGTTACCGACCCTTCTTTTTTTGAAAAACCCCAAATGAACAGACTGATCATTAAGATGAAGACTGACCATTCAGGAAGATGTGCATTTGGCATAAGTAGTGATATTATTAACTTTAATCCTACAAAGCCTACTGCAATGTAGCCAGCAGTTTCTAGTCTTGAATATTCCTCTAGTAGGCTAATAAATATTCCTGAAGTAAATCGGAGTGCTATAACACCAATTAATGCTCCTGTAACTACTAGTAAAAATTGATCACTTATTGCTACTGCGGCTGCAATACTATCTATAGAAAAAGCAAGGTCAGTAAGACCTAGAAAGATTATTACTCTGATTAGTGAGATTGAATTATCGTTCTTATTCTGAATCTCTTTTGAATCTGTGACCTCCTTGCTTCTAATCTCGAGAATCTTGTTTATAAACAAACCTATCAGATAAATACCAGCGATTAATCTTATTGGCCATAGTTTTAATATCAACTGAGATAGTAAAATAAGTATTAATCTCAAAAATAGTGATAATATAATTCCAAAATTAAGAGCTGTTGACTGGGCTTTAATATTCTTCAACCTTCTTGTAATAGAAGCCAGTGCTATCGCATTGTCAGCTGACAAGACAAGTTCTAACGAGATTATGACTGGTAGTAAGGGAGCTAGTTCAACCCAACGATCAATCCCATCTAGAAGAGGTGTGAGGGATTCGAGCGAAGCAGAGTCCATTGTAGAGTTTCAATAATTCACTTAAAGGTTTTGTTTTGCTGCCTTGAAATCAGAATGGCGGATAATTAAGTGAGCAACGGTCATGAAAATCACGTGCGATGCATATCCAATCAGAGCTTTGCCACATTGAGACTACAAAGATCATTGTAAAAATCAGTTTCTGGGACAATCAAACATGTTTAGGAAGCTCCTTAGGTCAGGGTCAATCGGTTTATGAGGCTGAGGATGCAGCAATACTTCGTTTAAAGAATCGATTGAGCCTAGACACCAAGAATATAGAGCAAAGAGCAGAAACCACCGATGCTCGATTAGAACAATCCGGACAAGGAAAACAAATCAAAAAACAGACTGACAACTTGTCTAATTTTACCGAGAAAGTTCTAATAGAAGCTAAGCCCGAGGGAATTAATCATCAAAGATTGCTAGACGAATCCCCAGAACCAAAAGATTGGAGTGAGGAACTCGCAGAAATTGATTTAGCTGTTAGGAAATTAGGTTGGACGCGTGAGCAAGAAAATCAATTCCTCTTAAGCACATTTTCTATACAAAACCGTCAAAGAATCACTTCATACAATATTCTGATTAATTATATTAGTAAACTTAAAGAAAGAACACAAAAATCAAATACTAATGACAATATGACAGATGATCAGAGAAACCATTTAATGCAAATATCAGATAGGCTTATTGCACAGTTAGGATGGGGTACAAATCAAGCGAAGAACTTTCTACATACCAAAATGAACATTAAAAGTAGACAGTCACTGAGTATTCAAGATCTTACTAGGTTCAATGATCTCTTATCTATTGAACTAAAATCAACATCAACAGCAGGTTGATTCGTATTTAACTCTTCTTTTTAAGCTAATTCTCATTTTATTCCTTCATAATTCTCCTTAAAATGACTTTAACATCGATGATGTTGCATGTGATGAGGTCGTCAATCACCACAGATCTTCTAGAAAGGACAGCACGAAAAGAAACCTTATATATTGGAGGAGCTACAAGAGCAGGAAGGGCTTTAATAGCTTCAGCTCTTTCTAAGAAAAAAAACGCTCCTTTATTAGTAATAGTTCCAACCCTTGAGGAAGCAGCAGCTTGGCAATCAGTCCTACAGTTGATGGGATGGGGTAAAACATACCTTTACCCTACGAGCGAGTCATGTCCGTATGATTCAGTAGAACCAAATAATGAGATAATTTGGGGACAGTTACAAGTTTTAAGTGAATTATGCTCAGGTGATTGTAAAAACAATGTGGCGATTGTCTCAACAGAGAGAAGTTTACAGCCACATTTACCTCCTAAGTCATCACTAGTAGAAGAATGTATTTCGTTTAAGAAGGGAGATGCAATTGATATCGAGCTTCTATCTGCAAAAATTACTAAATTAGGCTACAAGCGAAATAACAGTACTGATACAGAAGGCGTCTGGAGTAGGAGAGGAGATATAATAGATATATATCCCGTTAGTTCTGAGCTACCAATTCGACTAGAGTTGTTTGGTGATGTAATCGACAAATTACGTGAATTTGATCCTGTAAGTCAGAAGTCACTTGATGCTCTTGAGAGTGTCACAATTACACCTACGTCATTTAATAGTCTTGTTTGCTCTGAAATAAGGCAAAGACTGCCTGAAGGCTTACAAACACTTCTGGACAATCAAAATCTGGATTTGTTGTTAGAAGGAGGAATTCCCAAAGGGTCTAAGCGACTAACTGGTTTAGCTTGGCCAAGTCCATGTTGCTTACTTGACTATCTTCCTGAGGATACATTTGTTGCTCTTGATGAAAAACGTCGTGTTATCGAACACTGCAATAAATGGTTGGATCATGTAAATGAAATATATTCTGAGACTATTAATGAACTAACTCTATCAGCAGATAATTCACTACCAATTCTACCTCCTAACTTACATAGATCGTTTTCCTCTTGTATAAAGGAATTAATCCACTTTAGTGTAATTAATCTAAGTGAATTATTTGAGGCAAATACTTCAGAAAACTGTTTCGACTTAGCTAGTAAAAGCTTGAATTTATATCCAAATCAATTTGGCATGATTTCTCAGGAAATACGTTCACATGTACAGAAGCATTTCAGCGTATGGATTATGTCAGCTCAGCCTAGCCGAACCGTATCTTTGTTGGAAGAGCATGATTGTATTTCTAGATTCGTTCCTAATAGTAATGATCTCTCATCTATTGAGAGATTAATTGCGCAAAACACACCAACTACTCTTAAAGGTAATAATACTTCGGATTTAATAGGCTTTACTCTGCCTGTATGGCGTGTTTTGCTTGTTACAGATAGAGAGATATTTGGACAACAATGCTTATCTTCAACAGGTTATATACGGAAAAGACGTAGAGCCTCAAGTAGCAAGGTAAACCCAAATAAAATGCAACAGGGAGACTACGTAGTTCATAGAAACCATGGTATTGGACGGTTTCTTAAAATTGAAAAGAATGCTTTCTCAGGTGAAATTAGAGATTACTTAGTAGTTCAATATTTGGATGGTATTTTACGGGTTGCGGCTGATCAACTTGGAAGCCTAGGGCGATTTAGATCAACTGATGGAAAATCTCCCAAAATTAATAAAATGGGAGGACAGACATGGGGCAATCTAAAGGAAAGGGCCAAGAAAAGTATTTCTAAGCTCGCAGTTGACTTGGTAAGGCTTTATGCAGAAAGGAATAATACCAAGGGGTACGCATTTCCTTCGGATGGTCCTTGGCAGTTTGAACTCGAGGAATCCTTCCCATATGAACCTACTCCAGATCAAAAACAAGCTGTAGTTGAAGTAAAGAGGGATATGGAAAGGGATAAACCAATGGACCGACTGGTCTGTGGCGATGTTGGTTATGGAAAGACCGAAGTTGCTATTAGAGCCGTTTTTAAGGCTATAACATCTGGTAAACAAGCTGCAATATTGGCGCCTACAACTGTTCTAGCTCAACAGCACTGGCGAACAATATCTGACAGGTTTGCCCCTTACCCAATCAAAGTCTCGTTACTAAACAGATTTAAGTCTAGTGCCGAAAAAAAAGTTATCTTGAGTGAGCTCAGAGCAGGAAAGATAGATGCTGTTGTTGGAACACACCAAATTCTGTCTAAAAATGTCGTTTTTGATAGCCTAGGTCTGTTGGTTGTTGACGAAGAACAAAGATTTGGTGTTAATCAGAAGGAAAAGATCAAATCAATTAAAAAAGATATAGATGTATTAACTCTTTCTGCAACACCAATTCCGAGAACCCTTTATATGAGTCTATCAGGAGTCCGTGAAATGAGTCTGATTACAACTCCACCGCCGTCTAGAAGGCCTATTAAAACTCATATTTCAGTTTTTGATGAAGAAATAATTAGAAGTGCAATTTGCCAAGAGTTAGATAGAGGAGGGCAAATTTTCTATGTTGTTCCAAGAGTGGAGGGTATAGATGATGTCGCTCTAAAACTCAAACAAATGATTCCTAATCTTAACGTATTAGTAGCACATGGACAGATGGCTGAGAATCAACTTGAAAATGCAATGATTGCTTTTAATTCAGGGGAAGCTGATTTAATGTTATGTACCACAATTGTTGAAAGTGGTTTAGATATACCTAGAGTAAATACTATTCTTATAGAAGATTCACAGAAATTCGGCTTGTCCCAGCTGTATCAATTAAGAGGGAGAGTCGGGAGGAGTGGTGTTCAAGCCCATGCATGGCTATTTTATCCAAATAACACAGCACTTAGTGATACAGCTCGACAACGCTTGAGGGCTATTCAAGAATTTGCAGATCTTGGTAGTGGATACCAGCTAGCAATGCGAGATATGGAAATCAGAGGTGTTGGAAATCTGCTAGGTGTTCAACAAAGTGGCCAAATGGAAGCCATAGGATTTGATCTTTATATGGAACTTCTTCAAGAATGCCTGTCAGAATTACAAGGTCAGAATATACCAGTCGTTGAAGATACACAAATAGATCTTCAAGTTACAGCATTTATCCCAGCCGATTGGATTGTCGACAACGAAGAAAAGTTCCAAGCATACCGAGACGCAACTAATTGCACCACAAATGCACAACTGGTGGAACTAGCAACAATATGGACTGATAAATATGGACAGATACCTTCAGCTGTAGCAACATTAATTGAGGTTATGAAATTGAAATTACTTGCAAGAAAAACAGGCTTTTCTAGAATAACACAAGTAAAAGCAAACCTTGTTCTAGAAACAACAATGGAAGAACAAGCCTTCCGATTGTTAAGAAAGGGATTGCCTGATCATCTCCATTCTAGATTAATTTATAAACAGGAAAAGGGTAGAAATGCGATAGTTACAGCAAGAGGCCTTGGAGTGTTGTCTAATGATAAACAGATTGAACAGATATCAAGTTGGTTATCTTTGATGAAAGAACAGATTCCAAGCGAAGATGGGAAAACTGAGCTGGAACTACAAAAGGAATTAGAGCAAAGGAATAACAACGTGCTATCAGTCTAATGATTCAATAAATTTATATTGTCAGTTATTCAGTGGCCGGTTCAATCCGTAATAATAATTCTGATCAAGTTAGCTATCAGTGCGAATAAAGTTGATATTTAAATTGACTGCATTCCATTGTATTTAATCCAATTGAAATATGACCTTAATTCGTTTTAATTAGTTAGCTTTAGGAACTTTCAATTAAGTTTGTCAGCTTATTTCTAAATTCGCCTTTGGTCATTCCTCCTTTTAATTCACCAACAACAGTGAAATCAGAATCAGGGTTTTGTACAAGTAGATAAGTTGGCCAGCCCATACCTTCTTTGTTTGGGTACTGTGCTAGCAAGATTCTTCTGTATTTTCTGTAGGTTTCTGTATCCTGAAGCATGACATTAACAAAATTACAGCCAAGTTCTTCTGTAACTAAACAATCGTAATGACTCATCCTGTGACATGTACCACAGTCTTCTGAACTAAATTTTAGAATTGATAGAGCCATAAATAATTCTGTCAGAATAAATATACTAAGACAGCTTGGGAAAAAAAGAAGCCCTTGAGTGAATATATATTAAATGACCACTATCTGATTGTTCTTTTAATAATGGCTAATTTTCCTGAAATATGCCAATACACACACTTAGTAATACAAATGAAAAGGCAATAACTGGATAGAATGAAAAGCTCTTATCGGCCAGAGGGAGGAGATCTATAAACACTATTAGTCCGTACATACTGAGTAAGAAGTAACAAAAACTTAGCACAATACCTATTATTAAGTAGATATAATTGGGTATATGTTGCTCTCGTAAACTAATTGAAAGGGGCTTTAGTCCAGTAAGCATGAAAGATGCAATTGTCATATAACATATCCCTGCTGGAATCCAACTCGGTGAATTATATAAATATAACATTACTACCCCAAATGTTGATGTAAGAAGAGATAGGAGAGCGACAAATCGTGAATAGTTGCTAGTCCTTTTCATTTTATTGTTCTAATAGTTGTGAATATACTGTTATTATATAAGGGAAGAATATCAATATTTTTTCCTTATATTGGTTTTTAGCAAGGCTATCAGTTTCAAGAAACGCCAGATCCCGCCAGTCAGAAGAATCAAACTCAACATAAGAAGTATTACTATAAGCAATGACGAGCTAACACCTATCAAGCTTAGAAATATCTGCCTTACCCCATTGAAAATATCAGTAAACAAAATAGGTAATTTCATAAAATATCTCATTCTATCCTCCAAAGAATCTAGAAAAAATATTATGCTGCTACCAACTAATGTCATCGAGAAGGATTCAATTGACAACCTGATAATGGAAGCAGGTCTCCTGTTGGGTTTATGGAATACCCTCCTGTATGTTCTATTTTGATTGGTTCTTATCGGAGCCATTTATGAACTCCTATTAATAATGAAATTCTATATACAATTTATAATAACAGTATTTAAGTGAATGTCACGAATGAGTCAAATCAACGCATATAGTGAAATATATCGTTCTACAAATTTGCTATTTTAGTTTTGAATTAAATCAGTATTATCCAAGTAATTTTCGCCAGCACTCTCTCTCTGAGGTGTAGGAATTACAGAGAAGATCAAGCAGCAGAAAAGCATTGTAGTTATTCCTAAGACGGGGGCTGTAAATCTTTGTAGTATTGGAAGTTTACCAATTATTTCACGACGTGATAAGGGTATTGATCGGGGAATGTTCCAGGTTAAAAGTACGCGTTGGTCATTGATTAAGTCATCTAAGCATCTTAACAAATCTGATAATTCAGCATCATCTAATTGAAGTTCCATTGGTGCTATTCCTGGCTTGCTACTTCTTAGCATTATTTGGTGATAAGAATTATTTGAGGATATGGCAACTGGATCTTTTAATTCTCCAAAGGTTTTTTTGACACTCGAAACCAGATGGCGAGCATATGGATAAACAACATTCATTAGCTGTTCTAGATGCTCACGTTTACCTTCTAGTTCAGTTAGACCTACAATCTGTAATTGCCAGTTGGATAAAATTCCAATGGAACCATTATCTTGATTAAGGGAGAGATCTGGTAATCCCTCTAGAGTTAGTTTAGAGGAATTATGAATGTAACTAATGGTATTTCTCATGGCATCTTTTTCTAAATAGTTACATCATGAAGGCTTGCTTTAAGACGATCAAAACCACCTGAGCCAGCACAGAGACTTAAGGATAATACAAGCTGGCGAATAGAGTTGTACGGTTTTTCAGAGGCTAATAGAGCTTGTACAGCGCCCCGTCTTTTGTTAAATCTTTCACTGACAAGGTCCTTTAACCTCGTTGATAATTGATTCCACCGTTCCTCATTGATTTCTCTTGGTTCTTTCGAGGAGACTAATTGCCTCAAAATTGGATATAGCCTTTCTGACATTGCACAAACCAACAAAATTAGTGAATCCGATTCCGAACTATTCAGTACACCTCGTCTTGTTGCCTTCCTTAGCGGATTGTGACATCTGAATTTCCAAACTTCGACGGCATTTGGCAATTTCGTATCAAGTCCCATCTTTTTTGAGGTCCATACCATAGCTTGACTTCCATTGAGATCTAGAGATTCGATTACTAGCAAAAGCATGTCTAATCGTTCTAAGCCCCTTCTACCTAAAACCTGTGATGTTGAATAATGAGTAGCAGCCTTACCAAGCTTGTTAACTCCCCTTCCTGTTGAAAAGGAAATCTGTGAATTGTTCAAGGATGATTGATTCATACTCTGATACTGGCAGATTTAATTGCTAAATTCACTATTATGTGTTTGGTTTTACAAATCGCACACGTATACGCTGAGTTATGAATAGTTTTAATCTTTCTGAATACATAGAAACTTTTCCTGACTTCCCAAAGCCAGGTATTTTATTTCGTGATATTTCCCCAATGCTTCTAAATTCACAAGTGTGGAATTCGGCTATAAATCAATTAGGAGGGCTATGTGATCAATTGCAGCCAGATATTATAGCTGGAATTGAAGCAAGAGGTTTTCTAGTTGGAGTATCTCTTTCTGCTATGAAAGAAATTCCTTTTATTCCAGTACGAAAAAAAGGAAAACTACCTGGATTGACATATTCAAGGTCATATGACCTTGAATATGGTCAAGATATACTTGAAATCAAAGTTAATTCATTAAAAGCTCATTCTAGAGTGCTGATAGTTGATGATCTATTAGCAACTGGGAATACTGCCCAGGCAGCAGGGGAGCTTATAACTTGCAATGGAGCTGTAATCTGCGGATTTGGTTTTATAATAGAGCTAGATAATTTAAATGGACGGGACAACTTGCCCAATGGTATTGAGATTATGTCCCTTATACATTACTGATTCTGAATTTGCCAGTCCTGAACTTGTTGATATTGTTCTAGGGATAATAGTCCGAAGCTCCATAACACAATAGGTAATGGTGCTTGCTCCAGATGTGATTGACGAATTCCTAAGTTTAAGGCATTTTCAGTTAAGCCGATCTTTTGCTCTAAAAAGTTCTTGAGCTGGACAGTTGGTTCTGGTTGTTCATGACTCGTTATGATCATAACCTTACTATTTAGTGGTTAAATTGTGACACGAATCCTTTTTTGTGTCAGTATACCCCATGACATAATTCTAAGTATAAGTCTTCTTAAGGCTCTGTTTCTCTTCATAAGCCACATTATTAGGAATCGAGTAGGAAATAATACAACGTGCTTATTTGAGTAAAATTTTACTAAGAAATCTGTAAGGAAACATACAAAGTATACATCAAATATTCTATTTCTATTATACCTATGAGTAATTATTTCTTTTTCATGATATTTAGTTTTGTAGATTTTTATTAGTGAGATTATCTCATGAACATCCCGTAGACAAAGATTAAGCCCTTGCCCTCCGACTGGATGACACATATGTCCAGATTCACCTACGAGAATTTTTTTCCCTTGTGCAAAGGTATTTGAGATCAAACAGGCCGTTGGAAATATTTTTGGCTTACTTAGTAACATATCTGGCTCAAGTTCGTATGGAAGAACACAGGCCAACCTATCAAGAAATTGAGGGCTATCTAAATCACTGCGTTCAAGGCATATTTTGTTAGGGGCGCTCCAAATAATTTGAAACTTTGATCCACCTAGAGGTAGTATCGCTAGAGGACCTTCGTCTCTAAAAATTTCATAAGCCGTTCTTGAATCTGCGCCTCTGATCAGAATCTTTGTAGTTAGGCATGATTGTCTGTAAATCCATCCATTGCTCTTGATCCCCCAAATCTTCCTAGAGCCTGAATTACTTCCATCTGCTGCAATTACGAAATCTGAATCCGAATTTATAGAATCTGTAGCTTGTCCTAATTCGCAATTTATACCTTTCATTCTGTCTAACTTCATTATTAGAAATCTCATCAGATTCTTATGTTCAATGATCCATCCAAGTTCATTCTGTTTAGGTAACGCTCTAGGCAGATCCCTTGGTAGGAAAGAGACATCTTGTGATAATAGGTCGTCTCTTATAATTAATTTGTGAAATGGATTTAGATGATTCCTTAAATCGTCCCATATTCCTAATCGAATAAAAAGATCTTTAGTTGAATTTGTGAGCGCATATACCCTAGACCTATTAATTATTTGGTCTGCCTCATTTATATCGTGAATGTAGACTTGTGCTCCAGCATTTGACAATCCAATAGCTAACAAGGAACCTGTAGGTCCTGCACCAATAATATCAATCTTCATGTTATTTTGCATGGAAACTCAATACAAGGAAAACTTTTCCATTTAAGTAAGCTTAAATGAGAAATTCCTAACGAAAAAAATTCTTGGGGCAATTCTAATTTACTCACCTACTTCTTAGTTGACATAACTCTATAAAAGCTGGTCTCAACAAATAAGGATATTCTCCTACCCAAAGCCTTTGTAGAGGAAGCCACGCGTCAGTTAATGCAGCTATTTTGCTGAAATCTCTAGACTGGCTAAATACTAAACATCTTACTTGCGATCCTATTCTGATAGATTCATGGACTTTATCCATTGGAAACGCAATATCACCCAGATATCCATCCTCATCCTCTAATTCAAGGAAGATCCAAGTCCTTCTATTCTCAACTATCTCTAGCTCCCCAACCCGGTTAGCTTGTTCCTGTCGGTTCTCTATACGTTCGCGTGTATAAATATTAGCGACTTGGCCATAGAAGATAGCTACATATGGGTACTTTCTTATTTTTGAGTTTTTTTGGCCAGCTTCAATAATCGGTCCCCAAAGTAAATACAAAAGGAACCCAACACCAATTATTAGCCATAGAGAAAAGAACTGACTGCCAACCTGGCCTTGGCTGATTAAAAGCGTTATAACCCCACCTATAGATGAAATTAGTACCCTTTGAAGAATCTTTTGAGGATTTCCTAATGCCTCACGAAACTGATTACCAGTAGCTACAGCCGGCACTAATTTATTCAATTCTCCTTGTTTAATTGGTACTAACATTTAGTAGATAGTTAAAGAATTTTTTCTAGGCCGTATATCAATCCTTTTAGGGTTATTACCTTTCGTATTGTCAGTAAAACTCCTGGCATATATGCAGACCTATCAATTGTGTCATGTTTCAGAGTATATGTCTCCCCAGGTCCTCCAAACATTACTTCTTGATGTGCAACTAATCCTGGCAAACGGATCGAGTGAAGTCTCAAACCACTTTCACGTTGACCTCCTCTAGATCCCTTTAGTGATACAGATTCTTTATTATCCGTTTTATTAAAGTTCTTACCTATCTCTTCAATTAATTCGGCTGTTTTAATACAAGTTCCGCTCGGAGCATCTACCTTCTGATTGTGGTGAAGCTCAATTAGCTCAGCAAAGTTGTAAAACGATGCAGCGGCAGCAGCAGCTTGCTGAAGGAGAACCATGCCAATAGAAAAGTTAGGAATAATGGCAGTGCCTACAGAAGCTTTGGAAGCAAATTGTTGTAGATCAATAATCTGCTCTGTGGTTAATCCTGTTGTACCAATTACTGGATGTACTCCGTAGGCTATTGCAGCGCGTGTGTGCTCGTAAACCACTTTTGGATGTGTAAAATCTACAAGTACAGCACCAATATTTTCAGAATTCCTTTGTGCTTCTTGACTGACACTACAAAGAGTAGCTTCAAGGTCATCAGTCACCAGAACATCCATAAGGCCCAACCCAGCTTCACTTCCTATATCTCTACCAATTCTGTCAGTATCTTTGTCAACTGCTCCTGCTAGAAAGCAATCTGATGATGAATTAATTGCTTTAATCACTTCTACTCCCATCTTGCCTAAGGCTCCTGCAACTACAACAGGGATTTGCTGAGATTGGCTTGATTTCATTTCGATTTTGGTCTGGATTGATGGTGGCGTTGGTTTTCTTGTTACACGGTCCTATAAATTGCCACGTTAATGGCCTACAGAACCTTAGGCTTGTGCGCAATATATAAAACTAACTATGTTTACGCAGGTTCGCTCAGCTAATCGCAGAGTCTCACCTGCACAGAGCAACAAGCACAAGGCCGTGATGAAGGCCGTATATGTCGTTTTAGAACCGCAATACCAAAATGCTTTAACAGAGGCTGCCAAATCCCTTAATTCACAAGATGGTCCTATAGGCATTGAACTAAATGGTTATCTGATCGAAGAGTTACGAGCACCGGAGAATTATCAATCTTTCAAGGATGACGTGGCTAATGCAGATGTGTTTATAGCATCTTTGATTTTCATCGAGGATCTAGCTCAAAAAGTAGTAGAAGCTGTTGAACCTCATAAAGAAAGACTCAAGGCATCAGTGGTCTTTCCATCAATGCCGGAGGTAATGAGACTGAACAAACTGGGAACATTTTCTATGTCCCAGCTTGGTCAGACGAAGAGCATAATTGGAGACTTTATGAAGAAGCGAAAAGAGTCTGGAGGGGCAGCTTTCCAGGATTCAATGCTGAAGCTTCTAAATACTCTTCCGGCAATATTAAAGTTCCTCCCTGTTGATAAAGCGCAGGATGCCAGAAGCTTCATGCTTAGCTTTCAGTATTGGCTTGGTGGAACTCCAGATAATTTAAGAAACTTTCTTTTGATGCTTGCTAACAAATATGTTTTTGCCTCAAGTGAATTGGGCACAGAAGAAGATCTCGATATATCAGAACCCCAGGTTTTTCCTGACCTAGGAATATGGCATCCTTTAGCTCCAACTATGTTTGAGGACATCAAAGAGTATCTAAATTGGAATGAAAGCAGAAATGATTTATCTGCAAAGGCAAAGCAAGGTCCAGTTATTGGTCTTGTTTTGCAAAGAAGTCATATAGTTACTGGTGATGAAGCGCATTATGTTGCGATTATTCAGGAGCTTGAATACAGAGGGGCAAGAGTAATACCAATCTTTTGTGGTGGCCTAGATTTTTCTAAGCCTGTTAACGCTTTTTTCTTTGATCCATTAAATCCCAAAAATCCACTTGTGGATGGGGTCGTTTCTCTTACAGGATTTGCGCTAGTTGGAGGTCCTGCAAGACAGGATCATCCTAAAGCGATTGAAGCTCTTAAAATGCTCAATCGTCCATATATGGTTGCCCTCCCATTAGTTTTTCAAACAACACAAGAATGGGAGGGAAGTGATTTAGGCCTTCATCCTGTTCAAGTTGCATTGCAAATTGCAATTCCTGAGCTTGATGGAGCTATAGAGCCTATTGTTCTGTCTGGTCGTGATGATGCTACAGGAAAAGCTCACACCCTTCAGGACAGGGTTGATGCAATAGCGGAGCGGGCAATTCGCTGGTCTTCCTTACGAATCAAAGCCAGGAGTGAGAAAAAATTAGCAATAACTGTCTTTAGTTTTCCTCCTGATAAGGGCAATGTAGGTACAGCAGCATATTTAGATGTATTCGGCTCTATCCATAGAGTTCTGCAGGAAATGAAACTTAAGGGTTATGGGGTTGCAGATTTACCTAAAGATCCTAAGTCGCTTATGGAAGCACTAATTAATGATCCTGAAGCACTCGAAGGCTCACCAGAGTTATCAATAGCTCACAAAATGACAGTACAGGAATACGAATCACTAACACCTTATTCAGATCGACTTGAAGAAAACTGGGGTAAACCACCAGGAAACTTAAATACTGATGGTCAAAATCTACTTATTTATGGAAGGCATTTTGGAAACGTTTTTGTGGGAGTTCAACCTACCTTTGGATACGAAGGTGACCCCATGAGGCTACTTTATTCAAGAAGTGCAAGTCCTCATCATGGTTTTGCTGCTTATTACACTTATCTAGAAAAAATTTGGGGAGCCGATGCCGTCCTCCATTTTGGAACTCATGGCTCACTTGAATTCATGCCAGGCAAACAGATGGGAATGAGTGAAACATGTTACCCAGATTCCCTAATAGGAGGTTTGCCAAATCTTTATTATTACGCTGCTAATAATCCGTCTGAGGCCACAATTGCAAAACGTCGTGGATATGCATCTACAATTAGTTACTTGACTCCTCCAGCAGAAAATGCAGGCCTATATAAAGGACTCAAAGAACTGAGTGAGTTAGTTGGTTCATATCAACAACTTCGTGAAGGTGGAAGAGGAGTTCAGATTGTGAATGCAATCGTAGAAACTGCTAGGCAATGTAATTTGGATCAGGATGTTAATCTTCCTGATAAAGATGCATCCGAACTAGATCTCGATTCAAGAGATTCAATAGTAGGTTCAATATATAAACAGTTGATGGAGATTGAAAGTCGTTTACTTCCATGCGGTCTTCACACAATAGGAAAACCACCAACTGCTGAAGAAGCTATAGCTACATTAGTCAGTATATCGGCCCTAGAGAGAGAGGATCAGAACTTAAGATCACTGCCTTCCTTATTAGCTGAATCTAAAGGAAGAAATATAGAAGATATATATAAAGGAAATAATGATGGAATCTTGAACGATGTTGAGTTAAATAAGTCCATCACCGAAGCATCTAGAGATGCAGTTAGTTCACTTGTCCTGTCCTTAACAGGAAGAGACAAGCGAGTCAATATGAAAAAAAGCTTTATAACTGTGATTAAGGAATTTCTAAAACGTTTTGGGTTCAAATTTCCCGATCCATGGCTGAATTCCTGCACTAAATCCGGCTTTACAAATGTAGATTCAAATGAGCTAGATAAATTATTTAAATACCTTAGGTTCTGCCTTGAGCAGATTTGTGCAGATAAGGAAATGGAAAGTTTGTTAAAAGCTCTAGACGGAGATTATGTATTGCCTGGCCCTGGAGGTGACCCTATCCGCAATCCTGGTGTACTACCTAGTGGTAAAAATATCCACGCATTAGACCCTCAGTCAATACCTACTACAGCAGCTGTAGCAGCCGCAAAAGGTGTCGTCGATAAGCTAATAGAACGCCAAAAGGAAGAACAAGGAACGTGGCCAGAGACAATTGCATGTGTTCTCTGGGGCACAGATAATATAAAAACCTATGGAGAATCACTAGCTCAGATTCTTTGGTTTGTAGGTGTAAAACCAAAGCCAGATTCGGTCGGCAGAGTAAATAAATTAGAACTTATACCCCTTGAAGAACTTGGCAGACCGAGGATAGATGTTGTTGTCAATTGCTCTGGTGTTTTTAGAGATCTATTTATTAATCAGATGGCCCTAATTGATCAAGCTGTAAAAATGGCTGCAGAAGCTGATGAATCTCCGGAGGACAACTTTGTAAGGAAACATGCTATGGAACAAGCAAAGGCAGAAGGTACAACAATAAGGGAGGCTGCATGTAGGGTATTCTCAAATGCTAGTGGAAGTTATAGCTCTAATGTAAATCTTGCTGTAGAAAATTCCACCTGGGAAGAGGAAGGTGAACTCCAAGAAATGTATTTATCACGAAAGACCTATGCCTTTAATGCAGATAATCCTGGGGAAATGAATCAGAATAGAGAGGTATTTGAATCAGTAATGAAGACAGCAGATGTCACATTCCAAAATCTTGACTCATCAGAAATTTCGTTAACAGATGTGAGTCACTATTTTGATTCGGATCCCACTAACCTCATAAAGAACCTCAGAGAGGATGGGAAAGCACCAAGTAGCTATATAGCAGATACCACTACAGCAAATGCTCAAGTAAGATCTCTAAGTGAGACAATCAGGCTTGATTCAAGAACTAAACTTTTAAATCCCAAATGGTATGAAGGGATGCTTAACTCAGGATATGAAGGAGTTAGGGAAGTATCCAACCGCCTAAATTACACACTGGGATGGAGTGCTACAAGCGGTCAAGTAGATAACTTTGTCTACGAGGAATCAAATGAGACATTCATCAATGATCCTGAAATGAGGAAGAGATTGATGGAAATGAACCCTCATAGCTTTAGAAGAATAGTTGGGACTCTTCTTGAAGTAAATGGAAGAGGTTATTGGGAAACATCTGATGAAAATATAGATCGTCTGAAAGAACTTTATCAAGAAGTAGAGGACAAAATAGAGGGAGTAGATAAAGAATAAACTGATGATTTATAAATCAGTTTAATATGTCTTGATTAAGGATAGTTCGATACATCAACAACATCTGTTTTATACCTTTCAGGTTGTGCACCCTTAAAATTGCTATATTTTCTAATTCGGCCATCATTGCAACACCTGCTGTCCCCCA
Organism: Prochlorococcus sp. AG-363-K07; assembly: GCA_003280225.1. Classification (GTDB taxonomy): domain Bacteria; phylum Cyanobacteriota; class Cyanobacteriia; order PCC-6307; family Cyanobiaceae; genus AG-363-K07. The sequence goes on along the minus strand of QCFO01000003.1, from coordinate 32,449 downwards.
GTCACGATTCTTAGGCTCAGACTCATTTAGAAGTTCTCCAATAAATCGTTTACGTGATGGACCTAGTAGAATCGGATAACCATATTTATGAAATTGATTAATATTTCTAAGAAGCCTTATATTCTGAGAATTAGTCTTAGCAAAACCCAAACCAAGATCCCATATAATATTCTCTTTGTTTATACCGGCAACTAAAGCTTTTTCTGTAATACTTCTCAATTCATTCGAAACTTCTTCAACTAAATCATGATAAACAGCCAACTGGTCCATTGTTTGACTATTCCCTCTGCTATGAGTAATAATATATGGGCAATTTGCTTGCGCTACAACTTTCAGAATTTGAGGATCATGACGTGCTGAAGAGATATCATTTATCCAATTTGCTCCAGATTGAAGAGCAAATGTAGCTACATTAGAATGATAAGTATCAACAGAGATTATTAGTTCTGGATATTTTTTGCGAATTAATCTTATTGGCTCATTAAGCCTCCTTATCTCCTCATCAGGACCTATTTCTATAGCTTTTGGTCTTGTACTTTGCGCTCCAATGTCTATCACATCAACTCCAGCAGAAATTAATTCATCCACTCTTTTAATTGATTGGATTGGGTCAAGGTAGTCACCTCCATCACTAAATGAATCTGGGGTAATATTTATCACTCCCATCAAGCACATTTTTTTTAGCCATGACTCTGGCCAGTTACTCTTATTGATTTGTGTAATTGACAATTCGTGCAAAACTTTCGGGTTGAAGGGATGCGCCACCGACCAATACCCCATCTATGTCACTCATAGACATTAGTTCATCTATGTTGCTGGGTTTTACAGAACCTCCATATTGAACAATGAGGTCAGATGTTCCAACCCATTTTCTTATTAGCCCACATATCCGATTTGCTTCCTTTGATTCACAAGTTTTACCGGTACCAATTGCCCAAATCGGCTCGTAAGCAACAACTAATTTGTTTGTATCTGTATCCTCCAGGCCTTGTTCGATCTGTCTCCGTATTACCCTTTCTTCTTCTCCTCTTTCCCGCTGATGATCAGATTCACCAACACAAACAATAGGAATGAGCCCATGAGCTTGAGCTGACCTAGCGCGCCTATTAATTTGTTCATCACTTTCGCTAAAATATTTGCGTGGTTCACTGTGGCCAACAATTGAATATGTCGTATTAAATTCCATCAGCATTTTCGGGGAGACTTCAGCTGTATATGCACCTTGGTCCTCCCAATGTACATTTTGACTGGATAATTTAATTGATGTACCTTTGATTTTCTCCGCCAGAGTTGAAAGTGCTGTAAAGGGTGGAGCTATGACAATGTGTCTATCAGTTGGTGTCCCAGAAACAAGAGGCACAAAGCTATCAAGGAATTGCAACGCGTCAGCGCAGGTCATATGCATTTTCCAATTTCCAGCAATTACAGGCTTCCTCACGTAGTTCACCTATACGTCTATGTTTGCCAACCTACGGCCTAGAGCGCAGATTGATCAAAGGTCAAACTAATATTGCCAAAGTTAATCAAGTCACCGTTAGTTAGTTTTCTTCCACGACGGACTTCAACAATCCCGTTAACAGTAATGTTTCCTGTCAGAATGAGAGCTTTTGCCTCACCACCAGTGGAGACAAGTCCGTGCCATTTCAAAAACTGATCAAGCTTCATTGACAAATCTTTTTACAACGTTGGTATCTTGCAGCATGGATTCTCATTCAAACACAAGTTTCTGGCGCGTTTTTCCACTCCTAAGGCCATACCTCCGACAATTAATCATAGGAGGAGTGAGCATGATTATTTACGTAGGGTGCTGGCCCATTTTGGCATGGTTAGCAGGTGAGCTTATCCCGAACATTGGAAAGGGTGATTTAAAACGCGTAACACAAGTAATAGTTTTAGCTCTAATAGTATTTTTGGTTCAAAAGTGTGCTCAATTTTTACAGGACATTTCTCTAGCCGAACCTGCGCTAAGAGTAAGTCAACAACTAAGACAAGATGTTTTTATTAGCCTTCAAGCAGTAGATTTAGGCTCTTTAGAAAAATTATCATCAGGTGATTTAACATACAGACTCACAGAAGATGCAGATAGGGTTGGAGAGGTTATTTATAAATCAATACAAGATACAACTCCATCGTTACTTCAGTTAATTGCTGTCTTTTCCTATATGACAGTATTAGACTGGAAGTTATCAATATCAACTTTGATATTGGCACCATTGGTCACACTCTTGGTAAGTACTTTTGGTGCTAAAGTAATGATTACAGCAGAAAAAAGTCAGAAACAAGTGAGCTCACTTGCTGGACTTATTGGAGAGGTTATTCAGGGATTACCTTTAGTAAGGGCTTTTGCAGCAGAAAAGTGGATAAATAATAGATTTAATGAAGAAATTGACTTACATAGAAAAGCTAGATTTAAAACATTGAGGTTATTAGCCCTGCAACATCCTGTTGTTGGCTTTATTGAGGCTAGCGGAATACTTTCTATATTAGCAATTGGTGCGGCCAGAATACAAAGTGGAGAACTAACATCGCAAGGATTTAGTAGCTATATTGCAGCTCTACTAATGCTAATAGATCCTATTAGTCATCTCACAACTAATTTCAATGAACTAAAACAAGGACAAGCATCCTTAAGACGACTATTAAGAATTGGATCTGAGCCAAAAGAGATGCAAGATTCACCAAATCCACAACATTTAGGTAGAATTTCTGGCAATATAACTATTCAAAATCTGTCATTTTCATATGACGGAATTAACGAAACTCTCTCTAAATTAAATATTCAAATAAATAAAGGACAAGTTACTGCCCTAGTTGGTCCATCAGGAGCTGGAAAGAGCACAATATTCTCATTGCTACTAAGGTTTGTACGCCCTCAAAAAGGTAATATTTTGGTTGATGGTATTGATATTTCAAACGTAAAGTCATCTGAACTTCGTACTCAACTAGCCCTTGTCCCTCAACGAGTAACTGTTTTCTCGGGAACTATATCTGATGCAATTAGATTTGGAAGAGATTTTGATGATCAGAATGTTATACGTGCAGCTCAAATTGCAAATGCTCATGAATTCATTAAAAACCTACCTAGGGGATATGAAACTATCCTTGAAGAAAGAGGGACGAATATCTCTGGTGGTCAATTACAGAGGATTGCTATTGCTAGAGCTGTTCTTGGTGATCCATCAGTCCTCCTACTAGATGAAGCCACAAGTGCTTTAGATGCTGAGGCAGAAGCCTGTGTGCAATTAGCTCTTAGGCAGGCAATGGAAGGCAGAACTGTTCTTGTGATTGCACATAGATTGTCAACTGTCCAGGAAGCAGATCAGATAATTGTTATTGATAAAGGATTAATAAGCGATGTAGGAACTCATGATCAACTAATTAAGAAAGAAGGTAGATACAAGGATCTTTGTTCAAGGCAGCTCATAAGACAATAAATTAGGTGGGAAAACGTTAATTGCTAAATTGGCGTCGATTCTTTACTTACACCCACTGTAGACAACTTCAAAATCATGACTAATTCAGCAAACCAGGGCACAGACCCAATCCTTACATTTGAGGGCAAGAAGTATGATCTAAATGGACTACCTGATGAATTGAAGGAACTTGTTAGAGGAATGCAAGTAGCTGATGCACAGCTTCGGATGCATGAAGATACATTAAAGGTTTTGGCTGTTGGTAGGCAGTCAATGGCTATGCAACTCAACCAAAAATTAAAGGGTATTGCTCCAATTCAAGATAAATAATCCAGTCTGTAATTAACAAGGGTGTAATTCAACTCTTGAATTGATAGTTTTTGGTTAATTGAATGACTGTTCCAGAAAGCATTATCAGTGCAATTAAGTTAGGAATTGCCATTAATCCATTTAATGTATCAGCAACAGCCCATACAACTCCTCTATCACCAGCAACTGAACCGAATACAACTACAGCAACCCAAAGTAACCGAAAAGGGAGAATAGATTTAATTCCAAAAAGATACTCACAGCAACGCTCTCCGTAATAGCTCCATCCGAGGACAGTTGTAAACGCAAAAGTTATAAGCCCTATATAAACAATCCATTCTGAACCTGGAATTGCTGAGTTAAAAGCTGCTATTGACAAGTCAGAACCTGACTCACCTAACTTATAGGCTCCTGTGGTAATAATAACTAATGCCGTCATAGTGCAAATTATAAGAGTGTCTATAAAAGTCCCCAGCATTGCAATTGTTCCTTGCTTTACTGGATCATTAGTTTTAGCAGATGCGTGAGCAATTGGAGCACTACCAAGTCCTGCTTCATTAGAGAAAATACCTCTTTTAAAACCCATTAATATGACCTGTGAAACTGCGCCACCGGTGGCCGCTTTGCCAGTAAATGCGTTCTGTAAAATTGTCATTATTGCATCAGGAACTGATGAAAAATTAAGAATGATAATTAAAGAGCAAGCAAGAAAGTATAAAATTGCCATTGTGGGAACTATTGCTGATGCAGCTTTAGCTATTCTTTTAACTCCGCCAATTATCACTGAAAAAACTAGAAAGCCTAAAATAAACCCAGTAAATATTCGCGGAATACCGATTCTTAAAAGAGCACTAGAAACCTCAAAACATTGGACCCCGTTGCCTATTCCAAAACCGGCTAATAATCCAAATAGAGCAAATAGGCCTCCTAGCCACTTCCAGTTGTGACCTAATCCATTCTTGATGTAATACATAGGCCCGCCAACATAATTACCTAAGGAATCACGCTCGCGATAGTGAACAGCCAATACTGCTTCTGCATATTTAGTTGCTATTCCAAATATTGCTATTAGCCACATCCAAAATACGGAACCAGGACCGCCTACAGCAATTGCTGCGGCAACACCAGCTATATTTCCAGTTCCTATAGTTGCTGATAAAGAGGTCATCAGAGCTTGAAAAGGACTTATTTCTCCTTTTTCGTTATCACCTCCGTCCGAATTTAAGGTCATTCGAATTCCGTAAGGTATTCGAATTATTGGCACGAACGACAAACCGAACATGAAAATTAAGCCTGTGAGCGTAATCAGACAAACTGTTGGCCAACCCCATGCAAAATTACTTAAAGGTGTATTTATTAATTCAATATTCTTTTCAATTGACGAAGTCGTATGAATCGTACAAAAAAGTGACTCTATCAATAGGTATGTAGAAAGCACTTAGAAATGGCAATTATTCCTAGATAATCTCATAGGTATCAAATAGATGCAAGAATTAGTTAAGTTCCTCAAAATCTCTAAAAGCACGGTCTTTTTAGAAGCCGTTTTCCCTTTAAACGAATCTTCATGGATAATTCGTTGGATTAAAACCCATGGCCTTCTTGATATAGAGTTCAAAAATCATCGCTGAAATATCCTTCAGGACCAATAGGAATTTGTGTCTTAGGATCTAAATATTGGCTAGAATAAGTTTTACTTAAGTAACCATTATTTGTTTGATTGACTTCAAGCGTATTAATAAGCACTAATGAATTTTGAATAAAGAGGTATACCATTGTAATTACATTGTCCTTGATCCTATATCGGTCACCATCATTTTGCCCCCGACTATGACTTCAAGACCTAATGAGTTTTTATAACCTCTCTTAAATGTGTTTTTAGAATGTGAGGCTTCAAAGGACCTTCTCGTCGTGTGAACACCTATATCCAATAGCTGATATTCCACTTGTTTTTTCTCATTTAAGTTCGCAGTATCACATATGAATGACTTCGATATAAGATCTATTTTGAACACATAGGAACTATTTTTGTATTGAGTTGAATACAGGCATTGGTCCGTGTAGTCTCGAAAATTATGATTCAATGTATATCTATTCTCGTAAGCATTTTTGAATTTAATCTGAGATTATCATCGTTTTCTTGGTTGAATGGAGTTTGTGAATTAGTCAAGAATGAATGTCCTGCAATGCTGCTATTTGTAGTATCTGGCACTGTAATGAAGTGATCGCCTCCACTGCTGCCCTAGCTCCAGCCAAAGTAGTTAAAATTGGTACACGATAATCGAGTGCAGCTCTTCGTAAATATTTATCATCATGGGCAGCCTGTCGACCAATTGGAGTATTGATAACCAGTTGAATTTGACCAGAACGAATCATATCCTCAATGTTGGGTCTACCTTCGTGAACCTTCAAAACTATTTGCACTTCCAACCCAGCATTGTTTATATGTTTTGCCGTTCCAGTCGTAGCAACCAAAGAAAATCCTAGTTCAATAAGTTTTTTCGCGATAGGAACTAAAGCAGGCTTATCGCGATCATGAGTTGACAAAAATACAACGCCTGATGTTGGCAAAGCATCTCCTGCGGCCAACTCAGACTTTGCATATGCCATTCCAAAGGTTTCTGCTGATCCCATAACTTCGCCTGTAGATCGCATTTCTGGTCCTAAGACACTGTCTGAACCAGGGAATTTCCTAAATGGCAACACAGCTTCCTTAATGGCTTGAAGAGGCGGATTCGGTTCACTAAGTAGACCGACATCCGACAAAGTTCTTCCAGTCATAATTTTGGTAGCAATTCGAGCAAGAGGAACACCAGTTGCTTTAGAGACAAATGGGACTGTTCTTGATGCTCTTGGATTTGCTTCAATAATAAATACCTTTTCTTGCTGATTTTCATCTTTCTGAACAGCAAATTGAAGATTAATAAGACCAATAACTCTTAATTCAATAGCTAGTAAACGAGTCCATTCCCTTATGGTTTGCTGCGAGGATTCACCAAGAGTGATAGAAGGCAAACAACACGCCGAATCTCCAGAATGAATTCCTGCTGGTTCTATATGCTCCATTAAACCACCGATAACAACATGACCATCAGAGTCGCAAAGTGCATCAACGTCAACCTCGATTGCATTTTCTAAATACTGATCAATTAAAACAGGACGATCAGGCTCAACATTCACAGCTTCCTCCATATATTTAACCAGTTCATGCTTATCGAAGACAACTTCCATTGCTCTTCCTCCTAGAACATATGAGGGTCTAACTACAACTGGAAAACCAATAGATTGTGCAACATTTATTGCTTCTTGCTTGGTTCTAGCTATACCATTTTTGGGTTGGCGGATATTCAACTTTCTCAATAGAATCTCAAACAATTCACGGTCCTCAGCTTGATCAATAGCACGAGGTGAGGTACCCCAAATAGTGGTTAAATGGGAATGACTTGATTCACCTTCAAGATAATTTAGTAAAGGAATTGATAGCTTAAGAGGTGTCTGACCACCAAATTGAACAATGACCCCATTCGGTTTTTCTTGTTCAATGACATTTAAAATATCTTCTAATGTTAGCGGTTCAAAGTATAAACGGTCGCTAGTATCATAATCTGTAGAAACTGTCTCTGGGTTACTATTAATCATTATGGTGGAATATCCATCTTTCTGGGCTTCAAATGAGGCATGGCAACAACAATAATCAAATTCGATACCTTGACCTATCCTATTTGGCCCGCCACCCAGAATCATAACTTTTTGGCGACTATCCTGAGTAACTTCATTTTGATTCGGTAGACACTTAAAGCTTTCATTATCCTCTACCATAAATATTCTTTGTTCATAGGTGGAATAGTGATAAGGAGTTGTTGAGGCGAACTCAGATGCACACGTATCTACTGTTTTATAAACTGGAGTAACGCCCAATTTCTTTCTGACCTTTCTAACATCGTTCTCTGAGGAATTAGTAGCAAAAGCTATTTGGCTATCTGAGAATCCCTTTTGCTTCAATTCAAATAATTTGTTATAGTCAAGTTCTCTTAGTGATCTATTTTTTAAATAGGAGTTTTCTAAATCTACTATATTTCTAAGCTTAGCTAAAAACCAAGGGTCTATTTTGCTCAATTCACTTATTTGAAGATCTGACCTACCCTGCAGCATTGCTGACCTCACAATAAATATTCTCTCTGGTGACGGATTTCTAAGTCCAAGATCGATAGATTTTTCACTAAGAATTGGCTCTTCCCTATCACATCCCCATCCTGAAAATCCCATCTCTAATGACCTTAGGGCCTTTTGAAATGATTCCTCAAAACATCGCCCAATTGCCATTGCTTCACCAACAGATTTCATCGAAGTATTTAATATTGGTGAGCTCCCTCTAAATTTCTCAAATGCGAACCGAGGAATCTTTGTCACAACATAATCAATAGTGGGTTCAAAACAAGCAGGTGTTTTACGCGTAATGTCATTTGTTATTTCGTCTAATGTATAACCAATTGCCAAAAGTGCCGCAATTTTGGCAATTGGAAAACCTGTAGCTTTGCTAGCAAGGGCAGAAGATCTACTTACCCTCGGATTCATTTCTATTACTATGGTTTTTCCGTCTTGTGGGTTAACAGCAAATTGAATATTACTTCCACCTGTAGCCACACCTATTTCTCTTATTATCTCAATAGATTGATCTCTTAAGCGTTGATATTCTCTGTCTGTAAGAGTTTGAGCTGGAGCAACTGTAATAGAATCTCCAGTATGAACTCCCATTGCATCAAGATTTTCTATACTGCATACAATCACTACATTATCTGCCAGGTCACGCATCACTTCTAGTTCAAATTCTTTCCATCCAATTAGAGATTTTTCAATTAGGATTTGCGAAACAGGGCTGGCATCTAATCCCGAGTTACAGAGTGAATTGAATTCATCATTGTTATAAGCAATTCCCCCACCGCTGCCACCGAGAGTATATGCAGGACGAATGATTCTTGGAAAAGAACCAACTTGATCCCCAACAATAATTGCTTCTTCAAGTGTAGAAGCAATTCCAGATGGACATACATCTACACCAATTCTTTCCATTGATTCTTTAAATAGCTGCCGGTCCTCTGCTTTTCTAATCGCTGCAAGGTCAGCACCAATAAGCTCTACTCCAAATTTTTCGAGTGTCCCGTTCTCAGCAAGTTCTACAGCGATGTTTAGAGCTGTTTGTCCTCCCATTGTTGGAAGAAGAGCCTGTGGTCTTTCTTGCTCAATTACCTTTGATACAACTTCTGCTGTGAGAGGTTCTACATAGGTCCTATCCGCCATCTCTGGATCAGTCATGATCGAGGCAGGGTTAGAGTTAACGAGCACGACTTCAAATCCTTCAGAACGAAGTGCTTTACAAGCTTGTGTTCCTGAATAGTCGAATTCACAGGCCTGGCCAATCACGATGGGACCAGAGCCAAGCAAGAGAATCCTGCTCAAATCAGTACGCCTAGGCATTTTCTTTTAACGTAGATGCCAATCTAAAAGGGATTGAAACAACTGAATGAAGGATACTGAGTAAAATATGAAATTAGTGCACTTCCATAGCTATCTTTGTTAGTCAGGAGACTTCCAGAACATGAGCGAACTCCAGCGCCTAAAAGGGCTGCTGCCTCCAGAGAATCAAAGCTGGGTCTTCGTAGAGGCCGCTATCGCGGTAGATCCACCCTTGATAACACTTGAAGAGATTGGACGAGATGAGGTTGAAATCCAAGTTGACCTAGACACCTGGGAAAACTTTGCTCAAGACCACCGCAACTTACTTTTTTGGCACGAAGTAGGAAGGATACAGAACGATACGATCCCAAGAGATGGTTGGGAGATGGCAGCCTTAGCTATTGGTCTAGGTGGGGCAATTGGTGAACTTTGGGTTCAGGATGGTTTGTTGCTTTTGATGGCACTAGGCTTGTCAGGATTTGCCGGATACAGGCTTTACCTAAAAAACAATTCAGAAAAGCGGTTACAGGATTCCATTGCTGCTGATGAAAGAGCTATCGATTTAGCTTGTAGATTTGGATACAGTGTACCCAATGCATACAAAAGTCTTGGGGGTGCTCTTAAAGAGTTGATAGAGCAAACGAGAAAGAAAAAGAATCGATCATTCTTTGAAGATAGATTAGAAGCACTTAGAAAAAGTGCAGAAAAAGCTAGGGCAGAAATGGCTCAACAAGAAGGTTCTAGCCAGTCACTGACTAGTGAAAATGTTTATGGATAGCAACAAATTAGCTGAATTAGCGGCTATAGCCTGTGATGATAAAAAAGCCAAGGATATCCAATTAATATATGTAGAAAAGGTCACCTCATTAACAGACTGGATAATCATAGTTGAGGCCCTCTCTGATGTACAAGTTAGGGGAATAGTTAGTTCTGTAGAAAATACTCTAAAAGAAAAAGCCAATCGAATTCCCTTACGACTCGAGGGTTTACATGAAGCAAAGTGGGCATTAATTGACTACGGAGAACTTATCATAAATGTATTTCAAACAGAAGAAAGATATTTTTACGATCTAGAGTCATTTTGGAGCAACGGAAAATCATACAAATATTCCGAAATCACTACAAAGAATTTTTTATGAGAGATTCCATCTGTCCAGTGCCAAGAGATCAACAACCAATTCAGGAATTTATTGCTCTAAAAGACTCATGGTTTTTTAGTTGGGCTATTCAAAATCCATTAACTTTCTACAAGAAATTATTTTGGAGCTGGTTACTTTTCATACCTATACCATTAATCATATTGAGCAGCGATTATACAGAAACAAGAAACATGCTTTTATTATGTTGGCTAAGTTCCAAAATAAGTCTACTAGCTCCTCTTCTTCTTATCCTTAGACAATATTTAAGTTGGAGGTACATCTACGGAAGACTGGTATCAGAAAGGGTTATCTATGAGGAAACTGGCTGGTATGATGCCCAAATATGGGAGAAACCTAAAGAACAGCGTGATAAAGAAAATATTATAGGTACATTAGAAGTGGCCCCGATACTACAGATGCTTTCAGATTTATTAAAGTTTTCTCTTGTGATCATAGGAGTAGCTCTAAGTAATCACATCTTTTCAATTTCCCTTTAAGATACATGAAAGTATCAGCAATAAGGCAAGGAAATACTGGTAATATACCCTGCTTAGATGTACTTCTCAAGAGAGGAGCAAGTACAGAATCTAGGCATAGAGTTCATGCCGTTGTTTGTGATTCTAAGGGCAGAATATTAATGTCTGCTGGAAACCCAAATTATGAATCATATATTCGATCAGCATTAAAGCCATTTCAAGCACTACCTTTTATAAATAGCGGAACATGTGACATTATCAAATGTAATGAGAAAAGTATAGCTATAGCATGTAGTTCACATTCAGGATCAAAAGAACCTGCCAGAGAGGCCTTTAAAATTTTATGGAATGCAGAACTTGATGTTAATCATCTCCAATGCCCTATTCCACCTGGAAAGGAAAGCCCCCTCCAGCATAATTGCTCTGGGAAACATTCTGCATTCCTTGCAACATGCCATAAGATGATGTGGCCACTGGAAGATTATCTAAAAGGTAATCATCCGCTTCAGCTAGAAGTATCAAGAAAGATAGCAGCGTTGATAGGTATCCCATCAGAGGAACTAATTGCGGCCAGGGATGATTGTGGAGCTCCTACATACCTACTACAGCTTAATCAGATGGCTCTTTTATACGCTCATTTAGGTGAGTCAAATCAGCCGGGTTTTGAAAGAATTAATAGAGCTATAAATGCAAATCCAAATCTAATTGCTGGGGAAGGACTTTTTGATACTGAGGTACTCAAAAGGGCACATGACCAACTAATTTCTAAAGGAGGAGCAGAAGGCATTCAGTGCATTAGTCGACTTGGTGAGGGTATTGGGCTTGGAATCAAGGTAGAGGATGGTTCCAAAAGAGCAAAACATGCTGTAGCGATACACCTTCTAAAGCAATTGGATTGGTTGACACCAACAGCAGTTAAGGAATTAGAAGAACAATTTTTGCTTCTCAGTCCAGGCGTTCAACTCGAGGTCTACGGAGAGCTAGGGTTTCAAGAAAATTAGTTTGTATTTTGCTCCCGAAGTACTAATATGTATTTTTGATGGCATCGCGGGGTAGAGCAGTCTGGTAGCTCGTCGGGCTCATAACCCGAAGGTCGGGAGTTCAAATCTCCCCCCCGCCACCAAATACAGGCCTTGCCTATACAGGGCTTTTTTGATTCTTTATTCCAATATCAGAAAAGAGAAGAAACACCTCATTTTAATATTGATTAATGGGTTTACCATAAGGAGCCTGAAATTCAAAGGCTAATTACCTTTTGGAAAAATCCAAAACAAAGTAAAAGCACCTATTGCACTTACACGGAACTTGTTGACATTATTTAGCTAATAACCATATTCAAATGCCTCCACTTCCAGAACTTGTTCATGCAACACCCCAAGGTGGGACAATTCATAAGTACACGCTTAGTGGAGGGAAGCGTTCCTTTCTCAGGTACATTGGATGTTACCTAGGTTCATGCAAATTTTGCAACAATCTAGAAGAGGCTTCAGATTATATTGAAAGCATAGAGATCAAGTGAAGCCCTAGAGATCCAACTAGAAAAATAGGCTCAGCCATAACCTATTCAAAAGTAAGTTCCTTATAAATGAATTTAATAAACTCATATCTCCACTCCTTACTTAATTCTAAGTATTTTTGTGTGTCACTCCATATTTCCCTTTTCCCCGTTGCCCCAATTCCTTTAACTATAAATTCTTCGTCTTTTACTAACCATTTCTCTACCATTAATTCGTCTATCTCAGTGTGAAATTGTACACCAAATGCATTTTCATGAACTTTGAATAATTGCTCCTTACATTTATGACTGCTATATAAGATAGTTGCTCTAATATCAGATAGGATAGCTCTATCAGCGTGCCAGTGTAATACATAACTCTGTAAGTTTAGGCCCGCTAATCTATCGGTTTGATTTGTGGTAAATATCTTAGACCAACCTATCTCGGGGGCCTCATTATTATCATCGTCATACATTGTAATTACTTTTCCTCCGGCCGCGATCGAAAGTAACTGTGCTCCAAGACAAACTCCTATATATGCAATTCGATTAGAAAGGCAGTACCTAATTAGCTCTATTTCTTTTAATAGCCAGGGATATTTTGGATCTAATAAATCTGAAACCCCCATAGGTCCACCCAGAATTAAAATAATATCATCTCTACTAGGGAGGAAGATGGCATCACCCTTATAGGGGCAGATATGTAAAATATCTATTTGCATATTTCTAGCAACAGTTTCAAATAAACCTGCGGTTTCGTGCTGTATATTTTGTATGACAATTAGTCTAGTCATTTCATTTAATAATCCGTATAATCATCGTTATAAATAATTATTAACTGGAGGCAGAAGTATAGAAACGTAGTGCAAATAACCAAAATCTATTAGATATCCAGAGTAAAAGTAGCGCGAAGGCGCACGATGCCAATATGACCCCTATTGATACGGAATTCATAGCAGCTTGTGCTGGAACTGTTGTTAAGAAGCCTATTGGAATTATGAAAGTAAAAAACCTTCTCAATGAATCTGGATAAGCAGAGAGAGGATATCGACCTGCTACAAGTGTTGACCGGAGTACCTCATTAGCGTTCCAAACTCTAACAAACCAAATACTTGTCGAAGCAATTACAAACCAAAGACTATAAAGAATTAAGATGCTAGAAATTAACATTAAGAAGCAAATCAGAAATGAATTGAATGACAATACTTCATTACTTGAATGTATTCCAATAGAGATCAGTATTATTCCTGATACAACGGAAGGTAGTCCCCAAGGTGAAAAAATCCTAAAGGAAACCCAAAGTTGTGAATTGAAAGGTTTTAACAGAATAAAATCTAAGGTGCCCTGCTGAATATGACTTACAATACGACTAAGATTTGGTTGTAAAATACATGTAGTAAATCCTTCTAGTAAGGTATATACACCAAGAACTGTGAGTGAGGCATTCCAAGTCCAGCCTCCTAGGTTATTACCGTTAGAATAAAATAATGAAAGGATAAGTATACTTCCCGATAAATTTCCAATTACCGAAAATATCTCTACAATTAGATTAACCCTATATTCTATTTCTGCGAGTATACTTTTGCTCCAAAAAACTCCTATAATACTAAGAAATCTTAAGTTCATAAAGTATTAAGCTCCCATCCCAGAATATTTTCTCAGACCAAACTTCCATGCGACTCTACCTAGTAGCAGGAAAATTAACATCCAAATAAACATAACAAGGTAGCCGTTAATAATATTTACGTCCTGTCCAGAAAGTATTTTTGATGGGAAGGAGAGAATATAGGGAAATGGGGTGGACAATGCCACAAAACGAATAACTGGAGGGAAGGCCTCTAAAGGTGCAACTAATCCTGATAAAAATAGATAAGGGATCATAAGAAGTCTTTCAATAGAACTTGCTCTGTCTGTCCAGAAACAGAGCATGGAGAAAAACCAATGGATTAGAAAGCGTAGAGTAAATGCACTAAAAATAGCAATAATAGCCAGTATTATTCTGATCAATGAAGGAGACCAGAAAAATGATGGTTCCAAAACAAAAAGGAGAAGCAACATGATAAATACGAAGGGAATTCTTATAAATTGTTCGGCTATATGTGAAATATAATAACGCCAAAATGGATTTATAGGCTGCAGCAGGTATGGGGATAATTTACCCTCAATATTATCCTTTTCAAATATCACCATTACCCATACAGCTGTAAACTGTCTAACAATAAATGCCGAAATGAAGTAACTTGAAAGCCATTTATGATTGAAGCCAAACTCTTTACTGATATCTGCTTCCTTCCATATTGTTAACATAATTAATGGTAATATTCCAGACAATGCCCATAGAACAATTTCAGCGCGATATTCAATCATTAATGCATACTGAGATATGAAAAGTGATCGGAAGATATAGAAGTATCGTTTAATACTGTTGACTGATGAGGGCAATATTCTTCCCATTACAAAGAGACACTTCTTAATAACTTTGCAATAATCTGCTCAGTTGGTGGATCATTAACCTCTAAATCCTTTATTGGCATCTGGTTCAAAAGTTTAAATAGAGTCTCTTTTAAACTAGAGCGTGGAACAAGTAATCTGACAAGCAACTCGTCACACTCAATTATTTCGCCAAATTCCTTAAATAAGACCGGATTAACAGCTTTAGTTAATTCGATCGATATAAAACTAGAGGATGAGTAGGTTTTTGTTAATGTGGCAAGCAAGCCATCGTAAAATATCCTACCGTTGTTGATCAAAATTATCCGCTTACATAAGGACTTTATATCACCCATATAGTGACTAGTGAGTATGACAGTTGATCTATACTTCTTGTTATATTCTCGAAGAAATTCGCGAACTCTTATTTGTGCATTTATATCTAGGCCTAATGTTGGTTCATCAAGAAACAAAATCGAGGGTCTATGGATAAGAGATGCAAGTAGTTCACATTTCATTCTTTCTCCAAGAGATAATTTTCTAACAGGCCTATTTAATTCATCCTTTAAGTCAAGCATAGCTGATAATTCCTCTATTCTTTCATCACGATCTGTGTCTGATATACCATATACAGATGCATTAACATGAAGAGAATCTAATGCTGGTAAGTCCCATATCAATTGTTGTTTTTGACCCATAACTAAGGTTATATTTTTTAGAAAGGCTGTTTTTCTGTGTATGGGTTTATACCCAGAAACAGATATAGAACCTGATGTTGGGTGAATAAGACCACATAGCATTTTTAGGGTTGTCGTTTTTCCGGCTCCATTAGATCCAATAAATCCAACTATTTCCCCTGCTTCTATCTCAAAGCTGATATTGTCAACAGCTCGGACACTGGTATTGGTTCGTGCAAACAAATGCTTAAGTGACCCGGCTAAACCTGGTTGTTTCTCTGAGATTAAATAGGACTTTGAAAGTCGTTCAACACGAACTATTGCCATAACTATATATTAAATGAATAGGAACGAAAAATCTAATGAAAGTGTTTTGTGATGGCTATATACAGATTGATTGGTCGTAATGCAAACATTATTGCTTTCTCGTAAGAAAATGCAATAATGAAACTTCTTTTTTTTTTGGAACGGCCACTTTTCTTGCTACAGAACATACATATTTGTAGGGCAAGGCTGCTTGGACAGTGAAATGGCGTAGAGTGGTTTGGTTCCAGATTCCATTGATTACTTCATAAATATTGGAATTCTCCCATGAGTGAAGAAGAATTAAACCGATTTAATTCACTGAGCCTTTCTGGTGATGGTAGAAATAATGAAACAGAAAATATAAACAATACAAACAGCTCTACCCTATCCCAAGAGTCTCTTCAACCTTCGAACCAGCTAGAAGGCGGATTGCTAGGCTGGTACGCAGCTTGTTCAAGCAAATCTTTAAGAACCGGCCAGATATATAACTTCAGCATGTATAACGAACCACTTATTCTTTACCGGGATAAGGATGATAACCCTAGGTGCGTCAAAGATCTATGCCCTCATCGTGGAGCCTCTTTCATTGGAGGCGATCTGGAGGATGGTGAACTGATTTGTCCCTACCATGGAGCGAGATACTCCTCGAAGGGTGAGTGTACCAACATAGATAGGATCACTTGTTCTCATATTGTTGATACGAACTACAAAAATTATGCCAAAAAAATACACCTCAGTCAGTATCCATGTAAGGAGAAAAATGGATACATTTATATATATTATAACGGCAAATCTAAGACTGATTTAGCTGAATTTGAAATAAATTATTCGCTAGAGAATACGTTAGTAGAGTCTTATGGATTTAATACACCAGAATATAAATATGAGGAAGTCACAGTTGATTTTAAGGCTGACTGGGCAAGAATTATAGAAAATCATCTAGATATCCTTCACATATTTTGGGTCCATGGGGAAACAATTCCAGACAAGGATGTCAGTAGAAATGTAATAACAAGCTTCAACCAGAAAATTAAACGCGAGAGCAGACAAATTGAAAGCAAATATAATCATAAAGAAATAGACAAAGGTGAATTTATTACAATTAAGTTTATTCCTCCAGGACGTGTTGTTATTTACAAAGGCGACGAAAGTACTGCAAGATATGTACAAGTACTTGATCACATTCCTCTAGCAGAGAATAGGGCAAGAGTAATAGTTCGTCACTATCGCAAATTCCTCAAGAATAAGATATTTACCAATCTCGTAATGTTCAAAGAACTGCAGCATCGCCTATTCTATAAAGTGTTTTCAGAAGACTATATGATACTAAAAACCCAATCCTTCAATCAGCAAATGGGTTACATAGAAAAGGATAATGTCAAGTTACTTGGTGAAGATAAAATGGTTCAATATTACTGGGACTGGCTGAATAATGCCCTCAAAAGGGACAAACCATGGCAATTGAATCCAACAGACAGTCATACAAATAAGGTTCACAGAGATATGCCTATGCTATACCCACCAGAAAATTCAACTTTAGATCGCGCAAATAACAGAGATATCTATCTTAAATTGATTCTAAGACTTCTTGTCCCGATAGGTATAGTTTTAATCATTATTTAACTGGAAAATCTAATATATTCCTGATACAATTTTTATATTGCTACAGATATCCATGCAACAAAATCAAAATCGACCCGCTTGGATGAACTGGGCATTTTTAGGAATATTTTTATGGTCTAGCTACCAGCTTTACGAGTTTTGGGCGGCTCGATTGGGACAGTAAGAATAGGTTATTCCTTTCACCACATTGAATGTCCCTAAATCAACTCAGACTCACTAATACTGGTCATATGAATTTTATAAAGTACTTCTGTATCATTACTATGTATAATTTATCATATATGATAGTTTTCACCTTACTTCACGTTCGGAAGTTTTAGAATAAGAATAGATTATTGCTTCTAATATTAATCAAATCATGACTGTAGGCATTTTTTTCGCCACTACAACCGGTAAAACAGAGGATATAGCTGAAAGATTACATTCAATGCTGCCAAATGCTCAGGCTCCAGTCGATTTAGCAGATCTGTCGGATGTCAGTGAAATGGAAACATTAGAAGGTATTATTTGCGGAATACCTACATGGAACACAGGAGCTGACTTTGACAGATCAGGTACAGCTTGGGATGAAATGTTAGAGGATATAGGTGAACTTAACCTTTTTGGGAAAAAAGTAGCAATCTTTGGATTGGGTGATTCCTCAACGTATACAGAAAATTTCTGCGATGCTATTGAAGAACTCCATTCATACTTTGTAAAGGCAGGTGCAACCATGGTTGGATACGTAAGTAAGGATAATTACACCTTCGGGGAATCTAAAAGTGTTATAGGCGATTCGTTTTGCGGACTACCATTAGATGAGGACAGCGAATCAGACTTGTCAGATGAACGATTGGAACGTTGGGCAACTCAATTGAAAAATGAAATAGGTTTGTAAATTACTCTTAAAACAACAATATAAGATCTATCTAAAGTAAGATCTATAAAGATATAGTTGATATTAATACTTCGTGCCTAGTCTAAATAATGGTAAATAATAAAAAATGGCTAGATATTTTAAATGTCGATACATTTATAAATGGAGAAAGAATTTTAGAGGGCCTTACTCTTAAATTATACTTCTCACAAAATACTGTTATACTAGGCCCTAATGGTTCCGGGAAAAGCACTCTTATTCGCTTAATCGATAGGTCTATTTATCCAGTAGTCAAATCAGATTCACATTTCAGGTTACTAGATACTGATCATTTTGGATTAAAGGATATTCGACAAAATATCGGATTTGTTTCCAACGAGTTTATTTCTCGGATCAGAACCAATACCAAGGGTTGGCAGGTTGTAGGGTCAGGATTTATTGGAAGCAATACAGTAGAGGAAGGAAACCTCTCAATGAAACAAATCTCTCATATTATAACTCTACTAAATTACTTTAATTTGGAAGAATTACAACAGAAGGAGTTTTTTAACATATCAGATGGAGAGAAACGTCTGTTATTAATTGCAAGAGCAATGGTTAATAATCCAAGGATACTTGTCCTAGATGAGCCGACATCTAATCTTGATATACGTGCAAAACATCAACTACTTGCACTACTAAGCAAATTAAGCTTAAAGGGCCTAACTTTATTACACGTTACACATAATGTTGATACAATTATCAATGAGATATCAAATGTGGTACTACTTAAAAATAGAAAAATATTTAAAGTAGGGAGTGTACACTCGATTCTAAATTCAAAGAATCTATCTGAGTTATATGATACACCTGTTAAACTAAAAAGATTCCAGGATACATGGTATCTTTTGCCCAACGCCACAAGGGAAACAAAAGATTAATAGTCAAAGTGACAAAACAATGATAAATATGACTATCGCAACTATTAGATAAAAACCAATATTATTTCTGCTTTTTGATCCTGATGATAGCATTGATCTTGAATTTAGAGGAACCGGTTTTCCGCAATTTCTACAAACCAATCTGCCAGCTAATGCTCTGTCAGCAAATTGATCAAGACTTCCACAATTACAACAGGGTATACGTCTCATTGATAAAAAGAGGTTTCTGTCATCCAACAAATATAGTTCCTTGGCTTTATAATATTTCTTTCTATAGCTCGATATAAATAAATCATTTCTTATCCCATAGAATCTGATGAATTGATTATGAGCCTATCAAGGTATTGTAAAGGGTTGGACATAGTCTGTGAATAGTCTAAGAGAGCGCTAGAAGAATGCGAGTAAATAAGATTATTTTGATCATTAAAAATGAATGTACCTCCTCTTTGAGTTAGATATTGAATATATGGCATATAGATTATCCAATTCGAGAGTACTTCAACCAAATTTAACAGCCTTAGGGTTGCTAATTCAAAAGGTCTTAATGTATTATCCTTTCCTATCCAATTAAATAATGAGGCTTTAAACTTAATACAGTTGGCTATTGATATTTGATCATTTGATGTGAAAAGATTCTTGGCTACAGGATCACCTAAATATCCTCTTATAACTTCTTTTAATGTACCTGGGGATTCGATTCCTAGGCACATTAGAAGTAAATTTATATATGGATTATGGAATTTCTGCAAACCAGAACTAAGATTTAGCAGGTTATGCAAATTATTATCTTTAAGGATAAACAATGATTCCTCTGGTACCTTAGTATACGAGCAATATTGCTTTCGGCTTTCCTCATTACCAATACCAGCAATTATCATTTTGTATTGAGAATCTATAATTGCTTTATGGTTCCTCATTAATAATTGACCATACTCGATACTGTCAAAGTCCCCTAGAGCACCCATTATCACAACTATCTGGGGAATATTTTCATGAACAACAGGGAGATAATTGCAAATGTTGTTGAAAAGCTGTGAGTTATAGGTAGAGTTAGAGGTCAATTTATTTCTGATAATTTATTGTTCAATGCTGTTATTCTGAGCTAATTTCCTAAAAGTGAAACTCTATAAAAAATTTAATTTACAATTATTTTTATCCTCGGTTTTGATTATATACAGTAATTTTTATGGCGTTACCTTAAAAGAATGCAAGAACTTACAAGAGCAATAAACAACCATCTCTCATGTGAATTCCAAGCCAGTCATACTTATCTGGCGATGTCCATATGGTTACGGGAGCGTGACTTAGCAGGCTTTTCTAGTTATATGCAAACGAAGAGTCAGGAAGAAAGAGGACATGCAGATAGACTTATTGGATATTTAGTCGATTGTGACGAACAGGTAGAATTACCTAGTGTAGAAGCTCCACAGCGGAGCTGGACTTCAGCACAGGCAATATTCGATGCGGTTTACGAAATGGAGCAGGCAGTGACTGCTTCCATAAATCGAATCTACTCAATCGCCGAGAAAGCTGGAGAAAGAAGCGCAACAGCAATGCTTGATTGGTTTGTAGCAGAACAGCTTCAAGAGGAAGCCGAAGCAAGGTTTGTACGCAAAAGACTTCGGCTCGCAGGAGATAACAGTGCGGCTCTACTTTTATTAGACCAACAATTTCTTGATGGGACTGCCCTCTCAACCGTCAAAGGAGGACCTGGCCGATAAGTCCAATCCACAAATCGTTTATGCCTGTAAGAAAACAAATTAAATCCGACATGTGATAAATCACACATATTCATATATCAATAGAAAGAAAAATCTCAACAGAACTATTGCTATTGAGAATCGCTTGCAAAAAAGGGCATGGTTGGTTTAGGTTGAGAGAAGTTCTCAAGAAGGTCTATATCTTCAAATGACTTTTCGGTCCTTTCACGAAGATTTAACTAGTGCAGTTCGAATGCCAACTGGTCAATCAGTACTAATTAATCCGAGTCACTCCTCAAATGAGGGATGTATTCACGTACATGAAGGCATAGCACGTGTGTACTGCCCATGTGAGGAAACCGAAGGGATGACTCTTGCTTTTCTTCAAGCTGGTGATCAACTCCAAACAGACAGACTTTGTAGTGAAGGTGTATGTGTGGAAGCTTTGACACCACTTCTTTTTATAAGCAACGCTGAGCCCAACGAAAGTGGTGGTTTTGACGCAGTGAACGAATGGACCCTACAACTTCTAAGAATTAGGCACTTAGGCAGTGCAGAACAGAGACTTCAAGCTCTCATTGCTCTTCTAGTAAACAGATTGGGGAAAAGATGTGGGGACTGGTGTCACCTACCATTTAGGCTTACTCACGAAAGGATAGGTGAATTAATAGGGTCAACAAGGGTTACTTCGACGCGACTAATATCAAGACTTCGTTCGGCAGAACTTTTAGTGGTTCCTTCTAATGAACAGATACTTAGAGTTGCCCCAACCTTAATCGAAGGCTCAGAATTAGTCGCTTAGCGAAATCAACAATGAAATCAAATAAGATTTCAGCATTTAGTTTGATTGGCTCTCTTTCAAGAGAAACTAGTTCAATCAGATATAGATGCGAAAGAATAAATTCTTCATTAGCATACTCGAAGGATAAATCCTTATTAAGCAGACTAAATAGTGAAAAGTGCTTACTAGAAAGGCGGAGAAGTGAAATACTAAAATTAGCTTTGAACTTTAAAAGTAAATCTATATTTGATAATCTTTCAATTGACTATCTTATTGAAATAAGTAGGCGACCAATAGATATAAAGCCCTATTAGTTTTACTAAGCCTTTAGTTCATTATCTATAATTAATATTGCAGAAGGTTGATTATCGGCAAACCTAACTCTACCAAGTAAGTGAGCGAACTCATCCTCGGATGATGTCTGCCCCTGAATAACTGGATCCAAGAAAACAGTAGTTCTAAAGTCTATAGATCTCTCAGCCATAGAATAAAGTTGATGTAATGATGTAGTGACATCAGCTTCCATCTGAAAAGAAGCAGCAAAAATATCTTCTATGCATTTCCAGTTTTGATTTGGATTAGGAAGTGGCTCTAATACTACTGATTGTCCTCTAGCTATTAAATATTCCGAAAAAAGCTGCGCATGTGCCTGCTCAGATTTACTTTCATTCTGAAAGAAATTAGCAAATCCCCGAAGCTCTCGCTCAGAAAACCATATGGAGTTAGCAAAATATTGGGCGCTAGCTCTTCTCTCCATAGTTAAATGTTGACTAATTGCATCGACCAACTCAGCCTGCATCGGCTCGGCCATCGCTCGACCTGACGGCCCCTTAGCAACATTTAATGAGATCTCTTTAGTCGTAGTCATGTTTCTACTGAAAAACATCATCCTTAAAATTTACTGTAAAATTAAAGGGAAGTGTATGTGCCAAATGATACAAGAACTGTAAACAAGTGGAATTAAAAGTGATAATTACAGGAAAAGATTATATATACTGAGAATGAGATTCAAAAGCAAGTCTAGCTTTGAAGTAAATGTCTGAACCACTTGGACTTTATAAAACCGATCATTATGATCCAGGCAAAGCGCCTAGGCACAAAAAAAAGAAGTCATGCAAAAAAAGCAAATGTTCGAAATGGAAGGGAGGAAAGTGTAAGTGTTCCCTTAAGTAAATATAGCTAGTTTATTACTGACTCAATGGGCACTTAATGCAGCCCGGGAAAAGCAAACCAATATCATCTCGGTTGAATGAAACAACACAATTCTGCCCTGGCAATAAAGGATTTTCTAATGGATGCCAAACCCTAAAAACATAAGAATCTAACTTCACTCTGAGGTGCCAATGTGTCCCGTGGAACTCTCGCCCATCAACTATTGCTTTACCTTTGGGGTCTTTAATCACTTCTAGTGATTGCTCATCAAGGATAAGCTGATTAGGTTTGAAAGATTTTAAAGTACAGGGGTTAGACAAGTCTCCTAGAGGTGTCTTTAAACAAGTCCCATTAGTTGAAACTGGTATAACATTTCTCTGTAAAACAAATCTTGCAACAAAAGCAGTTGCTGGCTGATGCACTATGTCTGCTGGTTTGGAACATTGATGCAATTGTCCGTCAGACATAACAGCTACTCGATCACATATTGCTAGAGCTTCCTCCGGATCATGAGTAACAAGTATTGCGCTGGCTGAACAACTGCTAAGAACACTAGAGAGCTGACTTCTTAATCTAAGTCGCACTTCCACATCCAAATTTGAAAAGGGCTCGTCTAAAACCACTATTGAATTTCCTGGAGCTAAAGCTCTAGCAAGAGCCAAACGTTGTTTTTGTCCACCTGAAAGTTGATGAGGAAACCTGTACTTAAATAACCTTAGACCTAATAGATCAATCAACCATTCTGCACGTTCTTTGTCTTGTCCCTTTCTTAAACCAAAACAGATATTTTGCCAGGCGTTGAGATGGGGAAACAAGGCGTAATCTTGGAAAACCATACCAACCCCTCTTCTCTCAGGAGGCAAGGAAAAATCTGAGCTGGAAACAACAGAATCATCAATCATGATTCTGCCCTGTGAAGGCTTTTCAAACCCAGCAATTGAGCGAAGCAAAGTTGTTTTTCCACATCCAGAAGGACCTAGTAATCCAACCAGTTCTCCTTTCTCTAGAGACAGATTTAATGCCTGGATTGTCCAAGTAGTTCCTTTGTTAGAAGGATACTTGTGCCACAAGTCTTGAATTTGTAATTTAGTGTTGGTCAAAATATGTTGAGCCAGACAATTTAATTAAAAAACCGTGTATCGGCCAAAGTCCAAAGACCTCAGCATGCAAAAGCGTTGTTCCACTATTTTCCCTCAAAAGGGCACACAAAAGGCCTTAGAGCTAGGTGACGCATGAGGCAAAAGCATGTAACAATTTATACAAGTAAAAATGTAGATCTAATCTCAGATAAATCACTTTCTTTTAATTGGCAAACGTCTATAGAGAATTCATGTCATTAATTAATGAAGCATCGAATATGTAAAATATGCCAGACCTGTAAAAATACTTGTTACTGAAGAACAGCAGGACACTTCTAATGACTAATAAATTTGGAAAAACTGTAAAATTATTATTCATTGTATTAATTTTAATACTTATTACTTATTTTGTTCATAAATATGGTATCGAAAATATAAGAGCAGAAGTACAAAATTTTGGAATATGGGCGCCATTAGCACTCTTCCTCCTTAGATCTATCAGCATAATCATTCCTGCTTTACCAAGTACCGCCTACTCAATCCTTTCTGGCACATTGCTTGGCTTTAGAAATGGCTTACTATTAATCTGTTTAGCTGACTTAACAAGTTGTTCAATTAGTTTTTACCTATCGAGAAACTATGGCAGATCTTTAGTAAGGGATATCATTGGTAAAGATTTTATAACTAGGGTCGAAGATTTAAGTAAAAAGCATTTTGAGAATAATTTCTTTCTAATGGTCGGTTTTCTTATGACAGGTTTATTTGACTTTGTTAGTTATGCGATTGGATTAACAAAAGCTCCATGGAAAAAATTTGCACCTGCATTAATCATAAGTATTCTTCTATCAAATCCTCCAATAGTAGCTTTAGGTGCTGGTTTACTAGACGGTAGTAAAAAATTTATATTCATAGGTTTATTTGGTGTTTTCCTATTGGCTTTGGTTTCGAGTAGGTTGCAAACAAGCTTGAAAATAGACAATACCAAAACATATAAATGAGAAAAGAAGAACGTGTGAAATTTATACTTGAGGTATTGAATACTCTGTACCCAGATCCACCAATACCACTAAATCACAATAGTCATTTTACTTTATTAGTTGCTGTAGTTTTAAGTGCACAATCAACAGACAAAAAGGTAAATCAAATTACTAAAGATCTCTTCATACATGCACCTAACGCAAAGGCGATGGCTAAGCTTGGAGAAGATAGGATTCTAGACAAAATAAAAGAAATAGGCCTATCTAGGCAAAAGGCTAAGTACCTCTATGAATTATCTAGAATTATAGACTTAATCTATCAAGGTAAAGTGCCTAATAGCTTTGAGGAACTTGAGTCGCTCCCAGGCGTAGGTCACAAAACAGCGAGTGTTGTATTGTCTCAGGCATTTGGAATTCCAACATTCCCTGTTGATACGCATATACATAGGTTGTCACAAAGATGGGGGCTGACAAATGGGAAAAATGTGCTGCAGACTGAGAAGGATCTAAAGAGATTATTTCCTAGAAGTTCCTGGAACAAGTTGCATTTACAAATTATCTACTACGGAAGAGAATACTGCTCTGCAAAAAAGTGTGATGGAACAGTTTGCAGAATTTGCACAACATTATTTCCAAGAAGAAGCAGACCATTCATTCATATTCGTCCGTGACCTTAACCTAATCAACTACTATGACTATATGAAATATGTATTTAGAGTAGGACTTGAAGGATATAAAATGGTTATTTTAGATATTTACATTTTAAAAAGATGATTAGGAGAGCAGAATTTACAAGTTAATTTCCTACTGAAAAAGTCTTGAAGGTTTTAGCATTAGGCCAACCATAATCTCATTTTATATAATAAGTGAAGCTAACTAATTAGGCTTAGGATAGTTTCTATTATTGATCGCCATGTCAGCATATTAACTCTAATCTGTTTCAATTTCTCAATTATCTGCAGCAATACGAGTCAAACAGACTTTAACTTTAAGCCTTACAAAGAATTTGAATTAATGGCCTCTACTTGATTGAAAACTAGCTATAAGACTTAAATATCAATATCATTGGAGCTCAAATGAAAATAGCTATTACGGGCGCATCTGGTAAAACCGGTTCTCGAATAGCAGAAGAGGCAATTGCTGCTGGTTATAAGGTCAAGCTACTTATACGAAGGGATTCTCAACTACCAGAGAACCTTCAATCTTGTGAAAAAGAAGTAATTTCTTTATTTAGTGAGCAAACTCTAGATAGAGCCCTTAAGGGTTGTGACGTACTTTTAATTGCTACTGGGGCCCGCCCATCAGTTGACTTAACTGGGCCAGCAAGAGTAGATGCAATTGGTGTGAAAAATCAGGTAGAGAGTTCTAAAAGGGTTGGTATTAAAAGAATTATCCTTGTAAGTTCTCTTTGCGCTGGTAGATGGATTCATCCCCTTAACTTATTTGGGCTGATATTAGTATGGAAAAGGATCGGAGAAAGAGCCCTTGCCTCAAGTGGGCTTGACTGGACAATCATTAGACCTGGTGGCTTAAACGAAAAAGAGGAAGAATTAGGCGACCAAAAAATAATTTACTCTGGGCCAGACAAGCAAGAAGAAGCTTATATTCCCCGCCGGCTATTAGCCAAATGTTGTATTGAGGCACTAAAAACAAAAAGCTCAATTGGAGAGATTATTGAAGTGACTAGTAGTGTGGAAGGATCAAAGATCTCAATGGGAGACGCAATTGCTAGTTTTAAAGTGGCTTCATGAAAAAGGAAATCCCACATGAAAACAAACGCCAGGATAGACGCCTTACAACTTATGCTTACTGACTTGAGGACCAGAAACGAGTCCATAAGGCACAAAGCTGCCTTTAGAGGGTGCCAGCCAGAGTTTCAAACGCTGGTAACAAAGCTCATCAAGCAACTTGAGTTAGAACTGCACAATGAGAAACAGGAGCTGAGAAGCAAAAAACAATAAATGTAGTATTTAACAAGACAAATAAATCAAGGGAACAAGGTCAACCAAGTTCCAGGCAAGCCAATCCATAAACATCCTCCATTGATATGGGGGGTTGTGCCCCTCTATACATACGGAGAGTTTGGGATAGTTGTTTGAATCCTAATTTAGAAAGGAGACTCCCAACATAAGGGTTCAAGCCAGGACTATCTAATAACACAACCCCAGGATGTTGCTTTAATAATGAGCTAAGTAGTAGGTGAGCTAATGCTGGGCTATCAGCTAATAATGGCCCTATACGCCATCCTTCTCCATGGGACAAAAGGCACGGTCGTATGCGTCCAAATCCGTGGCAAGATCCATTGCCGTCCAATAGTGCTAAGACTTTGCCAGCTGGGTGTTTTAACCAATCAGAAAGGAAGTGAGGTCGAGGGCTTGGCTCCCTATTTGCATCATATTTCTGAACAGCCAAAGAAGGAATATCTTGGTCTTCGAGAATTAAATAATTGGAAGAGTTTTCTACAACAAATAAATTACTAGAATGGGATTGATCAACTAATATTTCCCATCTTGTAGTTACTGATGACGAACTAAATCCCCATTTTGAATAATCTTTAATCCTAGTTTGTGCTGCCTCTAGCCCTATACACGGCAAGTCTGACAAATGTTCAAGAGCGTGTTTCCACAGTTGAAGTCCGTAACCTTTACCTCTGTACTCAGGAAGTACGATAAATAGACCGATGAAACCATATTCAGAATTGTACTTAACCCCTGCAATGCAACCTATTGGTCTATCTCCAATACAACCTACCCACAAGCCTTGCTTGTCTGTATGTTGATAAATACTTACATCACCAGCGCCAGGAGTAAAACCTTCAACTCGTGACCAATGAGTAACAAGTGGAATATCATTCTTTTTGAGAGGTCTAATTTTTAGTAGAGAATTTTTAATAGGAGTGATTTGATTTTTCTAATGCTCGACTAAAGATAGAGAAGAGATTCAGTATGGCAACATTTCTTTCCAAATGAAAGCAATTACGAATTATTATTCTAAGACTTTCTGTCTTCATATGTTCTGGGTGCAATAATCAAAAATAGAACCCACCAAAGAATTACTACTAAGCTTAAAATTATGGTTAACAAGAGATTAGATGGCCACCATAGACTTAATAGAATTGCTAATGCTCCAGTCAAAAGAATGGTCCATGGTTGACACCAAAAAGGTTTTGCATCCCAGAAAGCCATTTAATGCAGTATTGTCCACTTGAACATTTATTCTAATTGATATAGCTTTCCTGAGGCTTTAAGCTCAGAAAGTGATTCATATCCACCGATGAATTTGTTATCTATAAATATTTGCGGGAAAGTAGTTACTGAAGTACGTTTTTTGACTGACTCGAAGGTACTATCATTATCCACTTTTATAATATCATAAAGTAATCCTGAGCTTTTGAGAAGTCGTATAGCCCTAGAACACCAAGGGCAGCCAGGCATAATTGCTATCTCAATTCGAGCGGCTTTGCTAGGGTAGTTAACCGTGCTCGAGGGAATATCAGGATATTGGAGTTCTACAAGGCCTAACAAAAGATCGGCAGACTTAAGAATGATTGTCCCTGGTTCAAGATGACCTCCCCAAACTTGACACTCACTATCGGAAAGGCTGAGATGAAGATGAACACCAGAGGGTAAAAATGTACCATTCAGTGTAATTATTTCAAGGTTGCCTTCCAGGACTGTTGGCTCTGGTCTACCAGGACACTGAAAAGTTGCCTTAGAAAGATTACCAACAACCCCCAAAACAAATCCTGACATTTGCTTCTCTTGCGCTAATTTTTCAACACTTTGCCTAAGGTCACTGCCAGGTTGCAGCTTTAGAGATATCGATTTCATTTAAACTATGTACGCGGATGATTAATTTTCATTTTATCAAATAGGATCTTAAAAATAAAAAAGCAACTCGTAGTTAAGCAGAAACCTCGCAAATTTGACACATTTTATGAAACATAATAGAGTAAATAATAAATGTTTTTAATCAAGGCAGGATGAAGCTTGAGAGTCTAAAAGGCTGTAAGTTGTTTATTGGTAGGTACCCAGGTTTCAACTATAATGCTACTGGTGGTGGCGGATCCTCTGTAAAAAGTATCCATACGAAAGATCAGAAAGAAATTATATACTTCAATCCAGAGCAATTTTCTATACCGCCTCTTTACTGGAAAACTACTAGTTTTTTAGGATTACCCTTGCCTCCAGGTATCAGAATTAATGTTATTCCCAATAAGTTGATATGCACTCTTGATTCTAAGGGTAAAAAACTGGAACTTGATTTTGAAGCGAATTTCCAGTTTTCATTAGCCGGCTTTATAAATGCACCTGACTTAGTTGTTAAAACCATTCTAAATACAGGTACAGCCTCCGGTGAGATACATTCTGCAAAAGGGTCGCCTATAGATTCTAAAGGAATTACAAAAATTGTTGGAGTTGCAAAAATAGCTAATACTCAAAACATTATTTACAATAAATTCCTAGGATTACCAACAGAAGCTCTAGCGGTATTAAAATGTAAAATAAAGTGATTGAAAAATCAGAGCTATTTTGTATTTGGACTCAGATTTATTCACAGGACTTACAAATTATCAGTTCAAATCATTAGTTATGGACTTTTACTAACTGAATATTTAAATTATTTTTGTTCTAACCTGCGTACAATAAATAACATCGTAACAAGTGATCCTAGTAGCACCAGAAGAAGGAAGGCAGTCATAACAAAAAGAATCAATGTTATACAATCGCACTAATTAGATAAATTTGCCAACTATTCCATTTAGAAAAGTAAAATTTACGTATAAAAACCACACCACACTCACCTACAAATCAACGGACCATGAGGACTCTCGCTGATTCTCTAACAATTTTTCGCGCATTGATTGGCTTACCAGTCATTTTCAGTCTTTCAATCGGTTGGCTCTGGTTAGCGTGGATCCTCACCTTTACAGGGGGCTTAACAGACTTTGCTGATGGCTATCTAGCTAGGAAGGCTGATGGAGGAACAGCTTGGGGTGCAAAACTTGATCCTTTAGCTGACAAAATACTCTTAACTGCTCCAATACTTTGGTTAACAGCAAATGGGGAGATTCCACTATGGGCAACTTGGATGCTCTTTTCTCGAGAACTACTAGTTACATTATGGCGTTCGAATGATAAAAAAGGATGTCCGGCATCGAGAATTGGAAAATCAAAAACAATTCTTCAGTTCATTTCTGTTCTATTGATGATCTGGCCTATGAGTTGGGCTGGACAAAGTCTCGTTTTTGAGTTACATCGTTGTGGATTAATTCTTTTCTGGCTTTCACTTTTTGCAGCTCTAGTTTCTTCTATAAATTATTTATATTTTAGCAAGCAAAGAATCTGAACTGAAATCTGGATTTAACCCCTGATTAAGAAGGTAATCATTGTCATAACTATCCTTTAATCCTTTCTGAAGATTGTACCTAGGTCGCCAATCAAGATCGTTTTCTATTAAGCTAATGTCAGTAATAAAATGGTCTATTCTAAGAGGGAATGCCTTCCTAGCCTTAGGTTCAAGGTTACTAGGGTCAAAATGAAAATACTTAACATCCTCTGGATTTATTCCACAAACATAAGCAGCTGTCTTAACTAGGCCCTTGAAGGAAACCGCTTTCTTTGCAGAGCAGTTGTAGATACGATTATTAGCTACTGCTTTCTCTAAGCTAATTGTAATTGCACAGGCTAAATCACTTACATGACCCAATTGCGTAAGCCAGTTACCTTCTCCTGGAATAGGTATAGGTCTGCTGTGAACAAGTCTGTCAAAAAACCATTTTTCTATTGGATTGTAATTACCTGGACCGTAAATATATGTTGGCCTAAAACTTGTAAATGGTATAGCTTCACTAATTAGCCAGTTTTCAGTATCAGACTTTCCTATATGCCTACTATTAGGATCTAGAGGACTAGTTTCATCTAAAGGCCAATAATCACTACTTGAATAAACGCCTGCCGAACTCACGTACAAAAAACGATATTTCGGGACTCCGGTATGAGAAAGTACTTTTTGTGTATCATCAAGTTTTCTCCCAGAAGTATCCACAATTACATCAAAGGATTTGCCTTCTAGTGCAGCAAGGTCCTCCTCAGAATTTCGATCTCCCTTTACATGATTAACTTCTGAGGGAATTGGAAGTTTTCCTCTTGTAAAAAGAGTGATCTCGTGGCCTTTGGCGAGAAGCTCCTGGACCAAAGCTTTCCCTACAAACCTTGTACCACCCAATACGAGAATTTTCAAAATAAAACGGAATCAAAGCTTTATTCAAGTTGCTTAATTTATGGCTCATTTGTCCAATCTCCTTCAAGATAGGTAATAGTTCAGTCAAGCTTATGGAAGTCATCCCTGCTATTGACCTACTAGAGGGAAACTGTGTAAGACTCAATCAGGGCAACTATGACCAGGTAACAGAGTTTTGTAGTGACCCTGTTAAGCAAGCTCTGATTTGGCAGGAGAAAGGGGCGTCTCGATTACACTTAGTTGACCTAGATGGAGCCAAAACAGGACTTCCACTCAATGATAAAAGTATTAAAGCTATAACAAGTGCACTTGAAATACCAGTACAAATAGGAGGAGGAATAAGAACAAGGGCCAGAGCAGATGAGCTATTAAGTTATGGAGTCGATAGAGTTATTCTTGGAACTGTTGCAATTGAGGATCCTCAGTTAGTACTAAATTTGGCTAAAGAATATCCGGAAAGGATTATTGTTGGAATTGATGCCAAAAAAGGTAAAGTAGCCACTCGCGGATGGATTAATGAAAGTAATATTTCTGCTAAGCAGTTAACAAAAAGTCTAAATGGGTCTGGCATAGCAGCAATTATCACAACAGACATATCTACCGATGGGATGTTAAATGGCCCAAATATAGAAGCCCTTAAGGAAATCTCTCAAGTAAGTGATGTTCCTGTGATTGCTTCAGGGGGCGTCAGTTGTATTGCTGACTTAATACTATTACTTCAGTTACAGCAAAGTTATGGTGTTACAGGAGTAATTATTGGCAGAGCTCTTTATGATGGAGCAGTAGACCTCAAAGAAGCCATTATTGCGACAAGGAATGGATATATTCAGGACTCACCCTCAACGAATATCTTTATCGCTTAGGAAATGAGTTTTCTGGAGTCTTTTAGATCTACTAAATGATTATTGTTATGAACCCATAAGTATAAAAGCTGGAGATTCTTCAAAAATCTAGTTAAATTATCAGTATAGAAATAACTGGAGAGTGTCTTGGCTGAGCAGGAATTAGACGAAATACTCTTGATTGCTCCGAATTTACTGGGAGAATCCTTAGAACAGCAACTTTCAAAAGCGAATCCAGGCTTAAAGGTATGCCTGAGTAATGAGGATCTTACAAAGAATCCATCTCTTATAATTTGGTCTATTGACAGACTAGAAGTAGCTAGTGCAATTCAACTTGAGACTAGACGACTGAAAGAGAACTGGGCACCATCGCCAATTCTGTTACTTCTCCCAGCAGAAATCTCATTGACTAGAGATGAACTACTTCAGTTTGAATGTCGTGGCCTTCTTCAGGACCCAAATCTGCAGACACTGACCGATGCTGTAAAAATGCTCATAGAAGGAGGAAGGATAGTCCGTCTAGATAATGGCCCCAAAAACCATCAAAAACATCGCAACTCTCCTATTGGGTTAGGAGAAT
>QCFO01000002.1 GCA_003280225.1 Prochlorococcus sp. AG-363-K07 | reverse complement strand
TGTCCTCTTTATTACAACCACCATCAGAGAGGGTGTAAGCAGCAGCCAAAGTAAAGCCTTCGCCTACCCAAGCAACCTGAGCAGTGAGGTCGTCAGAACCTTCATCAGTCAAAGCACCAACGCTAGAGGAAGAAGCCTCTTCTGCTACAACCAAAAGAGAAGCACTGAGGTTGTCTTTTGCGTAGGTGATACCTGCACCAGCACCTGTTGAAAGGTTATAGGCTGCAGAGGCACCGGCATAAGTCAAGGCATCCGTGATGGACTCGCTTGGATAAGCACTAGGCCACACGCCTAACATGTCGTCCTGACGAACCTTGGCACCAATGGTGGCAGTGAAGTCGTCACCAACAGGGAACTGGTAATAGCTACGAGCAACTGTGAGGTTTTCGTTTTCAGACGCGTCACTAAAAGTTTCTAGAGGGACTGTGCCTGAATTACTGAAAGGAGCAC
Organism: Prochlorococcus sp. AG-363-K07; assembly: GCA_003280225.1. Lineage (GTDB taxonomy): Bacteria > Cyanobacteriota > Cyanobacteriia > PCC-6307 > Cyanobiaceae > AG-363-K07. The sequence continues at coordinate 111,433 of QCFO01000002.1, read as the reverse complement.
CATCGGTGATGTTTCCAGCACGAACAACAGTTTTCAGCAAATCACTTCCAGAGAAGCTGCTGTCTAGAGCGATTCGTGTGTCGTAGTTGAAGGTTGTTGCTTCAGTAGTTGACTCGTCGCGCTGAGCAGCACCAACTACGAAAGTAGTTAGACCAGAAAGCTTGGTAGTTGTTGAGAACACACCAGCTTCGAATTCACCAACACGAGACTCAAGACCATCGACACGGCCCTTGATCACTGCAAGCTCAGGAGCAAATTCGTTGAGAAGACGACGCTCTTCTGCATTGACTTCAGCAACCTGACCTAGGCACTTATTGAGCAAAGCAGCTGCTTCATAGCGAGTCATGCTTCCACTAGGAGCAGACGCGACACAACCATGGCGCTCGGCCAAATTAGTCAATGCCTGATATGCCCAATCAGTTGGGTAGACATCGGAGAACTGATTGATGCCCTGTACTTCAGAAGGATTGGAGTACTCGGAGACATCATTGATGTTCAGCTCAGCAGCAGTTGCTGCGACGGGAGCCATTAGGCCCAACGCAGCAGGAGCTACCAGCAATTGCTGGAAAAGTTTCATTGATTCCTCACTACAAGAAAGCGCTAAAAGCGCCAATTAAATCTTAACCAACCCATAACATTTGATACATATTGATGTGCCAGAAAATCTAATGACTAATTTCTTAAGATACATTGTTGAGTTTAGGGCTCGAGGAGAAGATTAATTAACTAATTGAGGATGTTGGTTTTTTAGGGTTTTCCTATGAAATTTCTATCATGCTTGATTTCTTATTATTCCTCATTTATGTGTCAAGGGGAGAATGAATGACACTTGAGAAAGTCGATTTTTTTTCAGGCTTGCTAGCCCAATGATGAAAAGAACTGCGCTGACTTTGGCTAAGCGAGGTGATGATACTTCTGTTCAAGGTCCTCCCATTTTGGGCTTATCGCTACTTTGGTTTCTGGCTTGTGCTCTGGCATTAATTGGGCTAGGTGACTTGCCTTTGAAAGATTTTGATGAAGCAACTGTTGCAAGAGTGGCTTTTGAGTTAAGCCGTAAAAGTGGTTTTGATCAGTTGCTCCCTACTCTTTGGGGGGCTGACTATATAAATAAGCCACCTGGGTTGCATTGGTTGATTGCTGCGGTGATCAAAATTTCTCGGAATGGGGCAGATCAATTTGAACAATTACCTTCTGAATTTCTACTTCGGCTTGTTCCAGCAATTTTGTCGACTTGCATAGTGCCTTTAGGAGGGTTGATTCAATGGAAATTAAAACCAAATGAACCCATTGCAAGCCTGGCAACCTCGGCGATTCTTTTGACGTTGTTACCTTTGGCAAGACATGGTCGATTAGCCATGCTGGATGGAACCCAATTAAGTGTTATGGCGCTTTTGTGGTACTTCTTTGCCTCAATGGGTCAGAGCCAACTTGATAGGTTACGTGCTTTTGGTGCTGGTTTAGCTAGTACTTATTTGCTTTTACTGAAGGCTCCTTTCGTGATTCCTGCTCTTTTAGCAGGTGGGATTCCGATGATCTTGACAACAAAATTCAAAAAAATTGAATTATTGAGTCTCGGAAGTTCTTTCGTATTTGGATTAATCCCTGGTATTTCATGGCATGTTTGGCATGGGATGCAAAGAGGAGCAGGCGCGCTTTGGTTATGGGGAGGTGATGGAGCAGGTCGGGTACTTTTTTCTGTAGGTGAAGGAAGTGATTTAGGTTTTTTAGTGCCAGTTATAGAAATCTTGGAAGGAGGATGGCCTTGGTTGCTTTTTTGGCCTATTGGAATTTTTTGGGCATGGGAACAGCGAGGTACTAGATGGGGTTTATGGGCATTTGGCACACAGTTGATCTTAGCTCTTTCTATTTTACCGCTGAGAACACAATTACCTTGGTATAGCCATCCTTTATGGCTCCCATTTGCAATTGTTTGTGGCCCTATATTAGCTTGGTTAATTAATCGTAAGGAGGTTAAAGATTTACCTGCAAAATATTTTCTAGGAAGGACTCCGTATTTTCTTTCATTTATTGGAGCAGTCTTATTGATCTTAGCTTGTTTGAGCTTCTTTGATTGGTTAGAAGGTTTAGCCCCTTATCAAGGGATTTTATATGTTGCTGGAACAGGTTGGTGTATTGGAGGTTGGTACTTGACAAGGTCATCAGTTAACAGGCGAATCTCCGGAGCTTTGTTAATTTCACTTGGTAGCTTTTTGGCTTTGACTCTATTAATGAGAACCAGTTTTTGGTTGTGGGAATTAAATGAAAGTTGGCCAGTTAGCTCGCCTGCAGAAATGATCAATAGGGCTCAAGCTGCTGAGATTTTTATAGAAGGTACCCAAGGGAGGCCAAGCCTAAATTGGTATTCGAAACAACAAATTAAGCCAATGCAATATTTTGATAAGTCAGGATGGATTTTAGTTCAACAGGAAAAGCTTTTTATGACTTCTCACTCAAATCTTGATTGTCACTTAGACAGTAAGAGTAATGAATGGAATTTATTGTATTGTAGAGCAAAATGAATATTTCATATGGCGATTTATTAACCACAGTGTTACATATCTCTACTAAATGAAATCTACTTATTCCCTTTTACAATCCAATATTGTTCCATTATTAGTTGGTCTTTTACTCAGATTAATTAATATCCAATCTCCAATTGTAGGTGTGCATAGTTGGAGGCAAGCAGATACAGCTGCTATGGCAAGACATTTCGCTCTGAATGGAACACCAATTTGGTTGCCCCAAATTGATTGGTCAGGAGCAACTCAAGGATATGTGGAATCAGAATTTCCCCTTTTCCCATATTTAGTGGCTCAACTTTATAAGCTTTCAGGGATCGATGAATCTATTGGTAGAGGGATATCAATTACTTTTAGTCTCTTTACTATTTATTTAGTTATCAAGATAGGGACATTTATCTTTGATAAGAGTAGCGGCTGGTGGGGAGGATTCTTTTTTGCATTGCTCCCTCTAAATGTTTACTACGGGAGAACTTTTCAGGCTGAATCTTTACTAATGTTCTTAGCTTCATTAAGTATTTATAGTGCACTTAAATGGAAAAAGTCAAGTAGTTTCTTATGGGTTTTTATTTGTTGGGTTTCGTTTACTCTATCCTGCCTGATTAAGGTGCTCCCCTTTGTTTGGCTTGGCTTGCCTTTGCTGATAATAAATAAATACAAGAAAGGTCGTAGATTTTGGCAGATTATTTATTCTAGTTGTCAATCTGTAGGTTTTTGGTTGTTTTCTATAGGGTCTATTCTTATAATCTTTATTTGGTTCTCATATGCTTATAGACTTGGTCAATCGACGAATTTAAGTTTCTTGATTTGGGGCACTGATTCCGGTCGCCACAGCATTAAAATGCTTTTTGATTTGCGTCAGTGGTTGGATTTATTTATTAGAATAGTGTTGAGAAATCTTTCTTTATTTGGTTTACCACTTCTTCTTATTGGATACAATAAAAAAACAGAAGATGGATTGAATTTAATACTGAATTCTGGTTTATTTGGAGTTCTATTTTGTACGCTTTTGGCAATTAAGTCGAGCTCAGTTCATGAGTATTATCAATTGCCACTACAAATATTTGTTTGTCCATTAATGGGTCGGGGTTGGGTTGATTTGAGAAGTGTTATACCTTTTTCCTGGAATTTAAAGATCTTTAAGACAATCATTATCCTATTAATTACTTGCATCAGTTTAACTATTCTTTTTGTTGATTATTTTTCCTTAGAACGAAAGCAGGAATTGGTATGGATGCCTCTTGCGCAAGAAATTAGATCTAAAGTAGATCCTGATTGGAAAATAGTGAGTGTTACAGGACCAGATCCAACTTTATTAAATTTATCCAGGAGGCAAGGTTGGTTAACAACAGCAAAAAATGTTAATCAAGTTTCAATTAATCATTGGATTAATCAGGGAGCAACTCATCTTGTGGGAAGTTTAAAATGGGATCGAACATATCTGCCATTAGAGACGGATGAATCTAGAAGTTTTTCAAGTCAATTAAAATGTGATAGAGATTTTGATGTTTGCCCTGCTCCTCCTAACTATACATACTTAATACGTTTAAATATTTTGCAATGATTTTCATTAAGTTACAATTAACCTAGTATAAATGTATCCTTTTATTTTTTTAAATTTGATTTGTAAAACAATGCCCCTGACTTTATAAAAGTCAGGGGCTCTTGTCGGGCCCACTATGCCGCAGAACCGTTAATCAAGGAACAGGTGCCGTAATTAGTCGGCTTTCTCCGCGATCAGCAGACCCTGGTTTGTACAACTTGAAGTCATTGACACCTCCTCCTGGATGGATACGGACAACTCACAGTGCGTTCGACTGATCTTGACAGGTCAAGATCAGTCACACTGCTATTGCCAAAGCATGTAAATCTTAACGGAAATGCTGAGTTTGTGACGAGTCTGATCAAACTATTTTTTTACCCCATTTTTAGCCAGTCATTGGTAAGAATGAATTACCTATTGAATTAGACCCTTGTACGTAATTGAGCTTACGCTTAAGTTAAATCCTTTGCCTTTGTCTGTGCAACGCAAAGAATTGCGGGATGCAGAAGTGCTTTATCAGAAAATTCGACAAGCAATGGAAAGAGAGAAGCCAAGGCTCTTAGAGATCACCTGTGAAAAATTAGAAGAAAAAAAAGTAACTGTTTTGACTGAAGAAATTTTGGCATTGCAGATTTATGAGAAGACAGTAGGAGCTGGAGGAACAAAGAGACCAGGCTTTTCTTTTCAGGCTTGAGCGGTGGCTGTCTCAAACCCTTTTACTCATGAGAGGCATGGCTCTGCTTGCTTGTCTGTAGAAAATGTTTGCTTTAGTTGGCCTTCTGGGCTTCAGGTCTTAAAGAATTGCACCTTTAGGATTCCAAAGCCAGGCCTTTGGATGCTTGTTGGTTCAAATGGAAGTGGCAAGAGCACTTTGTTTCGCTTGATTCAAGGCATGCTTCGGCCTCAAGCAGGATGTATTAATTGTGCGCTGAAACCATCTTTGATGTTTCAAAACCCAGATCATCAATTGCTTTTGCCAACTTGTAGAAGTGATTTGCTTCTGAGTCTCCCTAGAGATTTAACACACAGTGAAAAACAAATTCGAATCAAAGAGGTTCTCGGACAGGTTCATTTGGAAGATTTTGAATCTAGACCAATTCATACCTTGAGCGGTGGTCAGAAGCAGCGGTTGGCGCTCGCAGGGGCATTAGCGAGTCAATCTAACTTGCTTTTGCTTGATGAACCTACGGCATTATTAGACCCGAGAAGTCAAAAGGGTGTTTTGAGAATTGTGCAAAAGTTGGCTAGGCAGTCTGAGAATCCAATTACTGCGTTATGGATTACACATCGTTTGGAGGAACTTCATTATTGTGATGGTGCTGCCAGAATGGAAAAAGGTCAGGTTGGATCATGGGTCTCAGGTGAATTACTCATCCAACGGTTAAACAGACTTGCCGGTCGGAGGGTGTGAGGGTTAAGTTCTATCAGTTCATTCCTCGGTAGCTCAGCGGTAGAGCGGTCGACTGTTAATCGATTGGTCGCAGGTTCGAATCCCGCCCGGGGAGTTTTATACCCCTCCAAACGCCTCCTGATGCATCAGGAGGCGTTTTCTTACGTGATATACCAGCAATAGCAGCATGTTCTGGAGAATTCAGGTAGTCATTTTGAGTCCATCTGCATAACAGAGCATGGACTGATTTGGAAGACTTTCTAAAGAGAACGCATGGTGACTGTAGTTCTTGATAGTCCCAAAACCTAGTCACAGAAAGACTTGCGGTCGATTCACTCTGGTTTCTTGCGATTAATCAATTGCTGCAAGACAACACAAACCTTGAGACAATCAGTGAAAATGGCAGGTAACAGCATTTCGCTTGTTACTAATTCTCCCCCGACTCCGGTCTAATGAAGCCTTGCATCTTGTTGATCGAAGACGACCAAGATATGCGTGACCTTGTAACTGGTCATCTAGAGCACAGTGGCTTTGATGTTCAGCGAGCTGAGGATGGGATTAAGGGGCACGCTCTTGCCCTGCAATATTCTCCAGACTTAATTGTCCTTGACTTGATGCTTCCTAAAGTCGATGGGTTGACTTTATGTCAGCGTTTGCGCAGAGATGAAAGAACATCTGGGATACCAATTTTGATGTTAACTGCCTTAGGTGGAACCAAAGATAAGGTGACAGGTTTCAATTCTGGAGCCGATGATTACTTAACTAAACCGTTTGATTTAGAGGAATTACAGGTTCGAATTAAAGCTCTTTTACGTAGAACTGATAGGGCTCCAATTAGTAGCAGTAGTCATCAAGAGATTCTTAATTATGGACCTTTGACGCTGGTCCCTGAAAGGTTCGAGGCTATTTGGTTTGAGCGCCCAGTGCGTTTGACCCATCTTGAATTTGAGCTACTTCATTGTCTTTTGCAAAGACATGGACAGACTGTTGCTCCGTCTTTAATTCTCAAAGAGGTTTGGGGCTATGAACCTGACGATGATATCGAGACTATAAGAGTGCATGTTCGGCATCTACGCACGAAGTTGGAACCAGACCCTAGAAAACCTCATTTCATTAAGACCGTATATGGAGCAGGTTATTGCCTTGAATTGCCAACAGGGGGTCAGATCAAAGATTTTGAAGATGTCTTATCAAAAGTGCGTCAAGAACGACAGAAACAGGTTGACCAGCAAGAGGCTGCAAGTGCTTAATTATTTTGGCTCAGTTCTAATAAAGTAACTTCCCAGGCAAGGCGGTTTTGAACATAAGAAAGTAGATGTTTTTTGAGTAGCTCTAATCGTTGAATATCCCTCTTGTCTTGTTTTTGAGCCCAAAGATTTTCTTGTAGCCAATTTATGACCCAAATCTGTTGTGCTGAATCTAGATTCTCAGTTAAGTCCTTGGCCAGAGATAAAGAATCTATTGGCTGCTTGGGGAGTGCATAAAGTTGATTGCAAATATTTTTTGGGAGATCGTCCCAAATTTGTAGATTGTCAATGAACAAACCTGGAGACCCATGAGAAAGATTCGTGAGAGCTTTTTGATCAATATCCGTTAGTGTTTTCATGTTCGTGGGCTTCAGTCTAGAAATCACCTTCTGAAAAGCATCTTCAGTTAACCTTGTAAAGGGAATTTTTTGACATCTTGATTTGATTGTATTTAGTAACATTTCTGGTCTTGATGTTATTAATATAAGTATTCCATTTTGCGGCTCTTCTAGAACTTTAAGTAATGCATTGGATGCAGCTTCATTCATTCTTTCAACATCTTCGATAACTACCATTCCTAAGTATGATTCGATAGGTTTTTTACCTAAAAAATCCTTGACTAGTCTAATCTGATCTAATCTTATCTGCGCTTGCGCTTTTTTATTTACACTTTCGTTTTTTGCATTGGACTGGGAAATTAAGGAGCCTTGGTGTAAATATGTTGGTTCTACTAACATCAAATCAGGATGGTTTGAATTCTCCAATTTTCTGCGCTCATTGAAGGAGTAAGTGCCATTAGTAATAATGCTCTCCAAGAATCTTAGTGCAGTGATTTTACGCCCAACTCCATGAGGTCCTGAAAAGAGATATGCAGGAGCTATTTTTTGTTTCAGTACTGCTGATTTTAAGAGGGAAATCGCAATTGATTGCCCAACAATATTGGAATATAAATCATGTGATTTGCTTGGATTCATTTATGATTTATCTCTCAATTTTTTAAGTTCATTTTCAATTCTCTGAGTGACTAAATCTAGCTTCTCTTCCGCAGGGATTCTAATCCAATTCTCTTGGAGTGATAAGACTTGAAACCCTTGAGATACCCTAGTTAGAAATTCAATACCTTCCGATTCAATTCGATCATTATTTCTATGACTTCTTCTTTGAAGGCTTATTGTAATCGGTAAATCAAGTAAAAATGTTATGTCAGGAACTACCCCTTGTGTAGCAATTTCTTCTAATTGATTAATAATTTCTAGACTTAATCTTCTGCCATAACCTTGGTAACAAATTGTTGAACCACTAAAACGATCACTAATAACCCAGTCTCCTTTATTTAGGTATGGCAATATCAGCTCAGATACATGCTGAGATCTATCAGCTGCATATAATAATAATTCGGTAATAGGCTTTGGTGATTCTTCTTTTGGTGGGTGAAGTAGTAATTCTCGAAGCTGTTTGCCTAGATTGGTTCCGCCTGGTTCACGGGTGATATGTAAATTTGCATTTGGGGGCATTAACCCGCTCTGTGGTAACCATGTTTTTAAATGATTTATTTGCGTGGTTTTACCGCATCCATCTATTCCTTCGAGAACAATAAATCTGCCTTTCATGTTGTTCGAAGTGATAAAGCATTAAGCACGACTGTGATTGAGCTAGTAGCCATTAGAAGGGCTGCAATCGGTGGAGAAAGTAATAATCCTTGGCTAGGAAGTAGTGCACCGGCTGCGATAGGTAATACAATTAGGTTGTAGCCAAACGCCCATATAAGATTTTGTTTGATTTTGTTCATAGTTTTCTTGGCTAATAAAAGTGCTTCGGGTAACCCTTCAATACGATCTCCCATTAACACAAGGTCAGCGGATTCTTGAGCTATTTGAGTGCCGGTTCCTATAGCAATGCCTAGATCAGAAGCTGCAAGAGCTGGAGCATCATTAATCCCATCCCCTACCATTGCAATAGGTCCATTTATTTTTAACTTTTCTAATAAATTAAGCTTTTGATCTGGCAGTAAATTTGAGGCTAGTTGATTGGGAAGAAAGCCCAATTGATTCCCAATTTTTTGAACAGCTTCTTGCCTATCACCACTCCACATATTTAATTGGAAACCGTTCCCTCGGAGTCGGCTTACAGCAAGACTTACATTGTGTCTAAGTTGATCGTCAATTAGGATTAAACCTAAGAAATTATCCTCTTGAGAAACTGCAACAATTGTTTCTTGGTAGTTTATAAGATTTGTGGGATCTAAATCACATTTAATATTTTGATCTTTAAGCCATTCTATCTTCCCAACGCGGACGATCCCATCTACTCCAGTTAATTCCCCAGCCAAGCCTTTACCTGGGTAGGTGATAGTTTTTGTGGAATTTAATATTTCTAAATCTTGTTGTTCAGCTGCTTGGAGAATTGCATGGGCTATTGGATGGCGGCTGTTGGTTTCTAAACTGGCTGCGAGTTGTAATAATCTTTTTGGATTTTTTGTTTCAAGGTATTTAACAACTTGTGGTCGGCCAACTGTAAGAGTGCCTGTTTTATCGAAAACAATTTGTTTTACTGAAGCTGCCATTTCAATTACATCCCCGCCACGGAATAACCAGCCATTCCGGGCAGCTTGGCCTGAGGCAACTGTGATAACTGTTGGAGTCGCTAGTCCTAATGCGCAAGGGCAGGCGACAACTAGGACTGCTATCGAAAGTTGTAAGGCAAGTCCTAGAGCAGTTTCCGCGCTACTCCCGAGTGGTGCATGAAGCCCATGTTGATGATGAATCATTAATCCTTGACCTTCAGCATTAAGTACTTGCGGCCATAGATGAGTTCCAACTAACCACCAAAAGAGAAATGTTGTTAATGACAGTGCTACAACTCCATAACAAAATTTGCCAGCGATTCGATCGGCTAGGCCTTGAATTGGAGCTTTTCTGGCTTGCGCTTCTTCCACTAAACCAATAATTCGAGCTAATGCCGTTTCTGTTCCTACTTTTTGCACCTCCATTATGAGATTGGCTTCTAGATTTAAAGTGCCCGATGCCAAGTCAGTGCCAGGTGACGCTTCCATTGGTAATGGCTCTCCTGTAAGGCTTGAAACATCAATGGCTGAATTTCCTTCAAGAACTACGCCATCCACAGGAATTCGATCACCTGCAAGTAACTGCAGTTTTTCACCAGGTCTAAGTGAACCAACTCGGACTTCACGAATCTCATTTTCTCTTACAAGGAGTCTCGCAGTCTCAGGCTGTAATTGGGCTAATTCTTTGATAGCTCTGCTTGTGCGAAAACGAGCTCTTTCTTCTAAGAACCTCCCTAACAAGACAAAGCCTAGAAGCATTACTGGCTCATTGAAAAAACATGGCCAACCAACTTTTGGCCATATCAATGCAATCAGACTCGTAAGGTATGCACTCCCGACTCCTAAACCTACAAGGGTGTCCATGCTGGGGGCAGATGCCAAGGCAGCCTTTGTGCCTGCTTTGAGAATTGGGAAGCCTGGTCCTATTACTGCGAATGTTGCAAGGCTTGCGTGAAATGGCAGCGATCCAAGGATTGGCGCTTGAAGCTTGCCTCCTTCAGCTAGATGACCGAGAACTGATAACAGCAGTAAAAGGATTGCAATGATTAGCTGACGCCATTGTTGCAACCATTTTTCAGACCCATCAAGCTGGTCATTTGAAGTGTCTTTTAATGTAGTAAGGGTTCGCTTTTTAGATGGGAAGCCTCGATCAGCAAGTTTTTTGAGTATTGGCTCGAGAGGTTGGTTAGGGTCTTCAAGGTCTACCCACGCAGTCCTAGTAACTAAATTGACACTTGCATTTGCGACTCCTGATTGACCAAGCAACGTTTGTTCAACTGAGCGGACACATCCGCCACACTTCATGCCGTCTATATCCAGCAGAATTGCTTTGTTAGAGGATTGATTTTGTGTAATTGTTCAATGATTCTGGAGTTGTTTGCACAAGCTAGTTAAAGCAGGATATAAATGCCATCATCAAAAACTAAGACTGTCCAACCAATTCTTCCTGATGCCAGGCAGGATGGTTTGATTAATTATCAGTTCCATTGTCCTATGCCCCGTAGCAGAGAACAAGACAACCCCATTGATAAGGCGTTCACGGTCATGGCAGAGATGATTGTGAAAATGATGCCGATTGATTCTCAACAGAAAAAAGCTTACGTCTATTACCGTGATGGGCTGTCAGCCCAGAATGATGGGGATTATTCAGAGGCCCTAGAAAATTATGAGGAGAGTCTTCGACTAGAAGAAAATCCCATTGATAGGAGTGAAACGCTTAAAAATATGGCGATTATTTATATGAGTAATGGAGATGAAGATTTGGCATTGGAAACTTATATGAAATCTCTAAGTGAGAATCCTAAGCAACCTTCATGCCTCAAAAACATGGGTCTTATTTATGAGAAACGTGGTCGGATGGCTCAAGAAGCAGGAAATCAGGATGAGTCAGATATTTGGTTTGATAGGGCTGCCGAAGTTTGGACAAAAGCAGTTAGGCTTTATCCTGGCGGATATTTAGAAATTGAAAATTGGTTAAAAACTACTGGCCGAAGCAAAATTGATATTATTTAAATCTTCAGTTTTTTTTTTAGCAATCTCTTTCTGGGTTTACTTGTAGTGCTAAAACAATTGCCTTGGCAATATTAGAAGCTTCGAGTAACTCCAAGTCGAACTCATCTTTGATACTTTTTACACCGCTTCCTTGAGGGATCACAGCTCTTTTAAAACCAAGACGCTCAGCTTCTTGAAGCCTTTGGGAAATTTGATTTACAGCACGTAGTTGCCCTCCTAGTCCAAGCTCTCCAATTAGGACAGTTCCTGCAGGGAGAATGAGATTTCTATAGCTTGAAACAATTGCAGTTGCGATTCCAAGGTCTGCAGCAGGTTCTTCGACTTCTAATCCTCCTGCTACGGCGATATAGCAGTCATGTCGAGAAAGTGAAAGATTCATATGTTTTTCCAGTACTGCGAGGATTTGATGGAGTCTGTTAATTCCAACACCAGTAGCTGTGCGTCTTGGACTGGCATAAGTTGTTGCACTGATGAGACCTTGAAGATCAACGGCTAGTGATCTGTTTCCCTCACATGCAACGATCGTTGCGATTCCAGAGGCTGATTTTTCATTGAGAAATATTTCACTTGGATTCCTCACTTCTTGAAGACCATTGCCCTGCATTTCGAACACCCCTAATTCGTGTGAGGCTCCGTAACGATTCTTTACAGCTCGTAAAAGTCTATGGCTTGCAAATCTATCTCCTTCAAATGTCAATACGACGTCAACGAGATGTTCCAAGACCTTTGGTCCAGCAAGCATTCCTTCTTTGGTTACGTGGCCTACAAGAATGAGGGTTGTATTTTGTCTTTTTGCTAATCGCTGTAAGACAGATGCGCATTCTCTGACTTGTCCAACAGAGCCTGGCGCTCCTGAGAGATTGTCATCATTTAATGCCTGAATACTGTCGATTATTGCGACCGCAGGTTTGAGCGTTTCGAGTTCCTGTATGACTGGATCTAAATTTGTCTCTGAGAGAAGTTGCAGATTGGATTCCTTGCCCTCTAATCTGCTCCACCTCAATTTGACTTGCTGGGCTGATTCTTCTGCACTTATGTAAAGAACAGATTCTTGCAAAGCAATTGCAGTTGCACTTTGTAAAAGGAGTGTGCTTTTCCCAATTCCTGGCTCCCCACCTACTAAAACAAGGGACCCAGGTACTAGTCCTCCTCCAAGGACCCTATCTAATTCGGTATAACCGCTAGAAAGTCGCTGAAGCACTTCATCTTGAAGAGAAGAAATCGGCTCAGAACGTTGTTCTGAGGGTTTTTTTGACGAGGAGCGACGCTGATTTTTGCGATTTCTTTCAAAGGATGAAGGGATTTGCTCGACTATTGAATTCCACTCACCACAACTGCTGCATCGACCAAAAAATTGCCGAGTTTGGGCACCACAGCTTTGACAGACATAGTTGGGGGTAACTCGGGACACAATTGTTTAATGAGTGGTTGCTTTGCTTGAATAAGATTGACCTATTGGTCTTTGTTCTAGTCGGTTATCTAAGATCGAGTGCCTTCCGCCGCCGCAGCCATCGAAGACATGACGGCCACCAGCCCTGTATCAAAGGAAACTATCCTCGTGGCTGACGATGAGGCCAGCATTAGGAGGATCCTGGAAACCCGACTTTCAATGATTGGGTACAAAGTTCTAACTGCATGCGATGGGAATGAAGCTCTGGAGCTTTTTAGGAATTGTGATCCTGACTTAGTAGTTCTCGATGTCATGATGCCAAAGCTAGATGGCTATGGTGTTATTCAGGAATTGAGGAAAGATTCTGACGTCCCAATTGTGATGTTGACTGCGTTAGGTGATGTTGCAGACCGAATTACCGGACTTGAACTAGGTGCTGATGATTATGTTGTAAAACCCTTTAGCCCTAAAGAGTTAGAAGCTCGAATACGTTGTGTTCTTAGACGTGTTGAGAAAGAGCACATAGCTGGTATTCCGAATTCGGGGGTTATTCAAGTCACGAACTTGCGCATCGATACAAATAAAAGGAAAGTCTTTAGAGGGGATGAACGAATTCGTTTGACTGGAATGGAATTTAGTTTGTTGGAATTGTTAGTTAGCAGATCTGGTGAGCCATTCAGTAGGGGGGAAATATTGAAGGAGGTTTGGGGATATACACCAGAAAGACATGTGGATACAAGAGTTGTGGATGTACATATCTCAAGGTTGAGGTCCAAACTAGAAGATGACCCCGCTAATCCTGAGCTCATTCTCACTGCAAGGGGCACAGGATATTTGTTCCAACGCATAGTGGATGCCATTGCCTCCGAAGCACACTGACAATTCAGCGCCCTTTGGGTCGCGGATCAAACCCAATCGCTCTAGAGCTATTCGGCGATTAGTTATCTGGTACCGCAGAAATGCTGCGGTCACCACCATTGTGGATACTGCTGCAAACTCTGCTTCTGCCGCTGGAAGTGTTGCTGGAAACGTTGTGTCAGGTGCTGGTTCGGTAGTAACTAGTGCAGGATCGATGGCAGGCAATATGCTTCAGCCTCTTGTATTTGATCCACTTAGACGACTTCAGACTGGTGATACTTCTTCCGAGAGGTCTTTAGTAGATGATTCTGAAAGGCTGTGGATAGCTGTAGACGGTATGGGTGGGGATAATGCTCCAGGTCAGATCCTTGATGGATGCTTACAGGCTTTGCAAAGACTTCCAATCCGAATCAAGTTTGTTGGTGAACTTCCTAAGGTTCAGCAAGCTGCAAAAGATTTTGGTTTAAATGAATTACTTACTGAAGCTTTGGCTTTAGGACAAATAGAGCTGATAGCTAGTGGACCTTCTGTCGAAATGAATGAAGAGGCCACTGCAGTTAGAAAAAAACGCAATGCAAGCATCAATGTGGCTATGGACCTTGTCAAAAAAGGTGAGGCTCTTGCGGTTTATTCCGCTGGTAATTCAGGAGCATTAATGGCTGCAGCTATTTTTCGTTTAGGGAGGTTAAAAGGAATTGATCGCCCAGCTATAGGTGCTCTTTTCCCAACTAAAGATCCTGGCCAGCCTGTTTTGGTACTTGATGTTGGTGCAAATATGGATTGTAAACCTACTTATTTACATCAATTTGCCTTGCTGGGAAATATCTATTCAAGGGATGTTTTACAGACTAAAGAGCCTAGAATAGGTTTATTGAATATTGGCGAAGAATCTTGCAAAGGTAATGAGTTGGCTCTTCAAAGTTATGAGCTGCTAAGCAATGAAGCACGCTTTAAGTTTTCTGGAAATTGTGAAGGGAGAGATGTTCTTTCTGGAGAGTTTGACGTGGTGGTTTGTGATGGATTTACTGGCAATGTTCTTCTTAAATTTCTAGAGTCTGTCGGTAGCGTTTTGCTAGATGTTCTGCGTGCGGAGTTACCAAGAGGCAGACGTGGGAAGGTCGGCTCTGCATTTCTTCGTTCTAATTTAAAAAGAATAAAGAAACGTCTTGATCATGCTGAGCATGGTGGCGCGCTTTTGTTGGGTGTGAATGGTATATGTGTTATCGGTCATGGTAGTAGTAAAGCCTTATCAGTTGTAAGTGCATTGCGTCTGGCTCATTCGGCTGCCAATCATGGTGTGATGGATGATTTAGCACAATTACAAAACTCGTCTGCTCTTAGTGTTTGAATTAATGATCGAAATGGGTTTTGACCTTCTGACCGTGGATTTTTTCAATTGCTAGAACCCCCCCCAATGCAAGGAGGAATAGCTCTAGTAGCTAGTGGAAGTGCCACTCCTAGCCAAAAGCTGACTAATGATCAACTCGGCCTTAGGGTCGATACGAGTGATGCGTGGATACGAAGTAGGACTGGAATTGGAGAAAGGCGTGTGAGTACACCCGAAGAATCCCTGGCTGCATTAAGTGCAAAAGCGGGATCTGCTGCCTTGGATATGGCTGGGTGGGACCCAGCAACGATTGATTTGGTCTTATTAGCAACCTCTACGCCAGACGATCTATTTGGATCTGCTACACAAGTTCAGGCAAGACTTGGTGCCAAGAATGCAGTTGCGTTTGATTTGACAGCAGCTTGTAGTGGTTTTTTATTTGCGCTAATTACTGCTGCGCAATATCTGCGCTCTGGAGCAATGCATAGGGCATTAGTTATTGGAGCTGATCAGATGTCGCGTTGGGTGGATTGGGACGATAGGAGAAGTTGCGTCCTTTTTGGAGATGGAGCAGGGGCTCTTGCGTTGCAGTCAACTAATTTTGAGAATGATGGATTATTAGGTTTCAAAATGAAATCTGATGGTTCACGTGGTAATTGTTTGAATTTGGTTGATAACGGAGATTCAATGTCTTTAGTTGAGGGGATTAGATATCGAAAAGGTAAGTTTTTACCTATTCAGATGAATGGTCAGGAAGTATATAAGTTTGCTGTTAGAGAAGTCCCTGCAATTCTTGACGAGTTATTAACCCTATCTGAAATAACTCCAGATTCATTGGACTGGCTGCTTTTACATCAGGCAAATAAACGCATATTAGATGCTGTTGCCGATAGGTTTTCTATCCCTTATGAGAAAGTTTTGAGCAATCTGTTTAAGTATGGCAATACTTCCGCAGGAACTATACCAATCATGCTTGATGAGGCTGTTAGGGAAGGGAAAATTCGGCGCAATCATTTGATAGCCAGTAGTGGGTTTGGGGCTGGCTTGAGTTGGGGGGCATCACTTTTTCGTTGGCACGGCCCCGATTAAGCTTCGAATTATTTTTCAGGAGTTGTTTATGACAATCGCTTGGGTTTTCCCAGGTCAAGGTTCTCAAAAACTTGGCATGGCAGATTCTTTATTATCCTTGCCTGGGGCAAAAGAGCGCTTTGATTTTGCCTCTCAGTTACTAGACCGTGATCTTTTAGAAATCTGCGCAGGGGTTAACCATGAAAAAACTTTTTATGATCTCAATGACACTAGAAATACACAGCCTGCACTCTTTGTTGTTGAATCTTTATTAGTCGATGATTTAATTAGACAAGGTAAGAAAGCGTCTTTGGTTGCGGGTCATAGCTTGGGAGAGATTGTCGCTCTCTACGCTTCTGGAGTTTTTGATGCAAATACCGCTTTAAGTTTGTTAAAACGACGTTCTGAACTAATGGCTGAAGCAGGTGGTGGTGCCATGACTGCTTTGATTGGCTTTGAGAGGGACCAACTAGAGGATCTAGTTAAGAATACTGAAGATGTTGTTATTGCTAATGACAATAGTTCTGGCCAGGTTGTCATTTCAGGTAGCCCTAAGGCTGTAAATGCTGTAAGTGATACTTTGCCTTGTAAGCGTTCTATCCCTTTGCAAGTGTCAGGTGCTTTCCATTCTCCTTATATGGAGGAAGCCTCTAACGCTTTTGCTGTTGATTTGGAGAGAGCTCCCTTTGTAGATGCACAAATTCCTGTTTTAAGTAATTCTGATCCGACTCCAACTTGTGATGCGAGAATTTTGAAAGAACGGTTAAAGCACCAAATGACTAATGGTGTGAGGTGGCGTGAGACGATGGAAATTATGCTTCATGAAGGGATTTCAACATTGGTTGAGATTGGTCCTGGGAATGTTCTGTCTGGCCTTGCAAAACGTTCCATGAAGGGCGTTTCTTTAAGTCAGATTTCAAAGCCAAATGAATTTCTTAATTAAATAAATATGGAGTCTACTTCTCTTACTAACAAACATCAGGATAGCTCATTATTGGTTCCACCTAAACCAAGCTTGGTTTATTTAATTGTGAGCTATTTGTTGGTTTTTCCAATTTTTAGGATTTGTTTTCGAGGACGTACATTTGGCAATGAAAATGTTCCTTTAAAGGGCCCTCTTGTAGTAGTAGCTAACCATGGATCACATCTTGATCCCCCTTTATTAGGTCATGCTTTAGGACGGCCTGTGGCATTTATGGCCAAGGCAGAACTTTTTAAAATCCCATTATTAGGGAAAATTATCAGCCTATGTGGAGCTTATCCAATTAAAAGAGGTTCTAGTGATCGTGAAGCTCTTAGGATTGCGACGTCCATGTTGCAGAAAGGTTGGGCTACAGGAGTTTTCTTGGATGGGACACGCCAAGATAATGGCCGAGTGAACTCTCCGTTATCAGGCGCTGCATTGTTGGCAGCTCGAAGTGGTGCTAAGTTATTGCCTGTAGCGATTATTAATAGCCATAGAGCATTAGGAACTGGTTCTTTTTTCCCTCGTTTTCTTCCGATTTATTTGCGTATTGGTCTTCCTATTGATCCCCCTCTTACTAGACGTAAACCTGATTTGGAATCAACCACAGAGAGGCTTAAAGATACTATTAATTTAATGTTGGAGCAATGATTGCTTATTTGAATAGAAAAGCATTAAATATCATCTATTGGTGAAGTTGGATAAATAGGTAAAACTTTTCTCCAGTTACTTTTTTCTCCAAAAATGTGTGCAGATAAAGATTGATTTAGTAATTGAATAAGATCTGACTCGACATTATCTGAAGCACTTATTGAAGGGCATAATTTATTCTCATTTCTTATCAATTTAGGATTTTCTAATTCAATTCCATGTTCTAGATTGTTTACTCCTTTTATCTTTTCTATTTGATATCTTCCAGCAATAGTTCCTCTTCTTGGTAGTTCTTTTGTGATCCAAAATGGGTCAAATTTGTTGCCCTTATTTAGTTCCTTTGCAAGCCTTGGAGCCATTAATGAAAAACTACTAAAGCCATCTAGATCACAATTTAGTTGTTGAGCAAGAGTACGAGCCATAGCAACAGTTAAACGAGTGCTGGTAAAACTTCCTGGACCTATTGCAACTGAAATTCTTCTTAATCGATTCCATTTAGAACGTGGAAAAATTTCTTCTACACAACTGATCAGTTTGTTTGATAAAAGTCGACCTATTGGGAAAGTCGAAAATGAGATTTCTTGCTTCGGATTGTTAGTATCAAGGAATGCTACACCAAAAGTTTCTGTACAACTATGCATACTTAGAAGATATGCACTTTGATTGTTGTGCTTTGTATTTAGGTTGCGGTTCATGTAGGAATTGCCTCGCCAGGACATAATCGGCTCCATCTACCTTGATCTTGATTGAAGCTTTTGCAGGAGCGAACATCCCATTCCACTCCTGTTGTCCCATCAGCTAAATCCATAATAAGGACATGGATAACAGGCTGATCTGGTTCTATATCTGGAGTACTAGTGAGATGAGGAGCGCCATGCTTGGACTCGACAGAGTGATAAGCCTTGCATCTATCAACCCACCGGCAGTTTATGCATATGCACATTTCCTCCTCCTGCTTTGACAACACCATTCTGGGGGTTGATAAGTCAGTTTTGGCGAAAGTTCTTTGGGAAAGACTCAACCCTCAAGATTGGCCTTTATCTTGGAAAGCTTTACCAATTGGCAGCGCATTGGTGGGGGGCGCTGTGAGAGATGGCTTGCTAAATAGGACTAATCAGAAACCTGATTTAGATCTAGTTATTCCTAAGAATGCAATAGAAACAGCCAAAGGGTTTGCAGAAAAGTTAGGGGGTAGGGCTGTTGTGCTTGATATTGAAAGAGATATGGCACGTCTTGTTGTAGATGGTTGGACTATTGATATGGCAGGCCAAATTGGCCCTTCTCTTGTGGATGATCTGTGGCGGCGGGATTTTCGAATTAATGCTGTAGCACTTACGCTTGAATCTTGCCCAAAGCTGCTAGATCCAACTGGTGGTCTTCCTGATTTGGAGCATAAACTTCTGGTAGCAGTGAGTACTCAGAATTTATTGGAGGATCCGTTACGAGGATTGCGTGGATTGAGGTTAATGGCGGAACTTAATTTTGCTCTTGACTCCGAAACAAGAACTTTTATAAAGACTCATGCCAATTTGCTTTTACAAGCATCTCCCGAAAGAATTCAGTCAGAGCTAAGTTCTCTTGTTAGTTCTCCTTGGGCTGATGAAGCATTGGGATTAATACTAGAGAGTGCCCTTTTGAGATGTTGGAGGCCTAGCAACATTCGCGATCTAGAAGAATTTCGGTCTGCCAATGAATCTAATTTACTTAATTTTAGTGAGTTATCTGTTGCGCTTCCTTTGGTTCGATTGACTTATCTTTTGAGTGATTTTGGTTTGAAGAGTTTGCGTTTTAGTAGAAGACAATGTCAGCGTTGTAGTACTCTTCGTAAATGGCAAGAAAGTTATTATAGCAATGAGTTCAGCACTCTTTCTGAATATCAACTCCTTCAACTGCATAAAGATTTAGAAGAAGATCTGCCTGCCTTGATTATTCAATTTCCATTAAAGTTACAGAAGAATTGGATTACGCGTTGGAGAGATGTCAATGATCCACTCTTTCATCCTCGTGCTCCCGTCGATGGCAATACTCTCCAAAAAGAGCTTTGCATTTCCTCAGGGCCTAAATTAGGCTTATTGATGGATTATCTCTCCCTTGAAAGAGCATTTGGTAGATTGTCTAATGTAAATGAAACTATTGAAAAGGCACGTTACTGGTGGAAGCGTCATTAGACCTTTCTGTGATTAACTTGCATGCAAGTGAAAACTTTCCTCAGCCTGACCAAATCAATCCTTAATCTCCCTCTTTTTCATGAGCGTTCGCCTTTACATCGGTAATTTGCCTCAAACTTTTGAAAGCAAAGAACTAGAAAATCTCCTTTCCTCAGTTGGTAAAGGAATTCGGTTTAAACCTGTATTTGATAGAGAATCAGGTGGTTGCAGAGGTTTTGGGTTCGCCAATGTCGAAGACGAAAAGCTTGCTAATGCAGTTATCGAACAGCTAAATGGCCGAGAATTTAATGGCAACAATTTAAGGGTTGAGCGCTCAGAGCGGCGTGATTCAAGCAACGGAGGTGGTCGCAGAAATGGTGGGTCGTCAAATAACAACTCCCAAGGGTCTAAGCGGAAACAATCCAAGAAGGTGGTTCATAGTGACGCCCCTAATCAGGAAGCACCTGATCCTCGTTGGGCTGGGGAGCTTGCGAAGTTAAAAGAATTATTGGCTAACCAAAAAACCCCTGTTTGATCCGAAAACTATTTGGGTCTGAATTTAAGTTGATATAAATACCTTTCTTTATTTTGCTTGGGCAATTAAGTACGAAATGGGGATATCAATCATCTTTATCCAGCGACTTACATAGGCGCGATTGTTGAAAACATCGTACTCATGTCTTTCTATGGCGTTCAGAATGCCTCTATAAAGCCTTAAGGAGGTCCATACTGGCCAACGTGCATCAGCTGAAAGCCACCTGACACCTGCTTCGGATTTGGAAAACCATTTCCTTGCACGATCTAATTGAAATGCCATTAGTTCTTTCCATTGTCTGTTCACTACTCCATTCATTAGCTCTTCCTCTGAGTAATTAAATCGCTTTAAATCTTCTTGAGGAAGATAGATACGTCCTCGCCCTCTGTCTTCGCCAACATCTCTAAGGATATTTGTAAGTTGATTTGCAATTCCAAGAGCAATTGCGGCTTCTGATGGGTCAGGGGCTCTACTCCAAGGAGCTGTTGTATAGGCAGGGTCTATGCCCATGACTCCTTGTGTCATTAGGCCAACTGTTCCTGCAACTCTGTAGCAATACAGCTCAAGTTCCTCAAATGTTTCATAACGAGTTTTCTTCAAGTCCATCCTTTGCCCTTCAATCATGTCCAAATATGGCTTGATGGATTGTGGGAAGCGTTGCAAGGTATCTCCCATGACTGCATCTAATTCGTTTTCAACATGTCCTGAAAAGATTGCTTTTGTTTTTTCTTCCCAATTATCTAGACGCTCGGATAGCTCGCTTGTCGATAGTTTCATTGCTTCAGGGCTATCCATGAGCTCATCAGTCCTTCTGCACCAGACATAAATTGCCCAGATTGCTTTTCGTTTGACAGGGGGTAGCAGAAGGGTGCCTAAGTAAAAGGTTTTTGCCCATTTGGCTGTTTCTTTTCTGCAAATTTCATAGGCTTCTTCAAGACTTTTTGCAGATTTAGAGTGCATTATTGGTGAATTGGATAATCCTAGAGTCATGAATCAGTCTGATGAGACATTGTCTTTGCTGTGAGAATTAGAGAATGCAATATTGCATTCTCTAATGGTTTGAGCACAAAGTTTTCCACTTAAAACCGCTCCTTCCATGGATGCTAAGTAACGTTGCATTGTGTAGTCACCAGTTAGAAAGAAATTATTTATAGGAGTCTTTTGACTAGGTCGGATTTTTTGACATCCAGGCACAGCTTTGTAAACTGAGAGAGGTGTTTTTACAACTTTATATTTTCTTAGATTTGCCTGATTGTCACCAGTAAAATGCATTGGAAAGAGTTTTTTTAGTTCACCTAGTGTCGCATTGATAATATCTTCATCACTTCTTCCAATCCAATCTTTTGCTGGCGCAAAAACAAGTTCTAGCATTGATCTATTTGGATCTTCATATTCTTTGCAGGTAATACTCATGTCGGCATAAACGCTAAGTAGAGATGATCTACTGAATAATAGATGATCAATATCGGTTAACTTTCTATCAAACCATAAATGAATATTGATTACTGGAACTCCCTTTAGACCCTCTAATCGTTTGAATATAGGAATTCCTTTCCATTCCCCTGGTAATAGGAGTTTAAATATATCAACTGGTAATGCACTAACATAAGCATCTGCATTTATAGTTCTCCTTTCTTCTTCGCTAGACCCTCCAATTTCGAAGCATGCGACACTTTTATCTTCTTTGAGGTGGATTTTACGTAGAGGACTATTTAGATGTACTTCACCTCCTAGTGATTCAATATGCTCAACTATTGGCTGGCAAAGTCTTTCAGGAGGAGCGCCATCAAGGAAGGCCATTTTAGAGCCATTTTTTTCTTGTAAAAATCTATTTAAAGCAGTAAGTAAAACTGTTGAAGATATTTCATCGGGGTTGATAAAGTTTAATGCTTTACTCATGGCTATAAAGACCTCATCATTGACTCTTTCAGGTATATTTTGGGCTCTAAGCCACTCACTCCAGGATTTGGAGTCGCATTCTTCTACATAAGCTTGACCTCGGAGCATCGCGGGTATTAACCCAAAGCCGAATGCGACTTTCTCTGGCCAGGTCAACATGTCGTTGTTGCTCAGTATTGCTGCGATTCCGTTAATAGGGGCTGGAAGATCTGGGAAATCAAATCGGCTATATGTTCCTGGCTCTTCAGGTTGATTGAAGATCATTGAATGGCTTTTCCATTGAAGCCTTTCTTCAATATTTAGTTCTCTAAATAATTGAAGCATATTTGGATACGCCCCAAAAAAGATATGCAAACCAGTTTCGTACCAGTCCCCGTCTTCATCTTGCCAAGCAGCTATTTTGCCGCCAAGTACGTTCCGAGATTCGTAAACGATAGGGGTGTGTCCTGCATCAGCAAGGTATTTCGCACATGACAGGCCAGCTAGACCTGCTCCTGCGATAGCAACTCGCATCCTTTTTAGCCATCAGTGAAGTCAACTTTAATGATTAGCCTTACCCAATTTGGGTGAAACTTCTTTAATCTGATCATTGTTCTTTTTGGCAGGAACGGTTAATGGCTATTACCGAGACCTTGCTAAAGGCCACTACAAGGCATGTTCGTCTATTTACTGCAAGAGTTGAAAACAATAATTTGGTTGCTGATCCCGACCATTTAACTCTTGATCTTGATCCTGATAATGAGTTTTTGTGGACTGAGGATTCTTTACAAAAACTTCAAACGCGCTTCAAAGAATTGGTTGATATGAATTCCGGCCAAGATCTCAGCGATTACAGCCTGAGGAAGATTGGCTCAGATTTAGAAGGAACAATTCGGCAGTTGCTCCAGTCAGGCGAACTTAGCTATAACCCTGATTGCCGTGTTCTCAATTACTCCATGGGCTTACCTAGATCCCCTGAACTTTTGTGACTAGACCTCCATATAATCGACCGCCACGCAGGTCTAGGGACTCGAGTGGGAGGCCTGATAGAGATGCCAGGTATTTGCCTAGAGGTTCATTTCAGGGCAGAGGTTCGCAAGTTTCTGACTCTCGAGCTGGTTTCTCTTCAACCTCTCAACAAGCTGGAGGGGGTATACGTATGAATACTGGAACAGCAGCTATTCTTGCCGGAGTATTGGTTGTGGGAGTTGGGATTGGTAGTGCAATAACAAGTACTACTCAAGGTGGGCAGGGCAATATTGCAAGTCAGCAACAATTGGATATGGCAGTACCTGATCCTGAGTTTTGCAGGCAGTGGGGAGCAAGTGCTTTTGTTATTGATGTCGAAATGTATACAACGCTTAATCCATCAACTAGCTTTGTTACGCAGCCTGCTCTTCAACCAGGGTGTGTAATAAGAAGAGAGAACTGGAGTGTTTTGCAAAAACAAGGTGCAATTACTAATGAAGACGTAAGAGAATGTAAGCAACGAATGAATACCTTTGCTTATATAGGATCCATTCGTGATAATCCTATTGTCAGATGTGTTTATCAGGCTGATATTAATGAAAATAAGTTCATTATTAAAGGATCGGCAGAAGATGCTATTGGGATAAATCAAGAAGCAATTCAGTTTTGACGAATTTATATCTATTTATTTGAGAATTTTTTATTGAAAACACTATCTTTTCCAGCAAATTGTGGAAGAATTTCTGTAAGAAATTTTTCTGCAGCTCTTGAACAATAGCGTGCAGGATGTTTTATCACTTTTAGCTCACGCTGGACTTCAAAATCTATTACTAGAGGTTTGTGTATTGTTCCTGCTAAGAGTTCTCGTTCAATTGATACAACCGGCAATAATGCAGCACCTAGTCCTGATTGTACTGCATTTTTAATTGCCTCAAGAGAATTCAACTCCATTTCAATCCTTAATCTTTGAACATCTACACCAGAGTCTAATAATAGTTTGTCGAGAACCTTTCTTGTAGTTGATTGACCATCCAGACTAACGAAATTAAGTCTATACAAATCCTCTTTCTTTAGTTCATTTAACTTAGCCAAGGGATGTTTTGTCGGAAGAACAAGTGCTAATTCATCACTGGCATAGGGGACAACATCAAGTACTTCTTTGAGTTCTGTCGGGAGCTCTCCGCCAATAATGGCGAGGTCAATTTGACCATTGGCAACACTCCAGCCTGTTCGCCTAGTGCTATGAACTTGTAGCTGAACAGCGACATCAGGAAATTGTTGACGGAATAATCCAATCATACGAGGCATGAGATAGGTTCCAGTTGTTTGACTGGCACCTATAACTAAAGAGCCGCCTTTGAGATCGTGTAAATCTTCAATTGCTCTGCATGCTTCCTGGCACTGATTAAGAATTCTGTCGCAGTATCGGATGAGGACTTCTCCGGCTTCAGTGAGTTGGGCCTTTCGACCACCTCTATCAAAAAGGCAAACTTCTAGCTGTTTTTCTAAATTTTGAATTTGGAGGCTGACAGCAGGTTGAGTTACATACAAACTATCTGCTGCTTTTTTGAAGCTCCCTTCCTTGGCGATTGCGCGAAGAATTCTTAGTTGATCGAGTGTGAATGGTAGATCGGCCATTAGGAATCGCCGACCAGGCAGCAACAACATCAAAACTCTAAGCCGAAACTATCGGGAGCTCTGGGACTAATAATTGTTTAGAAGTCTTGAGTTAATGATGTTTCAAGAAGGTCCTCATCAAAGTTCTTGGGTGATGTTGCTTCTGCTGATCCTATTTGCATTGATACATAGTGGTGGCGCAGCCTTGCGATCACGTGCTGAAGCTGTTGTTGGAGCTAGGGCATGGAGATTGATTTTTGCTGCAGCGAGTATCCCTTCTGCTCTTGTGTTAATTGGTTTTTTTCTTGTACATAGATATGACGGAGTAAGACTATGGAATCTTCAAGGCGTTCCTGGCGTAGTTCCATTTGTATTTGTTCTGACTTCTATTAGCTTTTTCTTTCTTTATCCGGCTACGTACAACTTGTTGGAAATACCCGCCGTTTTGAAGCCCGAGGTGCGACTTTATACAAAAGGAATTATTCGCATTAGTAGACATCCTCAGGCTATAGGTCAAGTCCTTTGGTGCATTTCCCATGCTATTTGGCTTGGAACCTCATTTATGTTGGTCACTTGTGTTGGTTTGATTGGTCATCATCTATTTGCTGTTTGGCATGGAGATAGACGGTTGAGAAAAAGATTTGGGGATGATTTTGAGGAATTGCGAAGAACTACATCCGTTTTCCCTTTTCTTGCTGTTTTGAATGGCAGACAAAAACTTCATTGGGAAGAGTTTGTACGCCCTTCTCAGTTAGGTATTTGTGTCGCAGTCATGGTTTTCTGGTGGGCTCATCGATTTATTAATTTGGGCAGTGAAGCATTTCTTTCATCTCGTATCAGTGAACTACTGGGATGAAATGCCTACACTCACATGAGATCTAATACAAAGGATGCCTTCGGCGGCTGAAATTGCCTGGTTAATTCCAGTTCTCCCTCTTTTTGGAGCTTTAATAACTGGCTTGGCCCTCATTAGTTTTAATCGGAGTATTAACCGATTAAGAAAACCTGTAGCAATCTCGCTTGTTAGTTGCGTTGGCCTTTCTGCGGCAATTAGCTATGCAGTTTTAGCCGAACAATTATCTGGGGGGCCTCCTGTTGAACATCTTTTTGTTTGGGCAAGTGCAGGAAGTTTCACGTTACCTATGGGTTATTTGATTGATCCACTTGGGGCAGTGATGTTGGCTTTGGTCACCACAATTGCTCTTTTAGTGATGATTTATTCCCATGGTTATATGGCTCATGACAAAGGATATGTACGTTTTTTTACTTACCTTGCACTGTTTAGCAGTTCAATGCTTGGTCTGATTGTGAGTCCGAATTTATTGGAAATTTATGTCTTTTGGGAATTGGTAGGCATGTGCTCGTACTTATTGGTCGGCTTTTGGTATGACAGGGATGGAGCTGCACATGCGGCTCAGAAGGCCTTTGTCGTTAATCGGGTAGGTGATTTTGGACTTTTATTAGGAATTCTTGGACTTTTTTGGGCCACTCAAAGTTTCGATTTTCAGGGCATTGCTGATGGTCTCGCAAATGCTATTGCTTCGGGCACGGTTCCAACTTGGGCTGCTTTAACGCTATGCCTCTTGGTGTTTATGGGACCAATGGCAAAGTCAGCTCAGTTCCCTTTACATGTTTGGTTGCCAGATGCGATGGAGGGGCCGACACCAATTTCAGCCTTGATACATGCAGCGACGATGGTAGCTGCAGGAGTTTTTCTGGTAGCAAGGTTGGAACCTTTGTATAGCCAATTTCCTTCTGTCGGTTTTGTTATAGCGCTTGTAGGCACTATTACTTGTTTCTTGGGGGCTTCGATAGCCCTTACTCAGATGGACTTGAAAAAAGGTTTGGCCTATAGCACTGTTTCACAACTCGGTTACATGATGTTGGCAATGGGATGTGGTGCCCCTGTAGCGGGCATGTTCCATTTGGTGACGCATGCGTTTTTTAAAGCCATGCTGTTTTTGGGTTCAGGATCTGTGATTCATGCAATGGAGGATGTTGTTGGTCACGAACCAGTTCTTGCGCAAGATATGCGTCTTATGGGTGGTTTACGTAAGAAAATGCCCATTACTTCAATTACTTTTTTAATTGGTTGTATTGCAATTAGTGGGATTCCGCCGCTGGCAGGCTTTTGGAGTAAAGATGAAATTCTTGGAAATGCATTTAATACTTTCCCAGCACTTTGGTTTATAGGATTTTTAACTGCGGGTATGACAGCCTTTTATATGTTCCGCCTCTACTTTTTGACGTTTGAAGGGGAATTCCGAGGGGGTGATAAAGAGCTTCAGCTAGTTTTGCTCTCTGCTGCTGGAAAAGATGAGGACGAGGAAGCTGATCATCAAGAAGCTGAGCTCCACGAATCTCCTTGGTCGATGACATATCCCCTTATTGCATTAGCAATACCATCAGTATTGATAGGTTTTCTTGGGGCCCCTTGGAATAGCAGGTTCGCATTTCTGTTGAACCCTGCAGAGGCTTTGGAAATGGCGAATAGTTTTAGTTGGGGTGAATTTCTCCCATTAGCAGCGGCTTCTGTCGCAATTTCAACTGCTGGGATTGCATTATCTGTCTTCGCTTATTATCTAAATCGTATTAATTTGAACAAGCTAATAGTTCAGAGATTCCCATCAATAAATTCCTTTTTGGCTAATAAGTGGTATTTAGATCTCATTAATGAAAAGATTTTTGTGAAAGGTAGTCGCAAACTTGCACGTGAGGTTCTCGAGGTTGACGCAAAGGTTGTTGATGGCGTTGTCAACTTAACTGGTCTTTTAACCCTTGGTAGTGGAGAAGGATTGAAATATTTCGAGACTGGGCGAGCTCAGTTCTATGCACTTATCGTTTTTGGGGGTGTGATTGCTTTGGTTGCTTTATTTGGCGTTTTTGGAGGTTCTTAGCTCTATTTAGATTTCTCTCTTGTGTGTCAACGCCTATAGAGAGGGTGCCAGATTTCAAAGGATTTCTACACTCCGACAAGGATATCTAAATCATTTGCCGATTATTTTGCGTTCAATTCAACTTTCCATCCTTTTGCCAGGGCCGTCTCAGAACATATGAGTGCAACTTTCCCGTGGCTTAGTGCCTCAATCCTTTTCCCAATAGCAGCATCATTGTTGGTGCCCTTTATTCCAGATCAGGGTGAAGGTAAACAGGTTCGCTGGTATGCGCTAGTCATTGCATTAGTGACATTTTTAATAACTGTTGGTGCTTATTTGAAAGGATATAACCCTGCTGAAGAGGGCCTGCAGTTATCTGAACGGGTCAATTGGTTGCCTTCCCTTGGTTTGTCTTGGTCGGTAGGCGTAGATGGCTTGTCAATGCCTTTGATTCTTCTTACTAGCTTTATTACAGCCTTGGCAGTTTTAGCAGCTTGGCCAGTTTCCTATAAGCCAAAGTTGTTTTTTTTCTTGCTTTTAGCAATGGACGGTGGCCAGATAGCAGTTTTTGCTGTTCAAGATATGCTGCTTTTTTTCCTGGCATGGGAACTTGAATTGCTGCCTGTTTACTTATTGCTTGCAATTTGGGGAGGGAAAAAACGTCAATATGCAGCGACTAAATTTATTTTGTATACCGCAGGTAGTTCTGTATTTATTCTTCTTGCAGCTTTAGCGATGGGCTTTGCTGGAGAAGGATTACCTAATTTTGAATACACTCATCTTGCTCAGCAAGGATTTTCAACGGGTTTTCAAGTTCTATGTTATGTCGGTTTATTGATTGCATTTGGGGTCAAGCTTCCCATAGTTCCTTTGCATACATGGCTGCCTGACGCACATGGGGAGGCAACAGCACCAGTGCACATGTTGTTGGCTGGGATACTTTTAAAAATGGGCGGGTATGCGCTTTTAAGGTTTAATGCTCAACTTTTACCCGAAGCGCATGCTCAATTTGCCCCTTTATTAATAGTTTTAGGCGTTGTAAATATAATTTATGCTGCATTAACCTCCTTTGCCCAGAGGAATCTAAAGAGGAAAATAGCGTATAGCTCAATCAGTCATATGGGTTTTGTTCTGATTGGGATAGGAAGCTTTAGTGCTCTTGGAACTAGTGGTGCAATGCTCCAGATGATTAGTCATGGCCTTATTGGAGCAAGTCTTTTCTTTTTAGTTGGCGCAACATATGACCGAACTCGTACACTCCAGCTAGAAGAGATGGGTGGCATTGGTCAGAAAATGCGGATAATGTTTGCTTTGTGGACTGTTTGTTGCTTGGCCTCATTAGCGTTGCCTGGAATGAGTGGGTTTGTTTCTGAATTAATGGTTTTTGCAGGTTTTGCAACTGATGAAGCTTATACCCTTCCGTTTAGAGTTGTGATGGCATCTTTAGCAGCAGTTGGTGTAATTCTCACCCCAATATATTTGCTTTCAATGTTGAGAGAAATCTTTTTTGGGAGGGAGAATAATGAACTCGTTTCTAAGAGAAATCTTGTTGATGCTGAACCGCGCGAGATCTATATAATAAGTTGTTTACTTGTACCAATTATTGGAATTGGTCTTTATCCAAGGTTAATGACAGATAGTTATAAAGTTTCTATAGAAGCATTGGTGGAACGTGATCTATTAGCAATGGAGAATTTAAATAAATTTTCGATACCCAATGGGTCAGAAGTGTCATTGACCCCTGCACTTATAACAGCCCCTTTGATTGTTCCTTCAAAAGCTCCTAATTCTTAGATAGGGTTTTATTACTTTAGAGAGTAGACGGTTTGATTTTTGAAAAGTACATCTGAAAATAATTTTCCACTGGCATCTCTTGTTTTGTATTGATACCTTGCTTAGAGACTTCGATTTCCTTTGCATGGTCACCCTTTGAAAACGGGTGTTGAGTCAAGTGGTGCTCGCTTGGCGATTCGTCTTTTGCAAGATGCTGCAATTAGAGGTGAGCTAGATCCATGGGATGTAGACGTAATTCCTGTGGTAGATGGCTTTTTAGATCAATTACGTCAGCGGATTGAGATTCCTAGAAAGGCTTTAAAAAATAATAATGTTTACGGTGGAAGCTTTGAAAGGGATTTAGCTGAAAGTAGTGAAGCATTTTTAGCTGCTTCTGTTTTAGTTGGTTTAAAGGCCGAGGTGCTGGAGTCACAAACTTTTCCTCCTGAGCCTTCTATAGATGAGAGTTACGATGATATAGGCGAACAAGGTTGGTTGGATTCAACTTTTGAACTCCCATTGCGACCAGAACGTCATCTTTTTAGGCGCCCAGTGGCTCCTCCGCCTTTAAGAAGACCAGTCACTTTGGGTGAACTGATTGAGCAGCTAGAGACAATTGCTGAGCAACTGGACTCAGATGAGTTACAGAATAGACATCGTCGAAGAAATAAGCGATTGAGTGATAGGGAGGCTATAGCTCAGGTATCTGCCCTTGCACATCGAGAAAAGCTCCCTGAAACAACAGCAGCTTTGGGCGTTTTTTTAAATGATTGGGAGCCAGCTTTGCATTGGATTGACTTTGAGTTGCTTGTCCAAAACTGGAAAAATATTGCTGCTTTGGATTTAGATACTGATCGGGTGGGCGTTTTTTGGGCGCTCCTTTTTTTAAGTTCACAAGGGAAAGTAGAACTCAAGCAGGATCATTCTTTGTACGCTCCAATTCAGCTGAAGCGAATACTTTTACCAGGTAGTGTTGCTCAACTTCCTCTTAAAACTTTGAACGTGACAGCTGCATCGCCGGCTGCTGCATAGATCTTGTAGGAGAAGGGCGTCTATGTTGTTGCATTAGCTGAGGCTTACAACGCCAATGAAGGCGATGATCCTGGCGGCCGGTAAAGGAACACGTGTCCAGCCGATTACGCACGTGATCCCAAAGCCAATGATTCCAATCCTTCAGAAACCAGTCATGGAGTTTCTTTTGGAATTGCTTAAGGAGCATGACTTCAAAGAGGTCATGGTGAATGTTTCTCATTTGGCTGAGGAAATTGAGAATTATTTTCGTGATGGCCAGCGTTTCGGCGTTGAAATTGCGTATAGCTTTGAAGGTCGAATAGAAGATGGTGAATTAATTGGTGACGCTCTTGGTTCGGCTGGAGGCTTGAAAAAAATTCAAGATTTCCAGGAATTTTTTGATAGTACCTTTGTTGTTCTTTGTGGAGATGCATTAATTGATCTAGATCTGACTGAGGCTGTTAGGCGGCATAAAGAAAAAGGTGCCTTGGCTAGTTTGATCACCAAAAGAGTCCCGAAAGATCAAGTCAGCAGCTATGGAGTGGTTGTGACTGATGAATATGACCGTGTGCAAGCCTTTCAGGAGAAGCCTTCTGTTGAGACTGCCCTTGGAGACACTATTAATACAGGTATCTATCTATTTGAGCCTGAGATATTTGAGCATATTCCTTCTGGGAAGCCTTTCGATATTGGATCAGACTTATTTCCTAAGTTGGTAGAAGTAGGTGCTCCTTTTTATGCATTGCCTATGGATTTTGAGTGGGTAGATATTGGTAAAGTTCCTGATTACTGGCAGGCGATACGAAGTGTTTTATTGGGGGAAGTAAGACAGGTTGGTATCCCAGGAAAGGAGGTGAGACCTGGAGTATTTGCTGGTTTAAATGTTGCTGCAAATTGGGATAAGATTAAAGTTAAGGGACCGGTTTATGTAGGTGGAATGACTCGCATTGAAGATGGTGCAACTATTATAGGTCCGGCGATGATTGGCCCTAGTTGTTGTATATGTGAGGGGGCTACAATAGATAATTCGATTATTTTTGATTACTCAAGAATCGGTCCAGGAGTTCAGCTAGTTGAGAAATTGGTTTTTGGAACTTACTGTGTAGGCAAAAATGGTAACCACTTTGATCTCCAAGAGGCTGCTTTGGATTGGTTGATTACTGACTCAAGACGACAGGATTTAGGGGAGCCTTCCCCTCAACAGAAGGCTATGGCTGAATTATTAGGGACTGATCTTACTGCAGCTGCAAGTTAACCCCTGCTTGTTCAAGAATTTCAGGTATTTTCTCTTCGGCTTTAATTGCCATGACATGAACTCCCTTTGTAATGCCTAAGAAACTTTTGATTTGTTGCGCAGCTATAGCAATTCCTTCATTTGCTGGATGAGCCGAACGCTCTAAACGATCAATAATTTCTTTAGGAATGGATGCTCCAGGAACAACTCGATTAATAAAAGTTGCATTTTTTGCTGATTTTAATAAGAAGACACCTGCCAGAACTGGCATTTCCAGCGGATCAGCAACTTGCTTGCAAAAGCGTTCAAGCACTTTTGGATCCATAACCATTTGAGTTTGTAAAAAACGAGCCCCAGCTTTTTTTTTCTTTTCTATCCGGTGGATCAATGCTTTCAAGTTTTCGCAATTTGGATCTGCTGCCGCTCCAGGGAACAAATTTGTTGCTTTATCAGGCAACTTGCCTGATAAAGGATCTTGACCTTGATTGAAGGCTGTTACTTGTTTGAGCAAGTCAAGCGAGATGAAATCTCTCACTTGTTTTGCGCTTGGTTGATCTCCTACTCGAACTGGATCGCCTGTTAAGCAGAGGATATTTTTGATCCCAAGTGCATTTGCTCCTAATAGATCTGCTTGAATTGCAATCCGGTTGCGATCTCTGCAGGCCATTTGAAGAACCGGATCCAAGCCTTCCTCTAGTAGCAACTTGCATACTGCAAGGCTGCTCATGCGCATTACGGCTCTACTTCCATCTGTGACATTGAAAGCATGCACTTTCTTTGCAAGTGATTTAGCCTTAGCTATTACATGGGAAGTATCTGCTCCCCTAGGGGGCATTATCTCCGCTGTAATTGTTACTCCTTCGCATTCGAGGGAGCGTTGCAGAACTGACCTCAAATCTTTTGACTCGTAGACTACTAACTATGGAATATCAATGTACCTCTAGTCTGCTTATTATGAATCCCAGGAGCTGAGAAGGAGCTTATGGCCAACGGCGAAGTTTCCAATGCAGCCCACATGTCCCTTTCTGCTAGGGAGATGGAGATTATTGAATTGGTTGCAGACGGTCTGACTAATCAAGAAATTGCTGAAAAGTTAACCATCAGCAAGAGAACAGTGGACAATCATGTCAGCAATATGTTTACCAAGACAGGATCTAAAAATCGGGTAGCTTTACTTAATTGGGCTATGGATCACGGAAAAATTTGTCGAGATGGATTTAATTGCTGCTCTTTACCGGACGACGAACCTTCTTCTGGCCTTTGACCGCTTGACCTGTGGGCCCAGGAAGCAGCATTAAGGAGCAATCAACCTCTTGAAGGCTAAATAGTGCTGCATAGGCAAGACAGGCTTCTCTGTCTCCTCCAGTGAAGCGAAGTATTCCGTCAGAGTCATAAAGACCGTACAAAACTGCACTCCTTGAATAAGGCGAATGCCGAGCAGGCTTCGAATATAAAGCAAATCTAAAGGATAGAGGGCTCGTTCTGTCCTTTTAGGCGGAATTATGTTCGTTTTTCTTTTGTCCAAGAGCAAATAGGGTGTTGGGCTAAGGCAGCGTTGCTGAATTCTTTGTTAGTAGTAATTTCCCGACCACACCAGCATGGTGTCTCGATTTCCATATTGGGTTCAGAAATCTCGACTTCAGCAAGTATCAGTGGAGAATTTTTCGCTTCAAAGCAATCAACAATCCACTGCCCTTGTCCTAGATCCAATTCATGCCTAGTTTTTTCTATTTTGTATTCAGTTAGATTTAGAAGAGATTCCGCATCATTTAATGGTATTTCGTATTCAAATTCATAGTTAGTGATTTCATTTAATGGAGACTTAAGAGTTAAATAGGCTGTCTCGTCTTTATAAACTCTAACCCTAATGGTCCAATTATTTTGATGTATAATTAGATAACCTTGGCATAATTTTTTGGATTTTATAATATTTTTCTTCCAACCATTACCTTTGACTAGAAATCTTCTTTCAATTTCAAGTCCCATAAGTTTTATTCGTCCTTATCTTTGCGTTCGTTCAGACTACCAGCCCAATTTAATTTCTGAGCCAATATTTTGTAGTAAGAAGGACTATCTTTTAATAACATTACTTTTGCGCTAACTGCTGCTCTTTGTACTAGGCATTCATCACCAGTGTCCAGTAAGGCAACTCCTCTGCCATCTTGCCAAAGTTTTACCCTTCTAGTGTTAACTCCTCTAGGTTTGATTGTTAGTTTTGATAACGCGGGCACGACTACTGGTCTGCTAGATAAGCTCATAGGACAAATCGGACTAATTATTATTGCTTCAAGATCAGGATGAAGAATTGACCCACCGCTAGCCATTGCATATGCTGTTGATCCTGTTGGTGTGGCAAGAATCAGTCCATCTCCTTTATATTCATCGACTGATTCACTATTAATCTCCAGATTTAAAATGCATGTTGGTGATATTTCATCCCGATATGATTTAATATAAAAATCATTTAAAGCTAGAAAATATTGATCTTTTGAGGTAATTTTTGTTTGTGAAGCTGGTGATTTATTGTGCGTTGAATTTCGTTTGATTCTAGCCTCAATCATCATTCTACTCTCTAATAAAAATTTATCAGTCTTAATGTTTGCCACGATATCAAGCTTATCAAGGATTTTTCGGTCATGGCTTAGGAAACCGAGATTCCCACCAACATTAAAGCTAAGGATAGGAATGTCATATTTAGCTAGGTTATGAGCAGCCTTAAGGACTGTGCCATCTCCACCTAGCACAATTCCCAAATCAGGTACCTTCTTTAATGATTTGATCAGATTTTGAAAGTCTTCATCCTTGAGAATACTTGTTATTAGAGTCACTCCTATATTTTGTGATTCTAATTGTTTGACTAAAGATAAGGCTTCTATATTTGCATTTTTACTATCAGTCTTGTAGATAACTAAGACCTGGTCTAGAAGCATTAGAAATCTCCTCTACCATTTCAATAAATTGAAGCTTTCCATATCAACTGTAACTCTATTCCTGTATAGAGAAAGTAATATTGCAAGACCCACTGCTGCTTCCGCTGCAGCAACTGTAATGACAAATATTGTGAAGACTTGACCTCGAATTAGATCTCCATCAAGATAAGCAGAAAATGCCATTAAGTTTATATTCACTGCATTTAACATCAATTCAATGCTCATGAGTACTCTGACCGCATTTCTGCTGTTAATTAGTCCCCATACTCCTATACAAAATAAAAGTGACGCAAGAAGTAAGTATGCTTCAAGTGGGATTGATAGAGATTGATTTTCTAGCATTTGTTTGATTTTAGTGGATCGTAAAAAGAAAATTAGAAAAATCTATGATGTGGATCTTTTGTCGATAAGAATTGGATTAGTCGTTTTTTCTATCAGTCCTTGATCCACTGATTCCCCTGTTCCAACATCATTAACAAGGACATCTCTACGTGCGAGAACAATCGCACCAATCATTGCCATGAGCAATAGTATTGATGCAAGTTCAAATGGAAGGAGGTAGTCGGTAAATAAATGCTCTCCAATTCTTTCAGTTGCTTTTTCACCAATAGCAGAGGGACCTGGAAGGTTCCACGGAGTAGTTAAATCAACTCGTATCAGTAGAGCTAAGAGGCCCGCGCATACCCCCGCTGAAAGCACCTTTCTTATTTGCAACCCTTTGATTGGCTTGAGTTCTTCTTTTTTATTGACCAACATTATAGCAAAAAGAATTAGTACATTCACAGCACCTACGTAGACTAAAACTTGTGCAGCTGCTACAAAGCTAGCATTTAAAAGTAGGTATAAGCCTGCCACCGCCATAAAAACCCCACCCAATAAAAATGCTGAATAAACTATATTTGATAGCAATACAACACCGAGACTTCCAGTAATCACAATAATGCTAAGTACTAGGAAACAAATTAACTCTGTGGAATTAGCAATGTTCATATCGATTTTTGGTTATCATTATCTGAATTGTCAACCATTTCTTCGTTATCACTTTGGGATGATTTTGTACTTATTGCATCAAGTAATTCAGATGGTAATGAACCTGCTCTTTTTTGATTTCGAGGTAAATCATGTGGGTCCATAACTCCTTGTGGTAAGTAGGCAAGTTCACGCAAAGGCTTTACTGAAGGATCAGTTGTAACGCTAGTGGGAAGGCGTCCTAATGCAACATTGTCATAGTTAAGACTATGCCTATCGAAGCTTGCAAGTTCATACTCTTCTGTCATCGATAGACAATTTGTAGGACAGTATTCAACACAATTTCCACAAAAGATGCATACTCCAAAGTCAATTGAGTAGTTTCTCAGTTCTTTTTTCTTAGTCTCTTTATTCATTACCCAATCAACTACGGGTAAATTGATTGGACATACCCTTACGCAAACTTCACAAGCTATACATTTATCAAATTCGTAATGAATCCTGCCTCGATAACGTTCTGAAGGAATTAACTTCTCATACGGGTATTGGACTGTGATTGGCCTACGCCTCATATGGTCAAAGGTTACGCTTAGACCTTGTGAAAGGTACTTCGCGGCTCCAATGGCATCTTTACTGTAATCAGCAACTTTTTTAAGGAAACCCAGCATTCGATTGGAACTTCCTGAGGTGAAAAGGGAGAACTTGTTTAGATCTTACAAGTTTTTTGACTATGTAGATAGAACTACTGATTGAACTCTTGGCCTTTTTGAGGGCCTTTTTCGTTTTTAGCCACCAAAAGCTATAGGAAATGCAAGTTTTAAGGAGGCAGTAACAAGTAAATTTACTAGAGATATTGGAAGGAGAAATTTCCACCCTAGATCTAATAACTGGTCAATACGCACTCTTGGAGTAGTCCAACGGAGTAAAATTGCTAAAAAGACAAGTAAATAGGCCTTTAAAATAGTCATTACGATACCTACTGATCCTGTTATTACTTGCACTAAAGGCTCCTGGGTTGATTGCCCTAGTAGATTTGCTATCCATTCGACAGGGATAGGAAAACCCCACCCACCTAAATACAGAACAGAAACTAATAGGGCTGAAAGGACAAGATTGATGTAACTGCCTAGATAAAATAGGGCAAACTTCATTCCTGCATATTCTGTTTGATAACCTGCTACAAGCTCTTCCTCTGCTTCAGGTAAATCGAAGGGTAGTCTTTCACATTCAGCGAGTGCACATATCCAGAAAATCAAGAAACCAACTGGTTGCCGCCAGATATTCCAGCTAAGTAATCCAGCACTATTTTGTTGTTCAACAATATCAATTGTACTTAATGAGTTACTCATCATCACTATTGCTAAAACTGACAATGCTAGAGGAATCTCATAACTAATAGATTGTGCTGCAGCTCTGAGACCTCCTAAGAGGGAGTATTTATTATTTGATGCATAACCACTCATTAATAAACCTATAGGTTGAATACTGCTGAGAGCAATCCATAGGAAAATCCCGATGCCAACATTGCTAATTAAAAGATGTTGACCAAATGGCACTATTAACCACGAAAGAATTACAGGTATTAAGACAAGGACTGGACCTAGTGTAAACAGTAATTCATCTGCTCTGGCTGGTATTACATCCTCTTTGACTAGTAGCTTTAGTCCATCTGCCATTGGCTGCAGCACCCCCAGCGCACCTGCATATTCAGGTCCAATGCGTTGTTGAGCAGCAGCTGAGACTTTCCTTTCCAGCCAAACAGTAACTAATACCCCAATAACCGCTGCTACCAGGACTAGCAACATAGGGAGGGGTAACCACAGAATGTGAGCTAGATCGGGAGGAACACCAAGTCCTTGCAGAGCTTGGTTAAAGCTCAACTCCAGGTTGATTCCAGGACTTATTACTGCTTGTTGAACTGTTCCAGGAGAAGTCACTATTTTCGATAGATGAGAGGTTCAGAGTTAGAAGCTTTTAGCAGAAGAACGTTCTTCTGCTGGGATCCATTGGCGGTTTTGGATTCCTGTATAGATTTGCGATGGTCTGAAAATTCTGTTTGCCCCGAGTTGTTCACGCCAATGGGCTAACCAACCTGCTACTCGAGATATAGCAAAAACTGGCGTATAAAGGTCACGAGGTATTCCAAGCTTTCTATAAACAAGTCCTGAATAAAAGTCAACGTTTGGATATATTCCTTTTGAACCAAGCTTATGTTCTGCTGCCTTTTCTAAGGCTTTAGCTACGTCATACATTTCATCTTTACCAAATCTTGCAAAAAGTTCTTCTGCGAGGTCTTGCAGTATTGAGGCTCGAGGATCTTTGACTCTATATTCTCTGTGTCCAAAACCCATTACTTTGCGCTTGTTAGATATAGCATCATTCAGATAGGTAATGGCATGTTCTGGCTTTCCTATTTTTTCTAGCATTTTAATGACGTCCTCATTGGCTCCACCATGTAATGGGCCTGCCAGTGTCCCTACGGCTGAAGCAACTACTGCATAAGGGTCAGTTAAAGTGCTTGCAGTAACTCTGGCACTAAAAGTACTCGCGTTAAGGCTATGTTCAGCATGAAGGATTAGACATCTATCGAAGATCCTTGCTGCTAATGGATCTGGTTCACGCTCTGTAAGCATATATAGGAAGTTTGCTGAATATGCAAGATCATCTCGTGGTTGTATTGGATCCTGCCCTTTTCGAATTAACTGAAAAGCAGCAACCATGGTTGGAATTTTTGCTATAAGTCTCACAACAGCGTCATAGACGTATTTGGGGTCATCAATTGCTCTTCGCGAATAAAATAAACCTAGTGAAGCTGCGCTTGATTGGAGAGCATCCATAGGATGACCAGAAGCAGGGAAACATTTCATCATGTCCCTAACGCGAAAGCTAATTCGCCTATGCATTTGAACTTCTTTTTCAAAATCTCTTAATTGCGATGGGCTTGGCAAGTCACCCCAGATGAGTAAGTAGGTTGTTTCCAGAAAACTACTTTGCAGCGCAAGTTCCGAGATAGGGTAACCCCTATATGTAAGCTTTCCTTGTAAGCCATCAATATCACAAATGGAAGATTGAGCGACTGGTACACCTTCAAGGCCAGGACGCAAACCAATCATTGATGAGTCGAGATTCTTTTCAATTTTGCGATCGTTCCCAATCATATATTTGGAGGTTATGGATATTAGAAATTGATTTTGGCTAGGGCCAGTTGAAGTACTTCATTTTATTATTTTGCCTGTTTAGGTAGCTTGTTGCAGGACTTTTTGAGCTTAATTTGGCATATCACAACTTTTAGAAGAATGCACTCACTCTTCCTGACTTGAAACGAATCAAGAAATAATTTTACTTGCATGCTATGCAATTAGGTCGGAATAACCGAAGTAATTTTTAGATGTACATATAAAAATATTCAATAATTGAATTTTCGCAGTACTGAAAAGAGGCTATTCAGTTTCAAATATAGAATTTATATCTATTGATATTTCGTCTGGTTTTTCCGCTGGAGTTAATGAAAGACTTAAACTTTTAATTGTTGAATTAATTGAATTTCCTAGAATTGCTTTTGAGAGCTTCCAAAAATATAATTTGTTAAGTTGTAATTCAGCATGATATTTGTCGAGGTATACCTGAAATGCAAGTGGACTGATTTTCTCTTTTCTGGGATAGTTTGTGTTTTGCTGAATTTCTTGAATTGATTCAAGATTTTGGGACCAGAATGTGTAGTCATTATTTTTCTCCACAACTAAATCTATTTTTGAAGACAGAGAATCATAATCTCCCTTTTTTTGGGTTATCAATTTAGACCAGACATTGATTTCTCTACTTTCCAGATTAATCTTTGAATTATTATAATCTTGTTTAGAAAGCTGCTCTTGAATTTCTGTTAGTAGAAATGGCTCATTTTCAGTAATTAACGTCCAGCCTGTTTTGCTTTTTAATAAGGCAAATACTCCTATTCTATTAGCCCTAATAAAGTTTTGACTAAACCATTTAGCATTCATGAGTTGGTTTTTCAATATTAAGGAAGCTAAGATTTTTAGCGGGTCTTCCTTTTCTGAATTTAACAGACCAGATGGCATGTTGATGATGGTTGACATTTCGGCACTATTCTCAAAATCTTTAAGGTTAAAGAAACTAGGTTTAATTAATTCTTCTCCTTTTTTAGTAGGTGATTCAAGTTCTAGTTTGCCGATCAGATTAATATTTTTTTTGCTAAAATTGATTGTAGCTATAAATCTATTTAAATCTTTAATCTCACTTTCACTGAAGGGAGAGTTGATTAGCTTATTAAAGCTCTTAGGCGATGCTATTAATATAATATTTCCGAATCCAATTTGATTAATTGTTTTCTTAAAATCTATATTTTCTAGTTGATTTTGATTAGGAATCTGTGATGCATCTAATGCATTGTATAGTGTTTTTTTATCTGAGGAAAGTAGTAAGATGTTATTATTGATTAAGCTACTTGCTGAAGTTTGATATTCATCATCATTTGAGCCCTTTAGATTGCTAATTACTGGAATATTTCTATATTCACTTGTCTTAATAATTTGGCCTGATAAGGCCTTGTCTTGCCAGAAATGCTTTAGGAATAATTTACATTTATCTTTATCCCTTATTGTTATTGCTGCTAGCCAATTATAAGCTGCGTCGGATGTATTGGCTTTGTTGATGGCTATGCTGACTTCATTGGTGACACATCCTGAAAGCTCGGAGTCGAAATCGAACCCTGCCAGGGCAAATAAATCATCTCTGATTTTTGGAAAGTGAATTTCATTTGATCTATCCTTTTCTTGATAAACAGTAGAAAATGTTCTCCCTTTTTCTAGGAAATGAACTGTGATGTAGTTGGATGTTGGAATAAATTGAGCTGTTGAAGGTAATTCACCAATGCTTAAGTTCTCTTCAGGTACATTTTCGATGGCATAGGAATGGCTTGGTGTGGATAGAAAAAGCAAGATAAAAAGGCAGGTACTGATGAGTGCATTACGTAAGTAGTGGGAATTCATATGATCTTGCTCCCGGGATTTTTGGAATATATAGATATGTCTTATCAGATACCTAATACACCGCATTAAAATAGAGCAATGATTCAGCAAAATCCCCATCAGTTGTCTCCAGGCACTTTGGAGCAATGGCTACAGGCAAAGCCTGAACAAATTGTTTTGTTAGATGTGCGAGAAGATCAAGAGTTGGAGATGGCCCCTTTCCCTTACAAAGTTTTGCATTTGCCTTTAAGTAATCCTTCATTGTGGGCCACTGAGCTCAAGCAGCGATTAGTTGATTATTCTTCAGTTGTTGTGATTTGTCATTCTGGGATTCGTAGTTTTAATTTTGGTATTTGGTTAATTGAACAAGGTTGGAATCTTGAGATTTGGAATTTAGACGGCGGAATCGATGCTTGGAGTGTTCATGTGGATCCTTCAGTTCCTCGTTATTGAATTCATCAAAGACTTTTTTAATAGATTGGTGAGTATGCGTCCAAGAACTCCTACGATTGGGATGCTGCTTGAAATCTTTGGAGACTCTGCCAGAACGACAGCAGAAGGTTCTTCAAGCCACTGTGCATCATTATGTGGACACAATGGAGCCCGTGGGAAGTAAGGCGCTTTTAAGACGTTTCAGGCTAGATGCGAGTTCTGCAACAGTACGTTCTGATATGGGCGCTTTGGAGAATAGAGGGCTGTTGATGCAACCTCATCCTTCTTCTGGGAGAGTCCCTAGCCCTCAAGGTTATAGGCATTATGTCAATTGTTTGTTGCCTCCTCCTGGGGTTGTTGTTCAGCACTTGGAAAGTGAATTGACGAATCTCAGTTTGAGATGGGCATCTTTGGATGATCTCCTGTGGCACTTATCGCGAAGGTTGACAGACTTCACTGGTCTAATGAGTTTGATTACCAGGCCTGTGAGTCAGGAGAAAACACTTAAAGAGGTTCGGTTAGTCCATAGTGGGGATAGGTTGCTTGTTCTGCTCGTAGAAAGCTCAAATAACGCTAGCCATCTCAATATTCGTTTCCCCTATCAAGCGGCTGGTGAGGTAGAAGCAATCGAAACGTGGATTCGTGAGCAACTTTCTCAATCGAGGAATGGACTTTTGGATTGGTCGAGTATTCCTCCTCAGCTGCATCTAAGTGGGACAGTCTTAAGGGAAGCTATTGATAGTCATCGAGAATCAAAACTGACTCCAGAAACAGGCGCTGTATTTCATGGCATGTCTCGATTAGTTGCTCAACCAGAGTTCAGTAGTAGCAATACACTGGGACCTTTGTTGGAACTGATGGATAGTAAGCCCGATGCGGTTGTCGCTATGGGAGAGATGCAACCAAGTTGTGTCTGGATTGGATCTGAGCATCCTCAAGCTGCCCTGAGTCAATGCGCTGTTGTACAGGCGTCATACATGAGTTCTAATCAAGGTATTGGTCAAGTGGCTTTGATTGGACCAATGCGTATGGCATATTCCAATGCTTTGGCTGCAGTGCAGAGTGTTGCAAAACATCTAGGCAGGGTATTAATTTGAAATCAAGGAAGATTTTATGACTAATTTTAATTGATTATGTAAAGAAAATGCTTTTTTATCTATATCTCTTTGGATATAGATATATTGAAGTGAATTATTGAAATGAAGATGAATTCTTCGAAAAATTCTAATGGGATATTTTATAAAAGTCTCGCCACTTTAAGTACTTTGGCAATTTTTTCGATTGTGGGTTTAATGATACCTATTGCGCGTCAAGCGAGGAACGCCAATGAATGTATTAAAGAAACTAGAAAGTACATTCAAGATAGAAAAGTTTGGCCTACCGCATCACTTGCTGAATACAGATCAAAGGCATTTGCATTATGTTATGGCTCCAATATGGAAGGGCTCGAATCTCACAGGAATCTAGGCCAGAACATTCCTTACCAGCCAAGAGTTATTAGACGCTCAACTGGAATAGGACCAAATATTCGAATTCCTTCAAGTAATTTTAGTTATTAAATAATAATTAGTAATTTTTGACTTATTTAGATTTGATTTCCTGTATAGTTTTTGGAAATTTATAGCTCAGATTATAGCTCAGATTTTAATCTTTCGGCAACTGTACTTACGTCTTTATCGCCACGGCCGGAACAATTAAGTACTAACTCTGTGCCAGCATCGAGGGTTGGGCATAGTTTTTCAAGCCAAGCAAAAGCATGAGCTGTTTCTAGAGCAGGAATAATCCCTTCTAATTGACTAACTAACTGAAGAGCATTTAATGCTTCTTGGTCTGTGACAGCGACATATTCTGCTCGTCCTATTTCACACAAATAGCTATGTTCAGGTCCTACCCCAGGATAATCTAAACCAGCACTTATTGAATGCGCCTCTTGAACTTGTCCATTTTGGTCTTGGAGGAGCAGACTCATAGCCCCATGTAAAACACCAATTCGACCTTCCGTAATAGTTGCAGCGTGATGACCAGTGTGTACCCCTTCTCCGGCTGCTTCAACCCCAATCATTCTTACTGATTTTTCTTCTACAAATGGATGGAATAGTCCCATAGCATTGGATCCTCCTCCTACACAAGCAATTAATACATTAGGAAGACCTCCAAAGGCTTCGACGCATTGCTTGCGTGTTTCATGTCCAATTACGGCGTGAAAGTCTCTGACGAGCATTGGATAGGGATGTGGACCTGCTACTGAACCGAGAATGTAATGAGTGTCTTCAACATTCGTTACCCAGTCTCGAATTGCTTCGCTGGTTGCATCTTTTAGTGTTGCTGTTCCTGCAAGGACTGGTTTTACATCTGCTCCAAGTAGCTTCATCCTGAAAACATTCAGCGCTTGACGTCGCATATCTTCTTCCCCCATGTAGATAACACACTTCAGTCCAAATCGCGCGCAAACTGTTGCTGTTGCTACGCCATGTTGCCCCGCGCCAGTTTCAGCAATAATCCGATTTTTCCCCATACGCAAGGCAAGAAGGGCTTGGCCTAGTGCATTGTTGATTTTGTGGGCACCAGTGTGATTGAGGTCTTCACGCTTTAACCAGATTCGAGGCCCGCCTTCCTTACGAGAGTAATGTTCGGTGAGTCTCTTAGCTTCATAAAGAGGGGTGGCTCGACCTACATAGGTTTTTAAAAGATGATTTAACTCTTCAGTAAAACGTTTGTCTTTCCAGGCTTTTGCCGCGGCTTGCTCCAGTTCACCAAGTGCAGGCATTAAAGTCTCAGGTACATATTGGCCACCAAATTGCCCAAAACGGCCAAGGGCTGATGGGCGCGCACTGAAGGCTAAATCCACATCCTTTGTTGATAGGGGTCATGCTTTCTACCGTAATAGAGAGGCGATATGGTGTACTTCTAGAAAAATTTCTTGTGGCAAAAGGTAGCTGGCGTGAATTTGGTGATTTTTCGGAAGCTCGAGTTGACAATCTTCACCCCTCTATAGATAGAAGCAAATTGAACGTTCGCATTCAGAAAATGAAAGGAGGTAAAGGTGGTAAGACTGTTACTGTTATTACAGGATTGAATTTGGCTGATGCTGAAGCGAAAGCTTTGTTAAAGCAGCTCAAAAAGCACTGTGGAACAGGGGGAACAATTAAGCCGAACCTGCTCGAGTTGCAAGGGGATAAGGTTGAAACGCTCATCGATTTTTTGTATCAACAGGGATATCGTCCGAAACGATCAGGAGGATAAATTGAAATGCAGGTCTGTGTCACCATGGAGAATGGTGTTGATATCAATTTCATGCCATGATCCAAGCCCAACAAAAAGACTTGAATCCAAAAGCTAAAAATATTGTTTGGCATGAAGCTTCCGTTAATCGCGAAGCTATTTCTAACCAGAGAGGTCACAAAAGTGTAATTCTTTGGTTCACTGGGTTATCTGGGTCTGGTAAAAGCACTTT
Organism: Prochlorococcus sp. AG-363-K07; assembly: GCA_003280225.1. Classification (GTDB taxonomy): domain Bacteria; phylum Cyanobacteriota; class Cyanobacteriia; order PCC-6307; family Cyanobiaceae; genus AG-363-K07. The sequence goes on along the minus strand of QCFO01000002.1, from coordinate 67,090 downwards.
GGCAAATGCTGTGAATGCAGCTTTGTTTGACTATGGACTTGCTTCCTATGTGCTCGATGGCGACAATATTCGCCATGGTCTATGTAAGGATTTAGGGTTTTCTGATTTTGATAGGGAGGAGAATATTCGTCGAATTGGTGAGGTGTCTAAACTCTTTTTAGATGCTGGCATTATAGTTCTTACGGCATTTGTTTCCCCTTTTAGAGCGGATAGAGAAAAAGCTAGATCTTTGGTGGATGTTGGTGATTTTATTGAGATATATTGTGCTGCGGATATTTCTATTTGTGAGGTTAGAGACACAAAAGGGCTTTATGCAAAGGCGAGAGCTGGAGAAATTAAAGAATTTACTGGTGTTTCTAGTCCTTATGAAGAGCCTGAGAGACCTGAGATTTCAATAGATACTGGTAAATATGATTTAGAGAATTGTGTTCAGTCTGTTATTGATAAGTTAATTCAGATTGGAGTAGTTCCTACTCCAAAATAATAATTTGCATACTGTATATCAATTAATATGATTAAAATATTAATGCATTTTTTAGGAGGACAAGTTCTTCATTTCAGATAAGTATTTTTTGGCTCCAATTTTAATTAGCTTGCTATCTTTTTTGATGACTGCATCATGTAAGCACTTTCTGTAGATTAATATTTTTTGACGGATTTTCAAATCAAATGCACTCAGAATCTGAGCTGCCAAGAGACCTGCATTTAGACCTCCTCCGATCGCAACTGTTGCGACAGGAATGCCCCCAGGCATTTGTAAAATTGAAAGCATCGAGTCAACTCCGGATAGAGATTGGCTTTGAACTGGGACTCCTATGACTGGGATTGATGTTAATGATGCGATCATTCCTGGAAGATGTGCGGCCCCTCCTGCCCCAGCAATGATTACTTTCAGTCCTTTTGATTCGGCTGCCTTACTAAATTCGACCATTTCAACGGGAGTTCTGTGAGCTGAGAGTATGCGAACTTCTACTGTGATGCCAAATCCTTCTAAAACCTCTATTGCAGGCTTCATGGTGCCCAGATCAGAGTCGCTACCCATCACGACTGCTACTAAAGGCACTTGTTCTGCTGTTACTGAAGACAAGTTTTCAGAAGCTAGTTTCACTATTAATAATGACTAGAAATAGATTGTTATGCATTATTCATTTCTGATCTTGGCATATGCGTGAGCTAACCCATATACGTATACCGCATCCGATAAATCAGTCAGACGATGAGCAGCTTTGGAGGATTGTGTTGGATGAAAAGAATACTGTTTTATCGATGGATGTAATGGAATCTGTTTCTTGTCCGCAGGGTGAGAGTTGGAATGGCGATTGGTTGAGCCCTATGGGGTTAGATTTGCAAATAAATGGAGGATTAGGACTGGCTTTTTCAGAGCTGACCTTTCAGGATTTGCCAAAGCTATCAGATTTGCTAGATAAATTATGGATAGATGGAGTTGATTGCATTTGCCCAACAATCGTTAGTAGTGAAATTAATTCTTTGCGTTTAAGTCTAGAGGTTTTGAAGCAAGCTAGAAATAAGCATATTTCTCGTAGATGTAAACTTTTAGGCGCCCATCTAGAGGGTCCTTTTATAGCAGATTCACGACGAGGTGCCCATTCTGATCAATACTTGTCTTTACCAGGATTGGAAGATTTGAATGAGAGGATTAAGGATTTTGAAGAAGAAATAGATCTTGTAACCTTGGCCCCTGAGTTGCCTGGTTCTTTCGACCTTATTAAAAGATTGATTGCTTTGAAAATTGTTGTTTGCTTAGGTCATTCAACAGCTGATGAATTTGCAACAAGACAGGCTTTTGCTGAAGGAGTCAGTATGTTGACCCATGCTTTTAATGCAATGCCGGGCTTGCATCACCGGGCTCCTGGCCCTTTAGGAGAAGCACTAAAGAATGGCCAAATTTCAATTGGATTAATTGCGGATGGTGTGCATGTCCACCCTACGCTTGCGATTTTGTTGCAACGTTTAGCTGAAGATAAGCTGGTTTTGGTAAGTGATGCGATTTCACCTTATGGGCTTGAGGATGGTGAATACAAATGGGACCAACGTTGTGTTGTCTCTGCAGAAGGCACCTGCAGGCTCAAGAACGGGACTTTAGTTGGAACAACTCTGCCTCTTTTGGAGACAGCTCAAAAACTTGCTAAATGGAGTAAAGAGCCTTCTGCGTCTATATGGTCTGCGACCATATCTCCTCGCCTTGTTTTAGATAAAGGTCAGAGATTTACTAGTTTTTTCGTAGGTCAGTCATTGCATCAATTACTGCGATGGAGAATGAACTGGAAGCATTCTGAGCTTTCTTGGCAACCAGCTGCTTAAGATCCGGTCGGATCGATTATGAATCAATGTCTAAGAATCAGTTTCAAGAGTTAAAGCAAGCAGAGAAGGAAGAAGTAGAAAACTACTTCAATGGAACAGGTTTTGATCGGTGGAATCGTATTTATAGCGAAAGTGAAGATGTGAATAATGTTCAACGCAACATTCGCTTAGGCCATCAGAAAACTGTGGATGATGTTCTTTCCTGGCTGAGGGATGGAAATCAATTAAGTAATTTGAGTTTCTGTGATGCTGGTTGTGGAGTTGGAAGCCTTTCTTTGCCTTTGGCTGCGATGGGCGCAGGCTCGATTTTTGCTAGTGATATTTCCGAAGCAATGGTTGCTGAAACAACTCGTAGAGCAGAGGCTTTAGGGCTTGATTTGAGTAGATTGACTTTGAAAACATCTGATTTAGAAAGTATTAAGGGTTCCTTTCATACAGTTATTTGCTTAGATGTTTTTATACATTATCCCCAGGAGCCAGCTGAGGAGATGGTGCAATATCTTTGTAGCTTATCTGAAGAAAGATTGATTGTTAGTTTTGCACCCTTTACTCCTACATTAGCTCTTTTAAAAAGGATTGGTCAACTTTTTCCTGGCCCTAGTAAAACAACTCGGGCATATACTTTGCGAAAAAAAGGAATTATCAATGCAGCTAAGTCCTGCGGTTTTTATCTTAGCCAAGAAAAATTGAATAAGGCTCCGTTCTATTTTTCGCAGCTAATTGAATTTAGGAAGTTAAAATAGCCTTCGTCAAAATCAACTTTTGTATTAACTTAATGGTTCATTTGACATAGTATATCTGGTAGTGATGCTTCAAATGAGCAGACGTATGTTTCAATGGGAATGTTCGTAAGTTTATGAGCGTGTAGTAAATAACCTCCTTCACCAGGAGTTACTGATTTGGATAATTTCCCATTTCCAAGGTATAAAGGGTCTCCAATAAGAGGTGTTCCTAAGGAGGCAAGGTGTATACGTATCTGATGAGGTCTTCCTGTGAAGATAGCAACTTCTAGTAGATCCGCTCCGTTTCGTTTTTCTAGGACTGTTACTTTTGAATATGCTTCTAGTTGCTTATATTTTTGATAGGAGGTTGGGGAACCTTTTTGGTTGCTCTTCTTCGAGTTCCATACATAGCCAATTAATGGGTGAGGTTCAAGAATTATTGGATTTTTTATTTCCATAGACTCTCCTTGGCTCAGATAAATATTGGGTTTGGCTAATGCCCTATAGATTCTGATGAGGTTATTTTGATTGATATTTGGATTCCTAAACAGCTTCGAAAGAATGGATCTTGTTTTTGTTTGACGTGCACAAATCAATACTCCAGATGTGAAACGCCCTAATCTATGAATTGGTTTTGGAATTAATTGATCTTGATCAGCCTTATACTCTTTTTTAAGTAGATTAGTGAGGGTATGATTTAAAAAACCACCTCCAGGGATTGTAGGAAGGCCTGCAGGCTTATTTATAACAAGAATGTCTTTATTATCAAAGATTACTTCCCAAGATGAAGGGACAGCAGCTTCTTCCCAAGGTGGCCTTTGCCAAATTATGAGATCATCGCATTGCAGTCTTTTCTGAGAAGACACTTCTTCCTCATTGACTTTAATCTCTTTGTTTTCGATTCGTTGTTTCCAATTTTCTGGTAATGAATGTTTGTATTTCTTACTAAGCAACTCAATTAAGGTTTGTTGGCTTTCATCTTTTTTGACTTTATGCAGGTATTTATAACCATTATTTAATTCATTTGGGAGCCAAGTTTCTTTTTTCAATGAGTCAGTTTTTCGTCTATGTAACCAAGTGATTCTCGAGCGCATATCTGACAAGTTCTGTGCGACTAGATGTTTCAGTTTTAATAAATAGACGACTAACATATTTTTCTACGTTCCTAATAGATGTTTCTAGTTTTCTTGCAATTTCTTTATTCATAAGTCCTTCTGCAACTAGTTGCAAAACACTTTCTTCTCGAGGGGTAAAGTTTGGTAATTCCTTATCTCTAATTGAGGTAGGGTCACCATGAGTGAGCATAGATTTTATTTCTGTGATCTGCCTTGCCATTTGACCCACATCTGCATCGGCAAATCTGGCTGCTTCAGCCAACAACCTTTCTTGCCGCTTTACTACGTTTTGTACCCTTGCAATGAGTTCGTCAGGATCAAATGGTTTAGAGATGTAGTCGTCTACCCCTGCCAGATAGCCTTGGGTTCTATCAATTGTCATTCCTTTAGCTGTCAGGAAGATTACAGGAGTTCCCCCTAGCCGCTCATCTTCACGAAGTCTTTTTAGTAATTCGTACCCATCACAGCGGGGCATCATCACATCACTAAGGACGACATCAGGATGTAATTGTTGTGCCTTTTGCCATCCCTCCTCCCCATCTACTGCCGTTGTGACATCAAACCCTTCGTCTTCTAGATATGCCTGTACTGCTGTTCGTAATCCAGGCTCATCATCTACAAGAAGCAATCGAGGTGGTTGCGAGATCTCGCTAGTAGGGTTTTGTCTTTCGCTCATTAATCAATTTGATTCATTAGTAACAATCTAAAAGATTTTCTCATTTGAATTTTTCTTTTGTCTATAAATAGATTAAAGCGAGTTGATTTCCTTTGCTATTTTTGCAACTCTAATTCTTCCGATTCGTAAGGTTTTTGAGTCGAATAGGCCACACTAATTGATCTGATGGCTCATAATTCTCCACCTCTGAATTTTGATTTTCAGGCAACTACACCCTGTGATCCTGAGGTCGTGTTAGCTATGCAGCCATATTGGCGGGAGATATGGGGTAATGCTTCAAGCAGTAATAATCGACTTGGTTTGCAGGCATCAGCTGTAGTCGGCGTTGCACGAGAGGACTTGGCTGATCTTTTGAGAGTTCAACCTAAAAGATTGATCTTTACCAGTGGTGCGACCGAAGCCAATAACTTGGCCTTGCTTGGCTCGGCTCGAGCTAGCGCTTTAAAACATGCTAAGAGAGGACATTTGATTACCGTTTCTACGGAGCACTCTTCTGTTTTAGACCCTCTTCGGCAACTTCAAAGAGAAGGGTTTCGACTGACTGAGATTCAGCCAAGCTCGAATGGACTCATCTGTCCTCAACAGATTATGGAAGCTTTGGAAGATGACACAATAATTGTAAGTGTGATGATGGCAAATAATGAAATAGGTGTTTTACAACCTATAGCTGAGCTCGGTAGCTTATTGCGTGAAAGAAAGATTATTTTTCATAGCGATGCTGTACAAGCTTTTGGTCAATTGGATTTTGATATTAATGAACTTGGTATAGATCTTTTAACTATTAGTTCGCATAAAATATATGGGCCAAAAGGTATTGGTTGTTTGGTTTTTCGCGAGGATTTAGCTATTTTGCCTTTGCAATATGGTGGAGGACAGGAGCAAGGTTTACGGTCAGGTACATTGCCTGTTCCTCTGATTGTTGGTTTTGTCAAGGCCGCAGAAATAGCCTTGAGCAATTTAGAACATTATCGCTCAAAGTATGCAAAGTTATTTGATCAAATGTTAAATGGTTTGCAGATGAGGATTCCTGGTTTAATTATTAATGGAAGCATAGATAATAGGCTATATAATAATGTTAATCTTACTATTCCTGGAGTCTCTGGTAATGTCTTGCATAAATCATTAAAACCATTAATTAGTTGCAGTACAGGTTCAGCTTGCAGTAATGGAGAGCCTTCTTATGTTTTAAACGCTATTGGAAGAAATGCTAAGGAAGCCAGAGCTTCGTTAAGATTAAGCTTTGGGAGAACTACCACTCTCGAAGAAGTTGAACAAGTCATTACTATCCTTGAACACTTAGTAAGTGGAGTAAGACAAGGCAGAAAAACACTTTAAATCTAATTTTAAAATAATTCTTGTAATTTTATCTCATAGATCTTTCAGCATTCAAGTTTATTTGTGCGACGTGCAATACGTAATTTTGCACTTCTACTTCGAGGATTTTGGGATATTTCTTCTGAGCTTGCCTGAATGGGTTTTTTTGTAACTCTTTCTAACCTTTCATCAGTCATGAAAGCTTTTTTGACTTGCCTATCTTCTAGAGAATGGAAACTAATAATTCCAATCAAGCCTTCTTCCTTAAGCCAATTTGGTGCTTTTTTTAAGAGCTCCTCTAACACTTTGAGTTCGTCATTAACTGCAATACGTAATGCCTGGAATGTTTTTGTGGCGGGATGTATTCTTCCATATCGGAGTTTTGGTGGATAACAACCAGCAATTGAATATGCCAGTTCTTTTGTACCTTTATATTGCCCAATAGTTGTAAGTTCTTCTTTAAGTTTTCTAGCAATTCTTCTAGCAAATCTTTCTTCACCGTATTTAAAGATTAGATCTGCAATTTGCCTTTCATTTAAGGTTTGAATCAGTTGTGCGGCCGTTTTCTTTTGGGTTGGGTTCATACGCATATCTAAGGGGCCATCGAAAAGGAAACTAAAGCCTCTTTTGGGTTCACTGAGTTGATGGCTGCTAACTCCTAGGTCTGCTAGTACAAAATTCACTTTTTGGGCAGGTATGAAATCTGCAAAATTGGTTTCTATTATTTTTACTCGTGATCCAAATGGCTCCAAGCGCTTGGATGCAGCTGTACGTGCTTCTGGGTCTTGATCTAAGCCTATGATTTTTAATTTTGGATGTTGTTCAAGGATTAAGGCAGAATGTCCTCCACCACCAAGTGTTGCATCAATTATTAAGCCCTCATTAAGCAGTTTTTCGGGCAACTCGTTGATTGATCTAAGAACCTCGTTCGCTAATACAGGTGTGTGTTTGAAGTGAGAGGAACATTGAGGTGTTTTCTCAGGCATAGTTTGTCCCTAAGATCTGCTTAATTAACTGTTCCTACTGGTCCTATGACGCAGCTGGAAACTCGCACTGAACCAATGGTGGTCAATTTTGGCCCCCATCATCCTTCTATGCATGGTGTACTCCGCTTGGTAGTCACTTTGGATGGAGAGGATGTTTTGGATTGTGAACCAGTAATTGGATATCTCCATCGTGGGATGGAAAAAATTGCAGAGAATAGAACGAATGTCATGTTCGTTCCATACGTAAGCCGAATGGATTATGCAGCTGGGATGTTTTATGAGGCAATAGTAGTTAATGCACCTGAAAGATTGGCGAATATTTCTGTTCCCAAAAGAGCAAGTTATATCAGGGTTTTGATGCTTGAGCTGAATCGTATTGCTAATCACCTTCTTTGGCTTGGTCCGTTTTTGGCTGATGTAGGAGCTCAGACACCTTTCTTTTATATTTTTAGAGAAAGAGAGATGATCTATGACCTTTGGGAGGCTGCAACAGGTCAGCGTTTGATTAATAATAACTATTTTCGGATTGGAGGAGTAGCTTGTGACCTTCCATGGGGTTGGTTGACAAAATGTCGAGATTTTTGTGATTGGTTTGGTCCAAAAATTGACGAATATGAAAAACTAATTACAAATAATCCTATTTTTCGAAAGAGGATAGAGGGCCTTGGAATAATTGCTAGGGATGAAGCTATTAATTGGAGTTTGTCTGGGCCGATGCTGCGTGCATCTGGTGTCCCATGGGACTTAAGGAAGGTAGACCATTATGAGTGTTACGACGACTTTGATTGGAATATTGCTTGTGAGAAAGAAGGTGATTGTTATGCCCGTTATAGAGTAAGAATTGAAGAAATGCGCCAGTCACTAAAAATTCTCAAACAAGCTTGTGAAATGATTCCTGGAGGCCCCACGGAAAATCTTGAGGCTAATAAAATTGCAGAAGGTAAAACAAGCCCATTCTCCGCATTTGATTATCAGTATGTTGCTAAGAAAGTGGCTCCAACTTTTAAGATTCCACAAGGAGAGTTGTATACACGTCTTGAATCAGGGAAAGGAGAGATAGGAGTCTTTCTTCAGGGAAATAATGATGTAACTCCTTGGAGGTTTAAAATCCGTGCGGCTGATCTGAACAACCTACAAATTCTTCCTCATATCCTGAAAGGGGCCAAAGTTGCAGACATCATGGCCATTCTTGGTTCAATTGACGTCATTATGGGCTCGGTAGATCGCTAATTCCTTTCTTGACTCAAAAAAATAATCAGAATTTGAATAGCTTTAAGCGAGTAGTTCGCTTTGGAGACACGGATGCAGCAGGTGTGATTCATTTTTATCACTTACTTCGTTGGAGTCATGAAAGCTGGGAAGAGAGCCTTGAAAACTATGGCTTAGGTTCACGGGATATTTTCCCTTCTAGTCCATTTTCGAATAGTCCACTGGTCTCGTTGCCAATCGTGCATTGCTCATCAGATTTTCGTTTACCTATTGCAATTGGTGATCACTTAGCAATTTCAGTTTTGCCAGAAAAGATTGATTTAAGTAGTTTTCAAGTTAAGACTGATTTTCATAGGGGTGGAAATCTTGTCGGTGAATCTCTTATTAGGCATGTAGCAATAAATTCACAGACTAGGAAACGTTGCAAATTACCAGAGCCGATCACTCTTTGGATCGAGGCATCATCATTAAGTCTTAGGCCTCGACCAGTGTGAAAGCTTAGAACTTATCTCAGTGCAGCATCCTAAGCTTGTTTTTTGGAATCTGCTAAAGAAAGCTGCTCTCTGATCCATTGCTGCCATTGATTACGCGGCCACTTTCCAGCCTGATTTGGTCTTAGGTGTTCACATATATGCCATGAAACAGGTTTTTCAGCTGGTTTCCAATCTCTAATTAGCTTTTTCATTTCTTCTAAATAGTAATGTTGATCATTGGTTGTTAGCTCTTTGCTCCATGTGAAAATAGCCACTAGTCTTTCCCCCCATTGATGGTCTTCCAATGGGAGGAAAAGAATTGTTTTAATTGGTATTTTGGCCGCTTTACTTTGATTTAAGAATCTCTCTTCTAAGTATTCTGGAAAAACTGTTTCTCCACCCGAGTGAATTGCTGTGTCTATCCTCCCAATAATTTGTAGCTGTTGTTCTGAGTTTATTAGAGTCAATATCGCTGCATCACTTGATGTCCACCAGCCATCATTTGTTTTTGGAATTAGCATTTTGCCATTTTTAATTTGAGCTATAGTTAAGCGATTTGTTTTTATTTCTAAAGCATTCTTTTTACCTATTCGTAACGAAATACCTTGTAAAGGCTCTCCGCAGCCTTGGTGACCTTTTAGAAAAGATTTTGGAGATAATGCAGTTATCATTGCAGCAGTTTCTGTTGATCCATAGCAAGGTGAAATAGGTATTTTGTATTTTCTAGCTTCTGAGGCCAGATTTAGTGAGAGGCTGGACCCACCTACCCAAATCAAATCAAGTGATTGAAGCCATTTGATTCCTGTTGGGTGGGATATTAAACGCTGTAATTGTGTTGGTACTAATGATATTAGTTTTGGCCCAGAATATTTTTTAAATAATGGCCTGCAAGATTGCTCTAATATAATTGGATCTCGCATTAATGAGGGAAGAAGTAGGTGATGGTTTGCTCCCCAGACTTTGCTCCTCCACCATGGCATTAATCCACTTATATGATGTATAGGAAGTGGATTGAGTATCAAAGATTGTGTTGGATCTATATTTTGATTCATTAACCATTGTCCTGTTGCATTAGCTGATTCATCTAAATGTGAGGCGGGTTGAAAGCACAAGTGTGGCTCATGTGCACTACCTCCGCTGGAAATTACTATCCCTTTATCATTGGGTATTAATTCATCCATAATATGAATTTGTGTTTTTTTTTCTGCGGTTAAATGCACCCAATATCCTCTCTGAACTGCATTTGCTAGATTTCTAAGAGATTCATCAAAATCTTTATAGTTGGATGCCAATGTGATTAACTTTTTCATGCTGACTTCCAAACTAAAATAGGGTTATCACTAAAGAGTTCATTATTTGGCGACCAGCCTGGAGCTAGGCCTGGAGCTGTGGGCGTAGGTCCTTTTTGTTGCATAGCAGACAGATGGTTTACCCATCTACGACCTATTCCAGTTTCAAATGCTGTGCTTAATGACAGAAAACTTTTACCTTGTTTGAGTTCATTTAGTAGAACTCTAGGGTCTCCATCTATTGCAGGTCTTCTGATTTGCCAACTTTGCCAGCTTGAACGCAGACTTGGGTTATAAACTAGTGATTCATCAAGTGCAATTGGGGTGGCTTTTGCTAATTGAGATAACCCTTCTATGTCATGAGCTGGTAAAGGTTGTTCTAACCATTCTAATCGCGGCTCTTTTGAAAATAAGTTTGCCCATTCATTAGCTTGTAGTCGATTTAGTCCAGCATTTGCATCCAGCCTTAGTCGAAAATTAGCAGGGATAAGCTTGAGGATTTTGGAAAGAAGATCTTTTTCCTGATGTATTGAATTAATACCAATTTTCCATTTCATTGTTATAGTATCTTTGTTTATTTTATGTCTCTTTACTAAACATTCAACTGTTTCAAGGAGAGAATAATTTGCTGGAAGTAATATCGCTGAGGGTGGAGCTTTAAGCCATTTGGTTCCACTGTTGGATCCAATTATCCCATCCATTTCTGCTAAAGCTGCTCCGATACCAAAGGACATAGCTCCTGGCCAGATTTTTATTCCAGCTTCTAAATCATTACGAGCAACTTTCTGATTTAGCGTGTTAAGTATCTTTTCGCATTTGAATAAATTTTTTTTGTCAAAATGAGATACTTCTCCCCACCCTGATGCTCCTAATGAATCATGGATATGGAGTAACCAGCCCTTTTTGCTCTCTATGGTTCCTTGGGACGTTTTGAGCTTGTGCTTTAGATGAAATGAGAACGGCTTAATATCTATAGATAGGAGCATTGTCATATCTGGTTGAGAAGATTGCCTCCAAGAGTTGGGCTTATAGCGAGACCGATACTTAAACCCAAGCCATTTAAAGCTTGAAATTTTAGTGCTAAAAATTTGCTTCCAACAATCTTTTCAGGATGATTGTGATACTTGCTAAGTAAACGACTCAGCGAAATTCCGGAGGGTAATGCAATAAGTCCTAGTAGTGCTGTCGGAGGCCATTTACCTTGCAATATAGGCATGCATTCTAAAGCAAGTATTAAGGTGATAACCCACGGGATAATTTGTGCTGATCGTTTACTACCTAATCTCACTAATGGAGATCTTTTCCCATGTGCTGCATCCTCAGTAATTTGGTGAAAATGCGAGCAGAAAAGAACCAAGGTTGTTGCAAGAGCTGGTCCTGCTCCAAGGGTTGTTGCAACTTTCCAAGGCACGATTTCTGAATTTTGACTAACCGGAGTTAGAACAAGTAGTGCAGCCGTAGTTGCTAAAGGCCCAAAGGCAAGCCAACAAAGAGGTTCTCCCAATCCTTGATATCCAAGGCGAAAAGGAGGACCCTGGTATAAATAGCCAAGCGCACAGCTTCCTAAAACTAAAAAAAGGACAGCAGCATGACTTCGAAGTGCAAGCCAAAAGATCAGCCCTAGACCAAGTAAGAGAGATATATAGGCAAGGTGACGGATGGGTCTTTTGCCTCCGATTAAGGCGACGACAGAATGAGGTTTATTTGATTCATCTATTCCCGTCTCTGCATCGAATAGATCATTGGTAAGGTTTTCCCAAAGCAACAGAAGGACGGACGCAATCAGAAAACCAATTAATTGACCAATTCGTATTGATGTACCGTTACCTAAGGTCCATCCAGCGGCTAGAACCACTGGCATCACTGCAACTGAGTATAAGGGCCATTTAATTGCCGCTTTCCAAAGACGTCGTTTTTCCGCTTTTGATGCGTAAAGGGATGCAACAGCCTGTTGGTTTTGCATTGAATTACTCCCTTTTTGGGCTGTTTAGGTTTATACATTTGAGCAGTAGTGAGATCAGCTTGTATCAGGTATGACAGCTGGACACACTTTTAGTGACATTTTGAGCGCAATAGGCCGAGGCTGGAGCGCTCGAAATTGTGATGAGTGTGTTTTGAGCTTGGCTTTAAAACTAGAAGAAATTGATCCCCTGTCTAGATTGCCTGTTTTGGCATCCAAGGAGAAATTTCGGTTTTTGTGGGATGGTGCTCCTGGAAGATGTATTGCTGCTTCAGGAAGGTGTCAGCATTTGGATTTGTCTGGCCCTCGAAGATTTGAGCTTGCTCAACGATTTAGCGACACCTCTCTGAGTAGATTGATAGATGTCACTCCTGAAGCCCCCTCACATGCTTTACCAAGAGTTCTTTTAGCATTTGCTTTTTTTGAGGAGACTTCCGAACGACATAGGACTCAGCTTCAGCCACCAGCCCTCCAGGCTATTTTACCTAGATGGCAGCTCAGTCGCCAAGGTCGAGATTGTTGGCTCCGCTTGACTGCTGTTGCTACTCATGAGGCGGAGTCACGAGAACTTGCAGAAAGGTTGTGGCTGATGAGGGAATTGCTTGTTCAGCCTTTGCTAAAAGAAATGCACAACCCCATTGATTTCAGTGTGGGACTTTCATTTCCTCAACAGTGGCAGGATACTTATAAGCTTGCTTTGAATCGCGGGATCGAATTAGTTAATAGAGGCACACTTGATAAACTAGTCCTTGCTGTTCGCCAATCAATTTCGTTAGAAGCTCCCTTTAACCCGTTGGGAATGCTTTCGAGATTGCGTTTAAAGCAAGCAGGTAGTTGTCGCTTCCTTTGGCAGCGCAATAAACATGATGCCTTTTTTGGTGCCTCGCCAGAGCGTCTGATGAGTCTTCGTAAGAGACGGCTTCAGATTGATGCTCTGGCAGGGACAGCTTCTCCTGGAGATAATGGGCAGTTTTTACTTCACTCTGATAAGGACTTAAGAGAGCATGAATTAGTTGTTTCTTCAATAATTGATCAACTCCAAAAGCAAGGACTTGCTCCTCGAAGATCTAGACAGCCTCAATTAGCACGTCACGGAAGGTTGCTTCATTTACATAGTCCAATTCATGCTTGTTTGACGCATCAAATGCCTTTACATCTTGCTGGTTCATTGCATCCAACACCAGCTGTCGCAGGATTTCCACGTAATGAGGCCATGAATTGGTTGAGAACTTTGGAGCCATTTGAGCGAGGTTGTTATGCGGCTCCGATTGGGTGGCTTGATAGTGAGGGGAATGCTGAATTTAGAGTTGCTATTAGATGTGGTCATTACAGAGGACACACTTTGGACTTAACTGCAGGAGCTGGTTTGGTAAGGGGCTCTGATCCTGAAAGAGAGTTGCAAGAAGTGGGTTTGAAATTAGCTGTTTTAGCTGAACAACTTCATTTGAAATCAAATATTATCTAATAGTTGATTGATAATTTGATCAGCAAGTGGAATAGACATTAGATGCTCAACCTCTCTAATTCCAGTTGGACTAGTCACATTGATTTCACTCAACATTCCACCAATTACATCTATTCCAACAAAAAATAATCCATTACTTTGCAATTCGACTTCTAGTTGGGTGCAGATTTCTAATTCACGATTAGAGAGTTCTGTGGCTTCTGCCTTCCCTCCTAGAGCAAGATTGCTTCGGAAGTCGCCTGGTTTTGGTTTTCGGTTGATTGCTCCTACTGGCTTTCCATTAACAAGCAAGATTCGTTTATCACCATCTACTACTTCAGGCAAGAAACCTTGCATCATTACTGGGAGTCGTTCTTGATCTGTCATCAACTCTAATAATGCTTCTAGGCCAGGGGCATTATTAGCTACACGAATGACTCCCTGCCCTCCTTTGCCTCCAAGAGGTTTGATAACCACTTCTCCTTGTTCTCGTGCAAAGTTAGCTAGCTCTAGCACTCGACTGGCTACGAGTGTTGGTGCCATTAACTTGGCGAAACGTAAGGCACCAAGTTTTTCATTCCATGCTCTAAGCGAAGAAGGCTTGTTCAGAATCTTCACTCCTTCTCTTTCTGCTACTTCGAGCAGGTGAGTCGCATATAAGAACGCTTCATCGACTGGAGGATCTTTGCGCATCCAAATACAATCGAAATCAGTTAGGGGTCTGCTCTCTGGAGCTCCTACTGTTATCCAACGCTCAGTTTTAACAGGCGTAGTGACTACCCAAGCCTTGTTGCCACGTGCTTGCAAGCCAGAAGGTGTACATACCCAAACCTCAATAGAAGCACGTTCTGCAGCTTGCATTAATGCGGCTGAAGAATCTTTGCTTGGGTTGATCTGCTCAAGTGGGTCAAGTACGAAAAGATGTTTCATTGCTTTAGTTTGTGAGGCCCAGGAGTTTATTCAGTTGATTGTTTCTGTCTAGTGCATGTAACTCCTCACATCCTCCAATTCCTTTCCCGTCAATAAAAATTTGTGGGAGGGTTGAGCGTCCGTCTGCCCTTTTTGTCATTGCATGTCTTGCTGAATGATCTCCATCAATTGGGTGTTCGAGATAATCAATTCCTTTTGTCTCAAGTAGGGCTTTGGCTCGCAGACAGAATGGACATGATTGCCAGGTATAGATTTCTACTTTTGCCATTGGTTTTGGTGTCCGGGTTAATTGATGAAGATTTTATGAGGCTTCCTAAACTGATAGCGTCTGTTTTGTTCAAAGAGAAAAGACTGTTGCTAGAGCTAACCGATTTCAAAAGGGATTTGTCTGAGTTAACTGAACGCCTGAGCAATGCTCAGGACTGTCTTTGACGTACCAGCGTTAAAGGCTTTAAGGCAGGACCTTGAACAGCTTGCTGCACAACCAGATTTTTGGAGTAATCAGCAAAAGGCTCAGAAACATATGCGGCACCTTGATGAGGTGAAAGCACAGTTATCAGAACTTGTGAGATGGAAGAGTTCAATCGGGGATGCAAATGCAATTGTTGAACTCTATGAAATCGAACCTGATAATGAGCTCTTAGATGAAGCTCAATCAGGCCTTCATCAATTACGTGTAGAGCTAGACCGCTGGGAGCTGGAAAGGCTTCTAAGCGGTCCATATGACAAAGAGGGTGTGGTTTTGTCAATCAATGCCGGTGCTGGAGGTACTGATGCGCAAGATTGGGCTCAGATGCTTCTAAGGATGTATTCAAGGTGGGCAGAGGACCATTCTATGAAGGTAACAGTTTCTGAATTATCAGAGGGGGAAGAGGCTGGGATTAAGAGTGCAACTATTGAGATTGAGGGACGTTATGCCTATGGCTATTTACAGAATGAGAAAGGTACGCATCGACTAGTCAGGATCTCTCCATTCAATGCGAATGGCAAACGGCAAACTAGCTTTGCAGGGGTAGAAGTAATGCCGAAATTGGATGAAGACGTCGAGTTGGAAATTCCAGAGAAGGAACTAGAAGTATCAACTAGTAGGTCAGGAGGTGCTGGGGGGCAAAATGTAAACAAAGTCGAAACAGCCGTGAGGATTCTTCATATACCAACTGGCTTAGCAGTTCGATGTACGCAAGAACGTTCTCAGCTACAAAACAAAGAGAAGGCTATGGCTTTGCTGAAAGCTAAACTATTAATTATTGCTCAAGAGCAGCGTGCCGCAGAGATAGCAGATATCAGAGGCGATATCGTGGAGGCGGCGTGGGGTAATCAAATTAGGAACTATGTGTTTCACCCATATCAGATGGTTAAAGACTTGAGAACAGCTGTAGAAACGACCGATGTGCAGGGTGTAATGAATGGAGAGATTGATGCATTTATTCAAGCTTTGTTACGACAAGGAGTAGACCAATTGAAAGCCGATTCAAATCAACAATGAACTTCTTATGACTAAAGATTCAAAAGGACTTGAAAGAACCTTCCTTCAACAATCTTCACCAAGCTTTATTAAACTGGCGATGAAAAATATGGTTCGAAAAGGTAATCAAAGCCTTTTCCATTTTAGTGTTACAGCCTTCGGCTTTATTATATTTATAGTGATTGTCGCATGGTTTGGGCGTCCCAACCTTCCAGGTTGAAAGGAATATGCTGGAAAGATTAGACATTCCATTGGTTTTTGAGATTGATTTGTCCTTTCAAAGCCCAGATTATTCTTTAATAGAAAGATATCATGAAAAAATAATTCGCACTATGCTTCTTGATTCACAAACCTGGGCGAAATATTTATGTAAATGGATTCACTATATTAGCTCCAGGGAAGATCTATTGTTTCCCAAATTGCTTCGTTCTGTTTCATCAGTCAGTATGGGATTGAAGTTGACTGATGACAAAACAATTACTGCTTTAAATTATAGATGGCGTAGTAAAGCAGAAACAACAGATGTTCTTTCATTTCCTATATTGGATGATCAGAATATTAATTTAGGTGGAAGTTGTGTAGAAATCGGCGATATCATTGTTTCTGTTGAGACTGCACAACGTCAAGCTGAAGAATATGGCCATCCCTTGACTTATGAACTTAAATGGTTAGTAAGTCATGGACTTTTGCATTTGCTTGGGTGGGATCACCCCAATCAAGAAAGGCTAAATGAGATGATTAGTTGCCAAGAGCAACTTTTAGCTATGAACGGTAATCTCTTTAAAAGTTGAAATAGTAGAGAAATCATTCCTGATGCCCCAAGAAAGAACCAAGAGTTCGCCTGAAAAGATCACTCCACTTTCTAGTCGTACTCGTCTAGGAGGGAGAAGGGGGTCTTGGAGAATCGCTAGTGATTTGCCCTCTAGTTTTCGATATGCTTTTCAAGGCATACTTTATGGCTTTGCGAGTCAAAGAAATTTTCGCATCCATCTTTTGATTGGAGCATTTGTTTTTGGGTTAGGAGCATGGTTAAAACTTGGTTTCAGTCAACTTGCTGTTCTAGTGTTAACCGTGACAGCTGTTTTAGTACTTGAGCTTTTAAATACATCTATTGAAGCTGTGGTAGATCTAGCTATTGGTCGTCGTTTTCATCCATTAGCCCGCATTGCTAAAGATTGCTCTGCCGCGGCCGTTTTGGTTGCCTCCATTAGTTCTCTTTTGATTGCAGTCCTTTTGTTAGTTCCACCTTTTTTAGGCCAATTGGGCTTTTGATGTTCTGAACCAATGCTTCTTGTAATTGATAACTACGACAGTTTTACCTTCAACCTAGTTCAATATCTGGGTGAATTAGCTTCTGACTATCCTGTGGCAGAAGATGTACGTGTAGAGAGGAATGATGCAATTTCTATAAATGAGATCAAGAAGCTTGCTCCAAAGGCAATAGTCTTGTCTCCTGGGCCTGGTGATCCCAATCAATCTGGGGTTTGTTTACAAGTTTTGAATGAGTTATCTCCCTCTATTCCAATTCTTGGAGTTTGTTTGGGACATCAGGCTTTAGCTCAGGCATATGGGGCAAAAGTGGTACGGGCTCATGAATTGATGCATGGAAAAACGTCTCGTATTTATCATCAAGGCAAGGGGGTTTTTGCAGATTTGCCTCAACCATTCATTGCTACTAGGTACCACAGCCTTATCGCTGAGAGGGAAACATTACCTGAATGTTTAGAAATAACCGCCTGGCTTGACGATGGCACAATCATGGGATTGAGACATCGCGAATACCCTAACTTGCAAGGAGTGCAGTTTCACCCGGAAAGTGTCCTGACTGAATGTGGACATAAATTATTGAGCAACTTTTTGGTTTTAGCCAAACTCAGTTAAAGAGAATGATAATTTTCTCAGACTGATAAACATTGTTTAATGTCAAGTATCTTTCATGATCTCAGATTTATGTTCCGAGGAGCTTTATTACCTCTGCTGTTGGTCAATGCTTTTAGTTCTGCTGCATTAGCTAGTAGTGTGCGTATTACCAGCTATGGCCATAGTTCACTTTTGATTAAAGGAGGTGGTAAATCTGTTTTGCTTAACCCTTTTAAGGCCGTTGCTTGTGCCCAAGGGTTAAGGGAGCCAAGAATAAGAGCCAATATAATCCTTGCGAGTTCAGATTTAGCTGATGAAGGGGCAAA
Source organism: Prochlorococcus sp. AG-363-K07 (assembly GCA_003280225.1). GTDB lineage: Bacteria > Cyanobacteriota > Cyanobacteriia > PCC-6307 > Cyanobiaceae > AG-363-K07. The sequence continues at coordinate 48,999 of QCFO01000002.1, read as the reverse complement.
AATTGCAAAAGGCATTTTTTTCTCTAAGCCAGGTTCCTATCGAGTCAATGGATTGAAATTGGAAGGATTTAGTGTGCCTCATGATCGTTTTGGAGGACGAAGGTATGGGTATGCGACATATTGGAAGTGGAGGCAGGCTGGTTTGAACTTTGCTCATCTTGGTTCTGGGGTGGCTCCTTTAACCGGAGAAGATAAGGTTTTGCTAGGTAAGCCAGATGTCTTGATTATTGGAGTTGGAGGAGGAGCAAAGGTATATAACGGTAATGAAGCAGCAAAAGTAGTGAATGAATTGAAGCCTAAACGAGTAATCCCTGTTCATTATGTGCGTGGTACTGCTCCAAAAAATTGTGATCAAACTGGTGTTCAGCCATTTTTAGATGCGATGGATGACACTGAGGTACGTAAGGTTGGAAAGAATCTTTTCTTAGGTAGCAATCTCTCGGATAAAACAATAGTCAATGTGATGCATTGACTATTGTTTTTATATGATGTCTATTTGAGAGAAGATCTCCCAAAAATGTTGCATTTGTCGAGTTGTTCCGATACTTACTCTCAAAGATCCGTTGATTAGATCTTTTCCTTGCATATTTCTTACAAGAATGCCTTTCTTTCTGAGAGAGGATTCGACTATATAAGGTTCGTTGTGAGGCCAGATCAGGAAGTAATTCCCTCCTGCAAGATGATGACGTCTTTGACTGATCTTTAGTTGATTTGCTATCCAATTGCGAGCAAGTAGCACCTCCTCAACATAGCTATCTACATACTGTTGGTCTCCTAGAGCTGTTAAGGCGGCAATCACTGCAAAGCTATTGACGTCATAAGGACCTGTAACCTTAGATATCCTTTCTACAATTTCTTGGTTTCCGATCGCGAATCCAATTCTTAAGCCTGCCAGACCAGCTGTTTTGGAGAGAGACTGGAGTACTAGTAAATTTTTAGTTTTCTTGAAATCAACTTTCTTTAGCATACTATCTCCAGTAAATGCCTCGTAGAGTTCATCAATAACAACTAATGTCTTGGGTGATTGAATAGCAAGTTCTTGAATTTTCTCTGCTGCAAGCCTTGTCCCTGTTGGATTGTTAGGATTACAAATAATGAGGATTTTGGGTTTTATTTCTAATAATGACGACTTGATCTTTTCGAAAGGAAATTTAAATTCTGTTCCCTCATAAGGCAATCTATGAATACACATTCCCTGCATATTGGCGCAAGGCTCGTAGTACCCAAATGTTGGTGTTGTAGTTAGAAGTATTTCTTCTCGATCTCCATAGGCATGAAAGATTGCATGAATTGCTGCATCCACTCCATTGAATATCCCAATTTGATTCAGACCTAGCTCTAGTAATGGGTATTTGTTTTTTAGATTCCCTATTAATGTTGCTTGTAAACCCTTATACTCTGGATATATAGATATCTGATGAGAGGGGATACTTCGTAGTGCTTGTAATACTCGTGGGCTAGGTCCTATTGTGTTTTCATTGAAGTCTAGTCGTAGTAAATTGCGTCTTCCTTCTAAGGGTGCTTTATAAGCATGCATTTTTTCGACCTCAATTCGAGGCCTAGGAGTATCAGAATTCTGAAATGGTTCAAATGAGTTCATCACATTCTTTCCAAGGATGGTATCCCGAGTAGATTCATGCCAAGTTGGAGAGTCTTAGCAGTTAGTCGACATAGAGTGAGCCTGCTTATACGATTTTGCATGTCGGCTTTTAAGATTGGGACTTGCTCGTAAAATCGATTGAAGATTTGGCTGAGTTCGAATAGGTACGTACATAGACGATTCGGGAGTAACTCCTCCTCTACTTCGACAATTATCTCGTCAAACTTTAGTAATTCCCTGATTAGCTCCCATTCTTGAGGTTCATTGAACTCCAGATTTTCTATATTGAGATCATCACTACCTCCTCTCCTAGCAATTCCTGAAATTCTAACTAATGCATAGAGTAAATAAGGGGCTGTATTCCCCTGAAGTGCAAGCATGCGATCAAAGCTAAATTGATAGTTGGTAATTCTATTTTGACTTAGATCAGCGTATTTGACTGCTGCAATTCCTACGGTTGTTGATACATTCTTGATGAATTCTTCGCTTTCCTCTCTGCCTTCCTTTTGGAGTCGAAGTTTGAGATCCACTTCTGCGCGATTGACCGCTTCATCGAGTAAGTCTCGTAGACGTATTGTTTCTCCAGAACGAGTTTTAAGTTTTTTCCCATCAGGACCTTGAACTAGGCCAAATGGCACATGTTCGATACGTCCACCTTTAGGGATCCAATTTGCACGTTTAGCAATTTCAAATATGCCTTCAAAATGATTAGCTTGTCCTGCATCTGTCACGTAGATGATACGAGATGCTCCATCACCTTCAGGCACTTGATTAAAACGATATCTGAGTGCAGCTAAATCTGTAGTTGCATAATTAAATCCTCCGTCACTCTTTTGAATAATAATCACTGATTTTTTCGACCCTTTATTTTTCTTCTCATCAAGGAAAATGCATTTAGCCCCCTGATCAACAATTAAAAGATTTGCGTCAGTAAGCTCAGTAATTACATTTGCCAGATATTTATTGTAAAATGATTCACCTCTTTCATGAATTTGAATATCTAATAAATTATATATTTGTTGAAATTCTCGTCGAGATTGATCACACAGTAAACTCCAAGCCTTTATTGATAAAGAATCACCCGCTTGTAATCTAACCACTTCTTCTCTAGATTGTTTTTGAAAAATTTCATCTGAATCAAATTTTTGTTTTGCTTGTTTATAAAATTCGACGAGATTTTCTAATTCCAAAGCATTGGCTTTGGTAAGGGCTTCAGGTGCAACAGTTTTCAGATGAGTAATTAACATTCCGAATTGTGTACCCCAATCTCCTATATGGTTTATACGGAGGACTTCATAACCACGAAATTCAAGGATACGTGCTAATGAGTCTCCAATAATGGTTGAACGTAAATGTCCAACATGCATTTCTTTAGCAATATTTGGACTGGAGAAGTCAACTACAACTCGACTATATTTTGTGTGAGTATCTATAAAGTTTCTTTTGGGAACACCAATACGTGGATCCTTCACTCTGGTTTTGATTTCTGAAGTTAGGCATTCAGGTTGAAGGGTAAGATTGATAAAACCAGGACCAGCAATCACAGCTGAATTGCAAATAGTTAAGAACCTTTCATTTCGATTTAATTCTTGGATGATTTTTTCCGCGATTTCTCTCGGAGCTGTTTTTAATTGCTTGGATAATTGTAAGGCTCCATTAATTTGAAAATCCCCAAATTCAGGCTTGCTAGCCCGTACAAGTTGTGGGTTCAGCTTTGATCCGGAGTCCAGTGCTTGAGCTGCCGCTTCTGGAAAAGCTTTTTCAAGAGCATTTTGAACTTGAATTTCTAAACCCTTCGAGAGTGTGAGCATGAGGACTAGTTTTTACCTTTGGTAAAGAGAGGGGCCATTTGGTGTTATTGAGCCTGTTGATTGCTGATTAAGGGACTTATGCGAAGCGCATGCTTAAATCAATCCAGGGACTGCGAGTGATTGGAGCACTAGTAGAGATCAGATCAATACCTGTTTCCGCATAGCTTTTTAGATCTAAAGGGTTTACTCCGGAAGCTTCAAGGATAATTTTATTAGGTTCATCATCATTTCTAGTCGAAGCCAATGCGCGTAACTGAGGTACCAATGTCTGAAGTGTTGCTGGGGGAATCGCATCAAGTAGAACCCAATCGGCGCCTGCTTCTATAGCTTGCTTTGCCTCGCTTGGAGTTTCAGCTTCTACAATGATTTTTGAAGACCATGGGGCTTCTTTCTTAACTGCTTGAACGGCTTTTTTAATCCCTCCGGCCCAGGCAATGTGATTTTCTTTTAACATTGCGGCATCATCTAGGCCTAATCGATGATTTGTGCCTCCGCCACATCTAAAGGCATATTTTTCAAGGATACGGAGACCTGGAGTGGTTTTCCGGGTGTCAGCAAGGCGAACTCCAGTTCCTTCCAGCTCTTTGACTAGGAGAGCTGTAGCAGTAGCAATACCTGAGAGACGCATGGCTAGATTTAATGCAGTTCTTTCTCCGGCAGCGAGACTTGTAGCAGGGCCGTTCAGTTCTATCAGTTTTTGACCTTTGATAAATTTGCCTCCATCGTGTAACAGTAAATTTACTGTTACATTTTTATCTAGTTGGTGGAAAATTTTTTTTACGAGAGTTCCGCTACAAAAGATTCCTTGTTCTTTAGCAATCCAGTAAGCAGAACCACTTTTCCCTTTAAGTGCAGGACTAGTTAGATCTCCTCTACCAAGGTCTTCATCTAAGTATGTATCTAATAGATTGTTTAGTAAAGCAGTGTTTAGATCCACGATTAAATCTTCTTTACTGGTGTTTTCTAAGAGCATATGCAGTCATGGACATTTCAACCTTCATTAAGCTTTCATTTTCCGATGCAAAAGCGGGAAAAGATCCGATCTAGCAATATTTCCGTAAGTTCGTTACCTGTAATTTCGCCTAGACATTGAATAGCTTCTCTTAGGTCTATGGTCCAGAAATCCCAGGGTAATTTTTGAGTTGCAACTGTATTTGTTCGATCCAATGCTGATGCAGCTCTTGCGGCAAGATCTCGTTGCCTTTCATTTAGAGCAATTTCAATTCCTTGTATGTCATGTGCACCGCACAGTGTTAGTAAACCATCAATGACGTCTTGCACGCCTTCTCCTGTTAGTGCACTGAATGCTATATAAGTTTCATTGGCATTTTTTGAACTGATTTGAGAGGTGAGTTTAGGATCAGAAGCTATATCAACTTTATTTGCGATAAGTAGTTTCGATGTGTTTTTAGGAATTTGCTGAAACAGTGCCTCGTCTTGCTTTGTCCAGCCTTTACTCAAGTCAAAAACTACCAATACTATATCGGCGCACATCAGAACTTCTTGACTCTTAGCAATCCCAAGCTTCTCGATTGGGTTTGCGGTTGCTCTTATTCCTGCAGTATCAAGAAGTGTTATTGGTACTCCCTCTATAACTATTTCACTTTCAAGCACATCTCGAGTTGTTCCAGGTAGATCTGTGACGATTGCTCGCTCACGTCTACTTAATCGATTTAGGAGCGAGCTTTTTCCAACATTTGGTGCTCCAATCAGGGCAACCTTGAGACCTTGTTGTAGCAGTGAGGCGGTAAAGGCATCATTAATTAATTGTTTCAGTTCACTCTGTACATCGGTAAGTGTTTTTAAGACTTGAGATCCATCCAGAGTGGGTAATTCATCTTCAAAGTCGACTCTCGCTTCTAATTCACTTAGTTGATCTAACAGGATATCTCGCAATTTAGCTATACGTTTTTGTATACCTCCATCAAGCCCGGCCATCGCGAGTTGTGCAGCTTGATTACTACGTGCATGAATTAACTCACTGATTGATTCAGCTTGAGTGAGATTTAAGCGCCCATTAATTACAGCTCGTTGACTGAATTCACCAGGTATTGCTCGTCTGATTTGAGGGTGGGATAAAACTCTTTCAAGAACACGTTGGACAGAAATCATTCCTCCATGGCAGTGAATTTCAACGATATCTTCTCCCGTAAAACTTCTTGGACCTTTCATAACCATAACTAGCACTTCATCTATTCGTTTAGTGCCTTCTTCGTTCATTACATGCCCATAAAGAATAGAGTGACTATGCCAAGATTTGGATCCCGGTACAGATACGATGCTTTTGCATGCGCTTAATGCTGCAGCACCAGAAATTCTGACTATTGCAATTCCCCCTTCTCCAGCAGCGACTGCGGTTGCTATTGCTGCAATGGTTTCATCTGTTGGCAATGATTTAGTCATGCAAAGCCCACCCTTTGTTGTTCCTTACTATTAAGATCACTCTCTAACTTTTTAGGCGATTTAGCTCTGGAATGCATCAAATGCTTTGGAACTTTATTGGTCGTTTCAGACGGTTTCTCCGTTGGCTTTGGGACCAGGAGGGATCTCCTGGATTTAGAGCTCGGGGATTTGCTATTGGAGTTTTTTGTGGGTGCTTTCCTTTGTTTGGTTTTCAGACCTTATTAGGGATTACTTTGACTAGAATTTTTCGAGGAAACTATTTGCTTGCTATGACTGGGACATGGGTGAGTAATCCATTCACATATCTCCCTTTATATTGGCTTAACTACAGAGTTGGATCCTACTTTTTAGGGGATGCTGTGCTTCCAAATGATTTCAGTCAATTTGTTTGGTCTGAGATTTACAATAGTGGTTGGATCGTGCTTAGCAGATTATTTTGTGGATCGCTTCTTGTTGGCTTTATGAGTAGTATTTTTGTTGGATTTTTTATATACGTTGTTCTGTTGAATTGGGAACGGTCAAAGAAAGTCATTCGATAAATCTGACTTTTTTATTCAATATTTACTGCCTGCAAGTAGGGTTGTTTTCCTTATCCATTCGTCAAAAGCTGCCCAATCGTTGTTTTGATCAATTGATTCCCATACTTTTGCTATGACAGAACGTATAGGTGTTTCCGAGAGATTCCATCTTTCCAAGCAGTGTTGGATAGCATAGACGTCTTCTGGATTTTTTTTAGGATATAGATTTTGATAATTCCACCAACTATTCCGCCACTCCAACCACACTTTGCGTGGGGGTGGATTCTTGGTAAATAGATCAGGTACTAGAGATTCTGCCTCATCAGGGAGACCATTGATTTTAATAGACTTAGTCAAGCCTGAAAAGAAATCTCCATAATTAATATCCCAAGTCGCTAGAAGTTGTAATGTTGTAGATAAAAGTTCTTCATGAGCATTGGAGGATATGAATTGATTGATTTTTTCTTGCATTTTAGTAGGTAATCCAAGCCGTCGAAATAGACAAACTTGGTAGTGAGTTTCATATATTTCAAAAAAGCTATCTAATTTTTCACTCATCTGTTCTTTCGAAATGATCATGGCGAGTGGTTCTTGAAGTAGGCGCAGATTGTTGTAGCAAATAGCTGGCTGCCGCCCAAAAGCATATAGCCCAGTTTCATCAAAGTAAGCTGATGTAAAACTTGGATTCCACCGTTCTAGAAAAGCAAAGGGCCCATAATCAAAGCTTTCACCAGCAAGAGACATGTTGTCAGTATTGAGCACGCCGTGTATGAATCCTGCCGCCATCCATTCTGCTGTTAATTTTGCGATTCTTTTAACTAATTGCTCATAGAATGCTAATACTTTGATCTTTCCCGCTATATGACTATTCTTACATGATATAGGGGTGTTATTACCAACTTCAGGATAGTAGATGTTAATGACATGAGATAATAGCTTCGTTAGAAGCTTTGGCTGCCGCAAATATAGTAATCTCTCACATGTTCCAAAACGTAGATGAGTTCTAGCAATTCTAACCATAACGGAACTACGAGTTGGTGATGGCTCATCTTCTCTCCAAAGCTTTTCTCCAGTTTCAATTAAGGAAAGTGTTCTACTGGTGTTTACTCCCAGACGATGTAGAGCTTCACCCGCAATTATTTCTCGAACTCCTCCTTTTAGAGTAAGACGACCATCTCCTCCTCGGCTCCATGGTGTTTTCCCAGACCCTTTAGTCCCTAGGTCTTGGAGTAATCCATTGCGATCACGAAGCTGACCATACAAGAAACCTCGACCGTCTCCAAGAAATGGATTATAGGTTCCGAATTGATATCCATGATATCTAAGAGCTAAAAGTGGATTGCGCTCTTTGAATTGCCCGTAGGCTTCTTCAAAATGACGATCTAAGACAGCGCTCGACTCTATATTAATTTGTTGTAGTAAGTCATTATTTCGAAAACGTAGCTTTGTTATCGGAAATTTAGCTGCTTCGACAACATCCCAAAATGAATCTCCTAGATTCTCTAGTGATGGCTCAAAAGGAAGTGAAAGTAACGGGTTTTGCAAGACTTAGAGGGTATTTAGTTTTTGGTTTTACCCTTGGGAATAATCACCCAATATTTGTTTGATTATCCCATGCCAGTTCTCGCGATATCAATTACATCAGCCATAGATTTTATCTGCCCCATAGTTCGATCTAATTGACTGGAATCAATAAGCTCCACTCTTAACTCAATGGAAGCGGGTTTAGCATTGGCTGTTTTAACTCTTGCGTCACTTACGTTGATTCCACTATCTGAAAGACGCATCAGAATATCTTTTAGAATTCCAACACGATCGATGACTTCTATTCGTAGTTGAACAGGAAATCGATCATGTTGTATAGATGATTTTTCATTCCAGTGAACTGGAAGGCGACGTTCACTAGGTATTGAATCTACATTACTACAATTCTGTCTATGTATTGTGATTCCATGATTTCCAAGTGCAACAGTCCCAACAATTGACTCCCCTGGTAGTGGGCTGCAGCATCCACCTAAGCGATAGTCCAGACCCTCAACTCCAATAATTGGATTTCCTTCAGGTGAGTGAGATCTTTCGAGAGGCTGATCTCGTTTTGATTCCAGTGTTTGAGCTAGTTCAACATTATCATTTGAGCCTTTATGCAAACTAATGTTTTGAAGTCGAATTTCTTCTCTAAGACGATTTAAAACTTGTTGGAGCGTGATCGCTCCAAATCCTAGTCCAGCAAGTAGATCCTCGATACTTTGGATATTGCACCGTTCTGCCACTTTTTTCATGGCAGAGCTATTTAATAAGGATTCCAATCCAGTTCGACCTATTTCTTTTTCTAATAGTTCTTTCCCACGTTGAATAGTCTCATCTCGGTGACTTTTTTTGTACCATTGACGAATGCGATTGCGTGCAGTAGGAGTAGCTACGAAATTCAGCCAATCTAAACTTGGATGTGCTGTTTTACTTGTAAGAACTTCAACAAAGTCTCCATTTTTTAGGATTGTTGATAATGGACATAGTCGATCATTTACTCGTGTGCCATGGCAGTGATTGCCAATTTCAGAGTGAATTCGGTATGCAAAATCCACGGTTGTGGACCCTTTCCTTAAGCCAACAACATCACCTTTTGGTGTGAAAACAAAGACTTCTTCGTCAAATAAATCTTCTTTGATAGATGCTAGGTAATCATTATGATCATTGCTTGCTCCCTCTTGTTGCCAGTCAACGAGTTGACGGAGCCAATTAAATCGTTCGGCATTTCCTGCTGCAGGTGAACCACCTTCTTTGTATTTCCAGTGAGCAGCAATACCAAATTCAGCTACACGATGCATCTCAGAAGTTCTGATTTGAACTTCAATAGGCCTATGTCGACCAATTACAGCTGTATGTAGAGATTGGTACCCGTTAGGTTTTGGTAGACCTATGTAATCTTTAAAACGTCCAGGGATTGGTCTGAAAGTTTCATGCACAACAGCTAGGGCTCTATAACATGCTTCTACGCTTGGTACGATTATTCTTAGAGCAGCTACATCGAAAATTTCGTGAAAGGCTTTGTCTTGCCTTTGCATTTTGCTCCAGATTCCATACAGATGTTTTGGCCTGCCACTGACGTCATAGTCTTCAAGGCCAACAGATGTGAGCTTATTTCTTAGTAGATTAACGGTTTCATCTAATCTTTCTTCACGCTTGCTTCTTTTAGTTGCTACTTGTTGTTGGATTTCGCGAAATGCGTCAGGTTCTAGAAGTTTAAATGCTAGATCTTCTAGTTCCCATTTGAAACGTCCAATGCCGAGTCGATTTGCTAAGGGAGCGTAGATCTCTCGAGTTTCTCTTGCGATTCGTTGTTGTTTATCTGATTGAAGAGATCCAAGGGTTCGCATGTTATGAAGCCTATCAGCAAGCTTTACAAGCACTACACGAATATCACTTGCCATAGCAAGAAACATTCTTCGAAGGTTTTCAGCTTGAGCTTCAGTGCGATTTGTGAAATGAATACCGCCTAATTTTGTTACCCCTTCAACTAATACCCTGACTTCACGGCCAAAAAAACTTTCTAATTTTTCAGGACTTAGGTCAGTATCTTCTAGTACGTCGTGAAGAAAACCTGCTGCAATAACACTTGGACTAGCTCCAATATCTCTTAATAGGTCTGCTACTGCGACAGGATGAACAATATAGGGTTCACCACTTGCTCTGAATTGGCCATCATGTAACTGAAAAGCTAAATCAAATGCTCCTGCTAAGAGACCTTCTGAATCAGTGGGACAGCTTTGCCCAATGCCTGGAGGACATTTTTTCAAACATTGTTTCAACCAGCTTGGGATTTCAATACCATAGTCTTCAATACTGCTTATAGGATGAGCTCTTAGTTGAGGCTTTTCAGGCAGCTTTGAGCCGCAGACCGTATGGGCCTGTGTCGAATCGGTCGCTGGGGTTGCCTTAAGCATCCTATTCAGCCGATTAATACATTTTATTCAGCCTTAGGAAGCTTTGCTACTAAATATGTTGAATTCTTCAGCACCTGTTCTTGAAATTCGGAATTTTTGGATGCGTTATCCAAAGAGTCAGGAATGGACTCTGGAAGATTTGAATATGAGCATTACTGCTGGTGAATGCTTGGCTCTAGTTGGCTCTTCTGGTTGTGGCAAAAGCACGCTTGCAAGAGTAGTTATGCAAATACTTCCTAATGGAAGCATTTGTCGAGGATATTTAAGTGTCCTTGGGGAAGACCCAAGTCAATTGAATCGAGAAAATTTGAGAAAACTAAGAGGCGAGGCTGTTGGCTTCGTATTTCAAGATCCGATGACCCGACTGAATCCTTTGCTGACTATAGGGGCACATTTAATTGATGTTTTGCAGGCTCATAAACCTGATAAGAAATTTACTTGGATTATAGGTAAATCAAAAGAACTTCTTGAGAGAGTTGGAATTGGCTCAGATCGTTTTTTTGCTTATCCCCATGAATTAAGTGGAGGGATGCGTCAGAGACTATCTATTGCTTTGGCTATTGCGTTAGACCCTGCTTTGGTAATAGCAGATGAGCCAACTACCAGTTTAGATGTGGCGATCGCGAATCAGGTTATGGCTGAATTAAGTAAATTGTGTAAAGAGCTAGGAAGTGCTCTTTTATTGATCAGTCATGATTTGGCTTTGGCAGCACGCTGGTGTGAACGAATTAATCTCTTGGATCAGGGCAAAATTGTTGAGGCAGGTTCAACTAAGGGCTTTTTGCAATCTCCGGAATCTCTTCTAGGTAAAAGGCTTGTGATTGCTGCACGAGAAAGGGAACAGATATGTGTTCAGCCATTAATTAAGCCAGAATTAATCTTGGAAGTAAAGCAATTGCGTTGTTGGCATGCTTTAGGGGGATTGCCTTGGCAATTAACTTGGCTGAAAGCTGTTAATGAAGTGAATTTTCTTCTATATGCAGGCCAAACTCTTGGCGTTGTAGGAATATCTGGTTGTGGTAAGAGCACTTTGTGTAGAGCTTTGATGGGCCTTAATCCAGTTAGGGGTGGAGAAGTGAAATTGAAAGGGCAAAATATTCTTAGCTTGAAAGGAAACTTGTTAAGGAAAGCACGTCGTTCTTTGCAAATGGTCTTTCAAGATCCATGTGCTTCGCTAAATCCTAAAATGACCATAGCTGAGGCGGTTGCAGATCCTTTGCTTATGCATGATCTAATGTCCCGATCAGAGGCTCGTGAGAAGGCAAGAACTCTTCTTCAACAAGTGGGACTGCACCCAGTAGAGAATTTTCAAAATCGTTTTCCAAATGAATTATCAGGAGGACAGTTACAACGTGTAGCCATAGCACGAGCATTATCTCTTGAGCCATCAGTTCTCATATGTGATGAAAGTGTAAGCATGCTTGATGCTGAGATCCAGGCAGAGGTTCTGGAACTATTGAGAGACTTGCAACTACGCTTAAAGATTGCCATTCTTTTTGTGACCCATGATCTTTCTGTTGCTACTAGCTTCTGTCACAAAGTCATTGTTTTAGATCATGGCAGAGTCGTTGAGGAAGGTATTGGCAAAAAGTTGTTGGAGGCTCCTCAAGCAGCTGTTACCAAGAGCTTGGTGAAGGCATGTCCGCAACTTCCATCATTAACTTGATGCTGTTTGCTTATTGCGTAAGACTGTTAATAGCCTCTCAAAAGGATTGGGCAAAGGGGCTTCAAATTCCATTCGATTATTTGTTATTGGGTGATTTAAACCAAGTTTTATTGCATGAAGAATTTGAGTGGATAGTTTAATAGGTAGCTTTCTGCAACGACTATAAGTAGGGTCTCCGACAATAGGATGACCTATGTGCGCACAATGCACACGAATTTGATGTGTGCGCCCTGTATCTAAAGTGAAACTGATTAAGGAGTAGTCATTGAGTCTTTCGAGAAGTTGCCAATGCGTGGCAGCATGTCGAGCTGAATCACTATTCACAACAGCATATTTTTTTCTGTCTACTGGGTGCCTTCCGATAGATCCAACAATTGTGCCTGATTCTCCTTTAGGGACCCCATGAATGATTGCTAAATAATTGCGTGAGGCTATACGTTTTTGAATTTGGATTTGTAATTTAACCAATGCTTCTTGACTTTTCGCAACTACAATACAACCCGTTGTATCCTTATCAAGTCGGTGAACAATGCCTGGTCGAAGTTTGCCGTTGATACCTGGCAAATCCTTACAGTGATGAAGCAAGCCATTTACTAGGGTGCCATCTTTATTGCCAGGAGCTGGGTGGACAGCTAAGCCTGCAGGCTTGTTGATAACTATTAGATGCTCATCTTCAAATAAGATGTTCAAATCCATTTTTTCCGGTTTCAGGTAAGAAAGAGGCTCGGGTGGCGGAAGCCATAACCTAATGACATCTCCTTCTCGTAGTGGTGTTTTGGCTTGCCCAATTTTTCCATTAACACGAACATATTCCGCATTAATTAGTTTTTGTATTCGAGCACGACTTTGTTCTGGTCGTTGACTCACAAGCCAACGATCTAAACGCATTGGTAGTGGTTTGGGATATAACAATTCAACAAGTTTCCCTTCGCCTTCTCCAAAGGGGTGCTCTAAGTCCTTATGCATTGGGAAGTTCAAGAGTGATAAGCCCTAGAAATCCTTTACGGAAATCATCTAAAATCTTGTATGCCATGCGTCTTTGATCACCTGAGGCATGTCGGTCGGCAACCAGCTTTAACCATTCTTCACTATTGTTGTCTTTCACAGCTAGCCCGTATCGACTTTCCAGCATTTCGACTTGAAAACCTGAGAGCCTGTCCGTCTCTAATCTTTGAAGCATTTTTAAGAAGGCAATTGTCACTAGTTCAATGTCATAGGCGGCTTGACCAATATCATCACAGAAAGCCAACTTCAAGGCGGCTTTTTGATCTTCCAAACGGGGTGGTAACACTCCAGGTGCATCAAGAAGATCAAGATCTTGTCCGATTTTTATCCATCGAAGGCTACGTGTTACACCGGCTTTACGGGAACTTTCCACAACTTTTTTCCTAACGAGCCTATTGATCAGGGCAGACTTACCGACATTAGGGAAGCCCAATGTCAGAGCTCTGACTGGTCGATTCTTCATGCCTCGGGCACGCCTACGAGTATTTAATTTGTCGCCAGTTCTAATAGCCGCATCTTGTAGGAGTTTGACTCCTGTTCCATCTTTGGCATTACACCACAGTGGAGATTGGCCTTGCATTCGAAACCATTGATCCCACTTTTGTCGCGCCTCTAGGCAAATCATGTCTCGTCGATTGATCACAAGTAGATGCTGCTTACCTTGTAACCATCTTTCTAGATATGGGTGAGAGGTCGAGATAGGTATACGTGCATCACGCACTTCGATAACCAAATCAACTTTTTCGAGATTCTTCTTGAGCTGTTTTTCAGCTTTGGCAATATGCCCTGGATACCATTGAATTTCTCTTCTACTCACGGCACCACTAGCACTGGACAAGGGGCAAGTTGAATAACTCGAGCCGCAATACTTTCGATACCTTCATGAAGCTTGATACCTTTTGTTCCCATTACAATTACATCTACTTCCATTTCATCTGCAACATCGCAGATTAAAAAAGCAGGGTTACCCTTCTTTTCTAGGATGGTGCAAGGGACACCAGCTTGCTCCACTTGTTCTTTGGCATTTTGTAGAAGGGGGATTACTAAATCTGCAGTATTCATTTCTGCTCTGTCAGGCTGAATGACTGAAAGAATGATGATCTGACTCCTGTGACTCTTGGCTAATGCAATAGCCTTACTAATGGTTTCAAAAGCTTCTCGGCTGTGATCTAGTGGGAAAAGAATGGTTTTAAACATTTGAATTTCCTAACTCACTGCCTGTTTAATTGTGTCTTAGCTCCGGCCGGTCTATTTGTCTGCACCCAAATATGCAAATAGGGCCATTAACAGGTTAATGTCACTCACTTCGTACTTTTTAGGCACAAAATCATGGCTAAGCGTTCCCTGTCGAGTCTAAGCACAGAGGACCTATCAGGGAAGCGTGTCTTGGTGAGGGTAGATTTCAATGTGCCATTGAATGATTCTGGTTCAATTACAGATGACACAAGGATTCGTGCAGCTCTTCCAACTATTAATGATTTGGTCGCAAAGGGTGCAAAAGTCATTCTTGCAGCACACTTTGGCAGGCCTAAAGGTCAGGTGAATGAGGCAATGCGCCTGACGCCTGTATCGGCACGATTGACTGAATTACTTGGCAGAACAGTTTTAAAGACAGATAGTTGCGTAGGTACAGATGCTCAGGCCAAAGTCGATGTTATGCAAAATGGAGATGTCCTTTTGCTGGAGAATGTTCGATTTTTCAAAGAGGAAGAGAGTAATGATGCTGGATTTGCACAACAACTTTCTTCGCTCGCCGAAGTGTATGTAAATGATGCTTTTGGGGCAGCTCATAGAGCACATGCTTCTACTGAGGGTGTTACTAAGTTCTTGAATCCAAGTGTTGCGGGTTATTTGATGGAAAAAGAGCTTCAGTATCTTCAAGGTGCAATCGATGATCCAAAACGACCTTTAGCTGCAATAGTTGGTGGCTCAAAGGTAAGCAGTAAAATTGGTGTTCTTGAATCATTGATAGATAAATGTGACAAGGTCTTAATTGGAGGTGGAATGATTTTTACTTTCTATAAGGCTCGAGGTTTATCTGTAGGAAATAGTTTGGTGGAAGAAGATAAATTAGAGTTAGCTAAAGCTTTAGAAGAAAAAGCAAACTCGAAAGGTGTTCAATTGCTACTCCCAACAGATGTTGTTGTTGCAGATAAATTTGCTCCAGATGCAAATAGTCAAGTTGCTTTGATCAATTCGATCCCTGAAGGTTGGATGGGATTAGATATCGGCCCTGAATCTGTGAAGGTTTTTCAGGATGCTTTGGCTGATTGTCAAACAGTAATTTGGAATGGCCCTATGGGTGTCTTTGAATTTGATAAGTTTGCCAATGGCACTAATGCAATTGCAACCACGCTTGCTTCTTTAAGTGGATCAGGATGTTGCACAATTATTGGAGGTGGTGATTCGGTTGCTGCTGTTGAGAAAGCAGGACTTGCGGAGAAGATGTCTCATATATCCACTGGTGGGGGTGCAAGCTTGGAGTTATTGGAGGGTAAAATTCTTCCTGGTGTAGCAGCTCTAGACTCTGTTTCCTAAAGGATCTTTTCTCGTCACAAGAGGTCTCACTAATTGTGAATAAGTTGAGATTTGTCTGAAACTATACTTACCTTTTTTGTAATTGTGATTATCCCTTCTGGGTGGGCTATCTGTGCGGCGAAATTTTGGAATCCTTCGCTGAGAGGCGCTTTTATTGATTTGAATAATCCTCCACTTCCCAGAGGGGTTAGGCTAATCTTCGGAGAAATATTATTATTCATTTCATCAGGTGTTACTGGAGTTAATCCTCCAGCAAGCATTGAATCACCTAGTGGTCTTTCAACTATAATATCAAAATCATAATTTGTTCCAGTTAAAACTGTTTGAGGAATATTGACTTGTATAGGTAGAACTATTTCCCCAGATTGAACAATAGTTTCTTCGCTAATTATTTCGTGTTGTATAATAATTCCTTTGCTAATTGTTATCTCTCCAATCTGTTTGGAATTGATTAGTTTTGCAGGTTTTTTTGACGAATCTTTATTGCTAATAACTACTTCAATGAGATAGCGTTTTTCACTAAGAGGCTCAATTATTCTGATTTCCCATTTGGCATTTGGAAAAGCGGTTGAAAAAGCTTGATATCTGCGTAGGAATGCCGAATCGTTTTCTGTGGAAAAGAGATTTTCAATTTCTTTTGTGCTTTTAATGTTTAAAGCTTTTTGAAATTTTTTGCTTATAACCCTTGCTGATGCTTGCTTGTCAAGCGTTGCTGAAGGGTACAGAGTCCCCCATAGCATAGTGGAAATTAATGCAACTCCCAGTAGATTAGGCACTTTGGTTGAATTCTTATCCTGATAACTTAATTGGGTTTTACTTGTTTTGCTTGCTTCTATTTCTATGTCCAGGCTTTTAATTGCAGCAAGTGGTACTGGTGGTCATTTGTTCCCAGCACTCGCAGTCGCAGATGCTTTATCGCCTTTTTTATGGAAAATTAGTTGGCTTGGTGTCCCTGACCGTTTAGAAACAGAATTAGTACCTGAGAAGTATGGCCTAACGACAATAAATGTTGAAGGACTACATGCAAGAGGTTTTAAAAAAGTCTTCCAGCTTTTTAAATTGATCTTGGCTACTATAGAAGTAGTGAATTTGTTACAACGAAAGAGAATTGAAGTTGTGTTTACTACTGGTGGATATATAGCTGCACCAACTATTTTAGCTGCATTATGGTTGAGGCTGCCTGTGATTTTACATGAGTCAAATGCTTTGCCAGGCAAGGTGACACGTTTATTAGGTCGTTTTTGCAGTGTTGTAGCCCTTGGCATGCTACCAGCAACAAAACGTCTTCCCCACTGTAAAACTATAGTGACAGGAACACCAATTAGAGCATCGTTTTTCTTGCCACAGGCTTTACCCGAGTGGGTTCCTTCAGGAGCTGGGCCTTTAATTGTTGTGATGGGAGGTAGTCAAGGTGCTTTGGGTTTGAACGTGATGGTCCGAGATATAATACCTGAATTACTAGATAAAGGTTGTCGTTTTGTTCATATCACAGGCAGCAATGATTCCGAGGCTGGGGTAATTAGTCATATCAATTTTCTAGAAATACCATTCACAGATGAAATACCGGCGTTACTACAAAATGCCGATTTGGTAATTAGTCGATCAGGTGCAGGTGCATTAAGTGAGTTAGCTGCTTCCAATACACCAGCAATTTTAGTTCCTTATCCCTGGGCTACAGATAAGCATCAAGATCATAATGCAGCCTTTGCAGCTGAGTTAGGTGCGGCAGTCATTGTTCATCAACATGTAGCTGGTAATCTCGTGTTGAAAAAAACTTTAAACCGTCTTTTGAACAGTCGATTTTCTAAGAGTGCTCTTGAGTGGGATCCTTTGCCTTCAATGAAAGAAGGGATGGAGGCTTTATCGAAAAAGGAGGCTGTTTCTTCGGTAATTGAAATATTAGAAAGGTTTAGTTGAGAATCTCTTGCATCGCGGAAATTATTCGTTGATTTTCTTTTCTAGTTTGAATGCTGATTCGTAACCAGTGACTTCCAAGGCCCTTAAAAGATCTGCAATCCCTCAATAAAATATTTTTTTGGCTTAGAGTTTCACGGAGACTTACAAGGGATTTGTCTCCTTTAATTAAAAGATAATTTGTCGATGATGGGTATGGTTGAATTCCCGCCATAAGAGATAGTTTGTCGGCCATCCATTTATTTTCTTTTTTAATCCAAGAATGGATTGTGTCTATCCAAGTAGTTAATTTAATTTTATCCTCTAACAGAGTTATACCTGCTAATTCGGCAAGGCTATTTATAGGCCAAGGATCTCGCATTAGTTTCCATTCTCTTAACCTTTTTGGGCTGCTAACTGCATACCCAAGTCTTAATCCAGCTATCCCAAATAGTTTTGTTAGGCTCCTAATCACAATAAGATTCTGGTAATTAGGGACTAAGGGAATCAGAGATTCTTTTTCTCCACCAGGCACTAAAGGCAAGAAGGCTTCATCACAAATTACAAGTTTATTTTTATCAAGCAACGTTTTCATAGACTCTTTACTCCATAGCTGTCCTGTTGGATTATGAGGGTTATTGACCCAAGCAACTTGTGTTTGTGGTCTAATAGGGAATGCTTGTGGTGTTTTTTTTGACCAAGTTAACGGTAACTTTTCGTAGATGAAGTCCGCGTTCCAACAATTAAGAGCTCTTTCATAGTCAGCGAAACCAGGAGCTAATAGAGTACTTTCCCCTGTTGCAGCTGCTTCTCTGGCACTCCAAGTTAAAAGTTCTGCTGCCCCATTCCCAGGTAGCACCATTCCTGGTTCAATGTTATGACATTCTCCTATGATTTTTGTTAGAGCTTCATAGTTGCAATCTGGATAGTGTCTGATTTTGCCATTTGCGATGGCATTGGAAAGACGAAGCTGAACTAAGTCTGGAGTAGGAAAAGGTACTATTGAAGCACTAGCATCAAGTAATTCAGTTTCTTTTACTCCTAAGCGTCGGGCTTCAGCAGTAATATTCCCTCCGTGCTCTTGAAAGTTGGAATTCATTTCATCCCTTTAGATAGGTTTCATCTACTTAGAAGATTATGAGTCATACCATGGGGCATGACTACCTATTACTTGCGAGATGTTCCTAAAGCCATGTCTGTCAAGTTGATAGATGAGCCCGTCTAGTATTTCAGGAACTAAGTTTGGCCCTTCAAAAATCCACCCAGTATATAGTTGTATTAAAGAGGCACCCGCACTAATACGCTCCCATGCTGCTTTTGAAGAGTCAATGCCACCAACACCGATAAGCGTTAAGTCATTTCCGACCACTTTATGTAGTCGCTTTATTACTTCTACTCCACGCTTTTGTAGTGGTGCTCCACTTAATCCTCCTTTCTCTTCTTTTAGGAGACGACCAGTTTGAATTAGAACTCTGTTCCCTAGATCAAATCGATTTAAGCTTGTATTGATTGCAATTATCCCAGCTAGCTTTTCTTCCTTGGCGAGATGTCCAATAGAGTCAATTGTATCGTTGTCTAGGTCTGGTGCAATTTTGACAAGTAACGGAGGACAGTTTGGGAACGATTTAAGTTGTTGTATTAAAGGGGCTAATTGATTGACGTTTTGTAGATCTCTTAGCCCTGGTGTATTTGGAGAACTGACATTGATTACTACATAGTCTGCTTGAGAAGAAAGGGTTTGAAGGGATTGTAAGTAGTCTTGTGCTGCCTCAGCTAAAGGGGTTGCCTTTGACTTCCCAAGATTGAGTCCAATGGCTAAATCTCTTCGACCTGGCTGTTTAAGACGTTGATACTCAAGAGTTCGCCGTACTGTTTCAGCACCATTGTTATTAAAACCCATTCGATTTAAGGCTGCTTTTTCAGCTGCAAGACGAAACAGCCGTGGACGCGGGTTTCCTTTTTGACTATGCCAAGTGACGGTGCCAAGCTCTGCAAATCCAAAACCAAATAAATCCCAAATACCAGCAGCAACCCCGTTTTTATCAAAACCTGCAGCAAGACCAACAGGATTTTGGAAATGACAACCAAATAAATTTTGCTCTAATCGTGAATCATGTCGGTGCAGATCTGTAGTCATGCGTTTCAGTGCCCAGTAAATCCCAGGGAATGTTCTATATCTTGAGACTTGACCAAGTGTTGCCATCACCATTTTAGTTAACTGCTCGGCATCTATTCCTTCATCCTTACTCAGGATTGGACTAAACAATTGGTTATAGAGCTCCCCAACTGAAAGAGGAGTTGATCTAGATTTATTATTCATTGAGCTTTTGTTTTGGAGTCACTTGTTCTGATATTGCTTGTAATCTCCATCTTGAATTCTTGATTGGCTCTACTGTCCAGTCACGCCATTTCCAGGATTGTTGTTTTTGTTGTAATTCAGAGGAAGAGATATTTAATAATTCAGACAATTCATCATTGCTAAGGCTATAACCATTCTTAGCCATTTCATTCACGATATCGAGCCTAGAAAGTAATTGCTGAAATTTTGGTGAAGGTTCTTCATGATATGAACCTTGTTGAGTCATATCACTATTCTTTTTTGTTGTGCTTACAGACTTGAGCTTGATATAAGTCCTCTTAGAGTAGCTAACTGCAATTTTATCGACTCGTTCATTGTCGATATCACCACTATGGCCTTTGACATATTGAAGCTTTACATCTTTAAGTTGGACTAAGTCCAGAGATTGCCAAAGATCTTTGTTGAGAACTGGTTTCCCTGATGCTGTTTTCCATCCATTATTTTTCCAATTTTTGATCCATTTGGCGAGACCATCGATTAGATATTTGCTATCTGTTTTGATCGTCATTTGTGGATGTCGAGGAAGGTGCTTTAAACGCTTGAAAATTTCTAGCGCGGCTTGTAGTTCCATTCGATTATTAGTTGTATCTTTTTCATGTCCGCCAAATTCTTCTATAGCTCCATCTTCATAGCGGATAAGTGCTCCCCAACCTCCTGGCCCTGGATTTCCACTGCAGGCTCCATCACTTGCAGCTACTACGATACGGCCGTGGATGTTTGTCATCTGAGATTTGATCTCATGTAGAGAAGTTTGTGTGATGCCAATATTTGATTCATGTACGGATTGTATTAGAGGTCTTCTTAGCAAGGTAGTCAGCTGACGATCTTGTTTCTTGAATTTACGTTTGCAAGGTTTTTGTTGGTTGGAGAAGCAAGTCCGGCAATTAGTTGGAAGATGCTTATTTGTATTGCTCGAGAAAACATTTGAGATAATTGCGTTAGGAATTGTATTTGGTTAATAATAATAAATTATTATGTTGTATGAAAAGCTGGAATCTATTTAAAGAATAGGAATATCAACCTAGAGTTAAAATTAGACATAAACTCCGTATTTTATGGTTCCAAAAGATCTTCTATAGAGATCGTACTTGTATTTCATTTATAATTTAAAAAAGCTAGTCATTATGACTAGCTTTTTTAAATTGATTTGTTTTTCTTAGTTGTCAGAACAATCTTGTGTGATTATTTAAGGGTGACTTTTCCTCCGGCTTCTTCGATTGCCTTTTTGAGACTTTCAGCTTCATCTTTGCCGATACCTTCTTTGATGGTTTTCGGGGCTGCCTCAACCATTGCTTTGGCATCTCCAAGGCCAAGTCCAGTTGCTTCACGTACTGCCTTTAGAACTTTAATTTTGGCTGAAGCTTCAAAGCTATCAAGAACAACATCAAATTCGGTTTGCTCTTCAGCTGCTTCTGCACCTCCACCACCTGCAGCGGCGCCTGGTGCTGCCATAACAACTCCAGCAGATGCAGCAGCAGAAACCCCAAAGGTTTCTTCAATTTGTTTGACGAGCTCTGAGGCCTCAAGAAGTGAGAGGGCTTTGAGAGATTCTAGAATTTCGTCGGTTTTTGCGGACATGGTTGGAATTCAGCAACTATTTAGGGAGAAAAGTCGAGTCGAAGAATTAAGTTGAGCTTTCGCTGTTGTTTGCGTGCTCATTGAGTGATCTGGCAAGCCCAGAAGGAATCTCGTTAATTCCTACAGCAACCTTGGTGGTAACTGCATTTATTGCACCAGCAATTTGTGCCATAAGAACCTCCTTGCTTGGAAGATTCCCAATCGCTTTAATTTCGTCAAGAGATAAGAGCTTGCCTTCAAATAGGCCGCCCTTGGTTTCTGACTTTTTGGTGTCCTTTTGAAAGGCCTGTACGGCCTTTACTGCACTGCCTACATCGCCTTTCGCAAGGACGAATGCATTAGTACCAGTGAGTAAGGAGTCGAGATTTGACCAGGCGTCATTCCCATCAATTGCATTACGCATCAAGGTGTTTTTAGTTACCTTGCATACGCCATTGCTGGCTTGCAGACGGGTCCGCAAGTCAGACATTTCCTTGATGGTTAGTCCTTGGTAATCAAGGACTAACGCCATTTCTGCTTGGCTTAGAAGATCTTTGAGCTCTTCAACGATCTTTTTTTTGCTCTCCAGCGTGCGGCCCATAGTGATTGGATCGAATCGGGGGAAGAACTGGACACGCGACCATTAAGTTATCTCTTAAGAGATGAGGCCGCCTAGATTCAATCCAAAAATCGGAAAAAATTTCTTGCTATGCCTCGGTAGGGAATTTACGCAAATGCTAGTGATTCAGGGATTATTGAATCAAAAGCTTTTGAAACCTACTTTCTTTGGCCGGGCGCATGCCCGTTGGCTTTCGCCAGTAATAATTTTACACCAATAAGGTGGTCAGCCTTCTTGTTGGATTTCTTGCAATGCAGCTATATCGACTTCGACAGAAGGTCCCATAGTGGATGTGACATAAAGACTCTTCCAATACCTACCTTTTGCTCCACTGGGCTTGTTGCGATCAATGGTCTCCTGTAAAACTTTTAGGTTTTCTAAAAGCGCATCTTCAGAAAAACTTGCTTTGCCAAAACGCACGTGAACGATTCCAGCTCTATCTGCCCGGAATTCTAGTTTTCCGGCTTTGAATTCCTTTATTGCACCTGCAAGATCTGCAGTGACCGTTCCAGCCTTTGGATTAGGCATTAAACCTCTTGGGCCTAAAACTCTTCCTAACTTTGCGACCTTAGGCATCATGTCTGGGGTCGCAATTAATAGGTCGAAGTTCATTTCTCCTTTGTTGATTGTTTCAACCAGATCATCATCACCAGCTAGTTCAGCACCAGCTGACTGTGCTTCGGCAACTTTTTCACCCCTGGCTATTACAGCGATCCTGATTGTCTGGCCTGTGCCTTGAGGCAAAGCAACTGTAGTCCGGAGTTGTTGGTCGGTGTATTTAGGGTCAATTCCTAGACGAGCATGAGCTTCGATGGTTTCATCGAATTTAGCGTTTGCGTTTTCTTTAACAAGCTTTATTGCTTCTAGTGGCTCATAGGCTCTTTCCTCGACTTTAGTTGCGAGGGAGGTCATTCGTTTTGAGATTTTTGTCATGATCTTATTGGGGTAGTAGCGACAAAATTGTCTTCCCCTTTAGGTGGATTGAAGGATGGTGAAAGTTAACTTGGAGTTGAGAATTAATTACTGACGGTTACGCCCATATTCCGAGCGGTCCCCTCGATGACTCTCATTGCTGACTCAATATTAGAGCAGTTAAGGTCGGGAAGTTTAGTTTTTGCGATCTCCTCAAGCTGAGCACGGCTGATACTACCTGCATTGCCTTTGGCTGATTCACCTGAACCTTTGTCAATGCCAGCTGCTTTTGTGATTAGTACCGATGCTGGTGGGGTTTTAGTGATAAATGTGAAACTACGATCTTCAAAGACCGAAATTTCTACAGGAATTACAAAACCAGCTTTGTCCTGGGTGCGAGCGTTGTACTCCTTGCAAAACGCCATGATATTAACCCCATGTTGGCCTAGTGCTGGACCAACAGGAGGAGCTGGATTTGCTTTGCCAGCCTGTAGGGCTAGCTTGATCACAGCTACGACTTTCTTTGCCATCTTCAAGTTGAATGGGAAGACTTTAAACCACCCTGATGCTCAGGGTTAGGTCTCTAGTGATGAAAGCTACACCCTAATTGCCCCTCTCATTAGTGAGCAAGTGCTTTTTTTGCTTAATTTTGTTTGGTTATTTGAGAAAACTCAAGTTCTACTGGGGTTTCTCTTCCAAATATGGATAGTAAAGCTTTGAGTTTGCTGCGTTCTCCCGATACTTCTATAACCTCACCTTGGAAGTCCTTGAATGGACCTGCAGTGACGATTATTTGGTCCCCTTCAGCTAGATCGAGTTTGACAACGGTCTTTTTCTCTGCAGCTCGTTTAAAAATCCTATCCACTTCTTGACGGCTAAGTGGTCTTGGTTTGATATGTCCTCGAGATTTTCCTGTTGCTCGTCGATCTTCAGCACCAACAAAATTAATTACATTTGGGGTGCTTCTGACCGCCATCATAGTGTCTTCATCTAACACCATACGAACAAGGACATAACCTGGGAAAACCTTTTCCTCGGTGGATTGTCGACTTCCATCTTTTTTTAATTTGACAGCAGGAGTTTGGGGAATCTCAATTTCAAGGATTCGATTGCTGACTCCAAGAGTTACGGAACGTTGCTCAAGAGTTGCTTTGACTTTTTTTTCACAGCTTGATGCAACTTGAATGGCATACCACCTTGCGATTGTTGTTTTCGCTAAAGATGAATGTGCAAGGGTGTTCTCCTCTCCCTTATTAGGAGCAGGTAGATCCAGCACCTCTTCTTGAACTTTTTGGGTGGAACTGGTCTCTGACACTGGATTTAATTAATAAACGATAGTTTGACAGGAAGTGTGTTGAAATTGTCAATTCAACGAAAGATTTGCGATGAAGCCCATCCGTAAAAGCGGCTTACTGCAGCAATTGATGCTGCAGACAATGTGACCATGAGAATTACAGCAATTGATTCACTCAATAGTTGCTGGCGACTTGGCCAAACAACCAGTTTTAATTCATCAAAAGTTGTCGCAAGAAATCCTTTACTCTTAGTGGGAGTTATCCCACTAGAGGTTTCGAAGGTTTCTGTGCTTTCTGAGGGCTCTTGGGGAGAGGGGCTTGTCACGAATAAAGCCAGGGGCTGAATCCTGTGCACATTGAAATGCACTAGGTACCAAACTCACAGATTACCGGATACTTGATTAATTTTCTGTTTCAAAGACTAGTGATCCAGATTCTTCATTGGATAACCTAACGCGAATGGCGGTTACTCCTTGAAATTCTTGCTCTAGTAATTGTGTAGCGAGTGGGTTTTCTATTTGACGTCTTAGAACGCGCCGTAATGGACGTGCTCCATATTCAGGCTCATAACCTTTCAAGGCCAATTCCTGAACTGTTGTGTCATCAATTTTTAAGGCTAGGCCTTGTTCTGCTAGTAAATTTATGAGGTCAGCTAGATGTAACCGAACAATTTGTTGAAGATCGTTTGGTTTAAGTGGGCGGAATCTAATCACTTCATCGATTCGATTTAAAAATTCAGGACGAAATCTTTGGCTGAGTGCATTATCAATTTGCTGAGTCAATTGATCTTCAAGTTCTTCTATTTCTTCTCCTTTCTTTTTATATAACTTTGCGTTGTCTAATATCGCACGACTAGCCAGATTACTTGTCATCACTATCACTGTGTGGCGAAAGTCGACTGTCCTTCCTTGTGAGTCTGTCAGACGCCCATCATCAAGAACTTGCAGCAGTAAGTTGAATACGTCGGGGTGAGCTTTTTCAATTTCATCTAATAGCAGGACTGAATACGGACGATTCCTTACTGCTTCGGTTATTTGCCCTCCTTCTTCATATCCGACATATCCAGGAGGTGCTCCCAGAAGTCGTGCCACTGCATTTCTTTCCATGAATTCACTCATGTCAAGACGCACAAGAGCATCTTCTTCATCAAAGAGAGAAGCTGCTAGTGCTTTAGCAAGTTCAGTTTTACCCACTCCTGTAGGTCCCAAAAAGAGAAAAGAACCTACAGGTCTGCGTGGGTCTTTCATCCCTGCCCTTGCTCGTCTGATCGCAGCAGAGACAGCTTGCACTGCCTCGAATTGACCTATGACTCGCTCTCCTAACTCATTTTCTAAATTTAATAATTTTTGACGTTCACCAGCTAAAACTTTTTGCACTGGTATTCCTGTCCAACGAGCAACTACAGCGGCAATATCCTCGGCTTCCACTTGATCTCTGAGCAGTGCTGTTTTTGATAGTTGTAGAGATGAAAGGGAATTTTCTATAACTTTCTGACGTTGTTGTAGACGATGAAGTTGATCATATTGCAACCTTGCAGCTTCTTCTAGGTCGCCAACTTGTTCTGCATCTGCAATTGCATTACGTAGTTCTTTATCTTGATATTGAAGCTCTCTAAGCTCTTCGAATTGTAATTTTTCTGCTTGCCAGCGGGTTCTCAGATCAGAAAGACGCTCAAGAGCAGCGTTGCACTCTGTTTGTAGTACCCCTTGAGTCTCGGGACCTTCTTCTTCGGACGAATGCAAAGCAAGTTCTAAGCTTTTAAGGTGAGCTTCGGCTTCTTCTACTACTTGAGGCTTAGAAGTTACCTCCATTTTTAGTTGAGCTGAAGCTTCGTCAATTAGATCAATTGCTTTATCTGGTAGGCATCTATCACTGATATAACGATCTGATAATCGGTTTGCAGCTTTTATTGCCTCATCAGTAATAGTTACTCCATGATGCATTTCGTATCTCTCTCTAATACCGCGAAGAATTTCTAGGCTTAACTCAAGATTTGGCTCTTTGATGAGAACTTGTTGAAAACGTCGGTTGAGCGCAGGATCTTTTTCGACTGTTTTTCGATAATTCTCAGGAGTTGTGGCTCCTATGCAGCGTAGGTCTCCTCTAGCCAGAAAAGGTTTGAGGAGACTGCCTGCATCAGAGTTTGAACGATCGGTATTGATAATTGAATGCAATTCATCAATGAATAAAATTACACCCGCTTCAGGAGTACTTACTTCTGTTAATACAGATCGGAAACGCTCTTCGAATTGACCACGGAATTTCGCACCAGCAATTAATGCACCTAAATCAAGTGAAATAAGCTTTATCCCTTGAAGCGAGTCAGGTACTTCTCCATCAACTATTCGTTGCGCAAGTAATTCAGCAATGGCTGTTTTACCGACGCCAGGAGCACCAATCAGAACAGGATTGTTTTTCCCTTTTCTTGATAGAACTTTGATGAGACTGCGGATCTCCGCATCTCTTCCTATTACAGGCTCTAGCTGGCCTTCAAATGCAGCAGAAGTTAAATCTCGCCCATAGGTTTCTAGAGCTTTAGGCTCTTGACGAAGTTGCAGTGAGGGATTTTCTACTTCTTGCTGGCTTTCTTCGTTGTTAGATAAGTCGCCGATGGCAGAGGGATCCAATGCGCCAGATTTAGAGACTTCGTATTGATTAGTGTTCTCTATACAAATCTGTTCGACTTTTTTTTCTAAGCGAGGACGTGTTGCTGAGGGGGGCTGTCGTTTTAAATTAGATTTAATATTGTCAGTCTCTAGAACTTGTTCATTAAATAATTGAGCACCTATGCGTTTGTCTTTTGTCAAAGCAAGTAATAAATGGGGAATTTCGATAAGGCGAGATGCCCTCCTATTACGGAAATGTTCTGCGGTTTCTAGAAGCTTTTCAAAGTCTTCTCCAATAAAAAGTTTGTCCCCTCGGCCTAAAGGTTGATTGGCTAGAAAATCTTCCAGGCTATCTAATAGTTTTGAAGAATTTATAGGAAGAGATTCAATAAAATTTTGGTATTGCCTATCAACAAAGAGCACTTGAAGCAGGTGCTCGACATCTAAATCACCGTGTCTCCATCTTCTGGCTTCGTCCTGACTGGCTAGCAATAGATTCCAAGCTTCATCACTGAATCGATCAGGTTCTGAAGTGAGACTAGTTTGCGTTGGGTTGTCTTTGAAGTTGTCAGAGGTCATAAGAGTTAGTTCCCATTATGCCTAGAAGACATTTCAATGAGTTCAATCTTGTAACCATCTGGGTCTTTGATAAAAGCAATCACCGTTGTCCCATGCTTCATTGGGCCTGGTTCTCTAATGACACAACCGCCATGTTTAGTGATAGATGAGCAGGTTTCGTAAATATCTTCTACACCCAGTGCAATATGACCATATCCTTCTCCTAGCTCATAGTGGCTGATATCCCAATTATGGGTTAGCTCGATAACTGTGTTGGCATCTTCTGGACCATAACCGACAAAAGCAAGTGTAAAGCGGCCTAAGGGGTAATCTTTTCGCCGTAAAAGTTGCATGCCCAAAATCTCTATATAGAACTTTAGTGATTGATTGAGATCTCCAACTCTGATCATCGTATGTAACATTTGCATTTCATAGACCTCCTAAACTGATGGATGGTTGATCTTGAGTAAAGGTTTTCACTTCAGCAATTTGCAAATAGCAGGAGTGCAAGACAACTCACAGCCAACTTATGGCTAGACCCATAGGATTTCAATAAATCATTCTCGATAACGTGATCGATTCTCTAGACCTCGTCATAGATACCATCTTGGCAAGAGAAGTACTTGACTCTCGTGGTAACCCAACTGTGGAAGCAGAAGTTTTACTTGAGGGTGGGGCAATGGGTCGAGCAATAGTCCCGAGTGGTGCTAGTACTGGTGCCCATGAAGCTCATGAATTACGTGACGGTGGAGATCGATATATGGGAAAAGGTGTTACTAAATCAGTTGAGCATATTGAAGAGCGAATTGCCCCTTCCCTTTGCGGTTTGTCTGCTTTGGATCAGGCCACGATTGATGCATCAATGAAGGAGCTTGATGGGACTCGTAATAAGTCAACACTTGGAGCTAATTCCATTCTGGCTGTAAGCCTGGCGTCAGCGAGGGCAGCTGCAAATGGTCTCGGATTGCCTCTCTATCGCTATTTGGGTGGCCCAATGGCTTCTCTTTTGCCAGTTCCATTGATGAATGTGATCAATGGAGGAGCACATGCTGCGAATAACATTGATTTCCAGGAATTCATGCTTGTACCTCATGGGGCGAGTAGCTTCCGTGAAGCGCTTCGTATGGGCGCAGAAGTGTTTCATTCTCTGAGTGGTTTACTGTCTGAAAAAGGTTTATCCACTGCTGTAGGTGACGAAGGAGGTTTTGCTCCAAGTTTGCCTACAAATCAAGCCGCTGCTGATGTGTTGATCCAAGCCATTGAAAAGGCTGGTTTTAAGCCAGCCGAGGAAGTTTCCCTGGCTTTAGATGTCGCAAGTACTGAGTTCTTCAAAGACGGATTGTATAGTTTTGGTGGAAATAAATTTTCCAGTGAGGGAATGGTTGAGGAATTGGTTAAATTAGTCAATTCTTATCCAATTATCTCTATAGAAGATGGATTAGCTGAAGATGATTGGGACGGTTGGGCTTTGCTAACTAAAAAATTGGGAGATAAAATTCAGTTGGTTGGAGATGATTTATTTGTAACCAATAGTGCGCGGCTGAAAGAGGGTATTGATAAAGGGATTGCAAACTCTATTTTGATCAAAGTTAATCAGATAGGCACTTTAACTGAAACCATGGATGCCATTAACTTGGCTAATAGATCAGGCTATACAAGTGTGATAAGTCATCGAAGTGGTGAGACTGAGGATACTACTATTGCTGATTTATCCGTTGCATCTCTTGCAGGACAAATTAAAACTGGATCGTTAAGTAGGAGTGAAAGAGTTGCTAAGTATAATCAATTATTGAGGATTGAAGATCAACTTGGAGGCCAAGCTGTTTATGCAGGTTCAATTGGTTTGGGACCTAGAGGTAATTTCTAGATTCAGTTTATTGATTAATCAATTGAAGTGTGTAAATTAATTAGCTTTTTTGCTTGGAATTTGATCTATTCTCTTCTCTCTATTCATTTTTAATTGCAGCTTTATCCAGCTCAGACTTATAGGTAAAGCGATCAATATTGGAAGTACTGCAAATATTGGTTGCTTACTTGAACTAAGTAGAGCCGTTGTTATGCCAAGACAACCTAGCAAGATTGATTGACCCATCGCTTGTTGAGCATTAATCATTCGACGTAGTTGCCTGTCTGATTCACCCATTCGAATTTGCAAAAGCAAGTCTCCTTGCTCAAGTCTTTCTAGACTGTCATCTAGTCTTTTTGGAAGCCCGACTGCTTTGCTGCCTATTACACCTACTTGTCGACCAATTTCATTAAAGAGTTCATTTGGATTGGAATTGTTGGAAGTCATCAGTGGAATGAGGTATGGCTTAGCTATAGCCATTAAGTTAAAGCTTGGGTCAAGACTTCGCCCAACCCCTTCAAAAGTTGAGAGGGCTCTCATTACAAAAATCAATTCAGCGGGTAGACGAAATGGTTTTCCATAAACCAGTTCATATATATCACCGGAAAGTTTATTGATCACATCTGCACTGAAGGGCGGAGTAAGCGCATCTTTAAGCATTACTCTGATTAATCTTCTTACTGGTCCTATTTCTATGTCTGATGCGAGTAGTCCAGCCGCTTGGAATTCTTCTACTAAACGAGCAGCATCACCTGCTGCTGCTGCTTTAACCATTGTACCTAATCGATTCCTGAGCCCTTGAGAAATTAACCCCATCATTCCAAAATCATAGTAAATAAGAGAGCCATCATTTGCTACAGCTAGGTTCCCAGGATGTGGATCTGCATGAAAAAAACCAAATTTAACCAGTTGTTTTAAATAACTTGTGGCTCCAATTTCAGCCACTGATGCGGGGTTGATGCCATTTTGAATGAGAGTTTCTCTATCATTAATCTTTATTCCTGGTAGATAGTCAAGACAGAGAACTTTCTTTGTACTTAGTTCCCAAACAACTTGTGGAATACGTATTGAAGGGTCTTCAAGAAACTGTTGGCGAAATCTTGCGGCATATTGTGCTTCAAGTTCAAAATCTAATTCTTTAATTAAAACTTTTTTGCATTCTTTTGCAATACCAATGAAGTCTCTTCCATGACTCAGGTTTGGATTGCGCTGAAGTACAGCTGCTACACCTTGCATAACTTCTAGATCCAAGCGAAATAATTTCTCTAGTCCTGGACGTTGGATTTTTAATACGACTGATCTTCCGTTTTTTAAGCGTGCACGATGGACTTGCGCAAGTGATGCAGAACCTAAAGGATCTTTGTCAATTTCAATAATTTCTTTGTACCGTGAACCAAGTTCTGCTTCAAGTACTTCTTCTGCTTTTTCAAAATCAAAAGCAGGAACTTTATCTTGTAAATCTGCTAGCTCTGTAACCCATTCAGAAGGCAAAATATCTGGTCGGGCAGAGAGCAACTGTCCAAGCTTTATGAATGCTGATCCAAGATTTACTAATTCAATGGTCAGCCATCGAGCTCTTCGCCTTTGCCGATATTGTTTTTTATTTTTGTTGAATCCATATAAATAGCTCCATTGTTTTGAGTCCCACCAAAGAAGGAATACCAGAGTTATTACTCTCTTCCAAATCAGTAGTGCACGTGAGCTCCTATTTAGAAAATCCAACAATGTATTAATAACCATTATTCATTTTTATCAATTTTCTCAAGTTTATTACTAATATTAGCGATCTTTGATCGAACCATATTTATTTTTGCTCGTGGTTTATTGGTTGATGATGAATTTGAGTTGTCTTTGGGATCGTCAACTTCTTTTTGGAATTCTTGTTCTAACCTGTTTGCTTCTATAAGAACTTCTTTTTGAAATTCTTCCCATTCTTTTTGAACCTTATTAGGTGCTTCTTGAGCTTTTGCTAAGGTTTCGGCTATGGATTCTTTTAGTTTTTTTTTGACGCGTACTTTCAGTCGATTCAATGTTGCTTTAAGGACTGTTTCAGGAGAATTCATTGCTCAGCTCTTTTTTGTGAAAATATTTTTAAAAGTGATTTATTTATGGCTTAGGGAGACTTTTGTAAATCTCATGCATAATCTTTTGATTATACATTGCTTGTTTATCTGAGTTATTAATTTTCGTGCTCTTAATTGTAATTGTTTTCTTTCTGATAGGGCTTTTGGGAATGGCCTGACCTTTGATCATTTCTTTAGTGAGATTTTCCATTGCTATTTCTAGTTCATTGCGTTGACGATTATTTAGCCTTTTCATTGTAGCTTCAAGTGCCTTGTTATTTCTTAGTTTATTTTTCAAGGTGCTAATATCTTGACCTGGGAAAGTGCGATACTTACTTTGAAAATTTAAGTTTACTTCTTTTGGGTTCCCCCTTTGAATCATTGTTCTTTTCGTTATGTAATAACCCATTGTTAAGAAGCTTCCCGCTAGTAGAGGAGTAATCCAGAAGTTGATGATTTTTTTTTGGTTTAATTTCCGAGATAGCATGCCAGCATTGCTCTGAGTGTTGGGTGTCAGGTCTGATTCCTGGAGGTGGGGGGATTCGGTCGTGTGTCTTCATGAACAAATCCTATTGAATCAGGGTGGTTGTCCCACAAATAGCTCTAATACTTCACTACAGTCATGTAGTTGCTTCAAGAAGCCAATTCCTTAAAGGAAAATTGGTTTTAGGCAATTTCATGTTGTCTTCCATATGCTGCTTATAAAGCAAGAAGCCAACCATTTAAGGAGAATTTTGTCCCTTGGAAACAATTGAAGTTGATGTTGCCATTATTGGAGGAGGGCCAGCAGGCTGCACCTGTGCCCTTTATACCTCTAGGGCGGATCTGAAAACGGTCATTCTTGATAAAAATCCTTCCGTAGGGGCGTTGGCTATTACCCATCAAATTGCTAATTATCCTGGTGTGTCTAGTGAAATGAGTGGAGAAGCTTTGCTTACATTGATGAGAGATCAAGCAATTGAGTACGGGACTGACTATCGCAGAGCTCAAGTGTTTGGAGTTGATGTGAATGGTGATTGGAAAACGGTTTATACACCAGAAGGGACATTTAAGTCACGGGCCCTTGTTTTGGCTAGTGGCGCAATGGGAAGGCCAGCATCATTTAAAGGTGAGGCTGATTTCTTAGGCCGTGGAGTGAGTTATTGCGCTACTTGCGATGGAGCTTTTTATAAAAATCGTGAAGTAGCAGTAGTGGGGGCTAATAAGGAAGCCTTAGAAGAAGCCCAGGTCCTGACAAAATTTGCTTCGGTAGTTCATTGGATAACTTCAAATGACCCTAAAAAGGATGATTTGCATGCTCAGGATTTGATGCAACAGCCCAATGTTCGTCATTGGAGTAAAACCAGACTTTTGGAGATAGATGGTAATGAAGGTGGAGTGACAGGAGTCATACTTAAATCTCGTTCTGAAGAAGTGCAGCAATCTTTGTCGTTGGATGGGGTTTTTGTTTATATGAGTGGGTCTAAGCCAATTACAGACTTTATTGGTGATCAAATAGCTTTTAAAGAAGATGGGGGAGTTGTTGTAGATGATTTTATGGCTACAACTTCTGAAGGGGTCTGGGCAATTGGTGATATTCGAAATACTCCTTTCAAGCAAGCTGTAGTCGCCGCATCTGATGGATGTATCGCAGCGATGGCCATAGATAGATTTTTGAATAGTCGTAAAGCAATTCGTGTGGATTGGGTTCATGCTTGAAGAGTATTAATTTTATATAATTTCCAGGATGAATTCAATTTTAGAGAAATTAAACTGATTATTAACCTGATATTACTTTATATTTATTCCAAATATTATTTTATATTTATTAAAGACGAGATTTTAAAGTGGATTGGCCTCAGAGACATACGCAACACCTCCATAAAAACTAAGAACAGGTTGAATATATGCTTTGATTTTTTCTAGATTATGCTCAGGACAAAAAACGATGACATGTGCATTTGCACCCAGCCCTGTGAATTCCATGTCTTCTGAGACAATCCTTTCAGGCCCTCTTCCTGTGACATGTTTCATGACTGTATATCCAGGAACTTCAGCTTTCTCAAGAGATTTGAGCATTGCGTCTAATTCACGCTCACTGAAAATAAGATCTAATCGCTTCATTAGTTTATCTATTTAGGTGGTTAACGGGATTATTCGATTTACTAATCCCATATAAACGGGTATACCTATCACAATATTAAAAGGAAAAGTTAGTCCAAGAGTAGTTGATATGTAGTAACTTGACTTGGCTTCTGGTACGGTCATTCTCATGGCTGTGGGTACAGCAAGGTACGAAGCACTAGCACACAGTACGACAAAAAGAAGAGCATTCCCTGGCTGAAGCGATAAAGCTTTTGCTACAAGCACCCCAATGAATGCATTGAAAATTGGCATCCCAATAGCAAATGCAATTAGGAATGAACCTGCTTTTTTTAAACTTGGTAATCTTTGTGCAGCAACAATGCCCATATCAAGCAGAAAGAAGCACTCCACTCCGTAGAAGAGCTTTCCTGTAAAAGGCTGCATCTTGGTTACACCTGAGGGATTGAATGCAGCAGTTAGGAAACCAATTAATAGGCTTCCTAAAAGGAGGTAGACAGATCCATTTAGCATTGATTCGTGGAGTATTTCTCTCCATCTCATTACTCTTTCAATAGGTCTTTCTTTCGGAGCGGCGAGCTTAACGAGTAAAAGTCCAACTATGATTGCTGGTGATTCCATTATTGCTAAGGCTGCAACCATAAAACCATCGAAGGGAATTCCTTGACTTTCTAAAAAACTTTCAGCTGTTATAAAAGTGACTGCGCTAATGGATCCATACGCAGCCGCAATGGCAGCTGAATTGAATACATTGAACTTGATCCTTAGAATGCAAAAACAAATTAAAGGTATTACAAGAGACATTCCTATCGCAGCAAAAACTGTTGATATCACAGGAGGGGCTAATCCACTAGCCTCAAGTTGAACTCCTCCTTTAAATCCAATAGCTAGTAATAGATATAGAGAGAATAGTTTTGGAAGAGGAGAAGGGATTTCAAGATCTGATTGAAAAAAGACAACTAAAATCCCTAAAAAGAAGAATAGGACAGGTGGTGTTAAGACATTTTGAAGGATGAGGCTTGTATTCATATAATTTTTTCAATGGAATTGGTGATAAGTAGAGATTAAATAATTAAATTTCTATTAGGTTGTCACTATATTTAGTGCAGCCTCTAGAGCCTCTCTTCTGCTCTCTACCACTCCTTCTATACCAAATCTTTCAAGTCGCTCTTTTACTTTCCCAGAGGCACCTGCAACGAAAGCTTTGCGAGAATTAGTTTTTGCTTCTTGTACCATCTCTTCAATTGCAAGTGTTGCAGTGACTCCTAATCGTGGAACCTCAGTGATATCTAGAATGAGGACTTTGTAGTTTCTAACCAACATCATTCTTTCACTAATACCTTTCGCAGCTCCAAAGCTCATAGGTCCTCTAAGCCTAAAGAGCATTACATCTCCTGCACAAGTGTTTAGCATTTCTTGTTCTTCTGCAGGAAGAGGCAAGTCACTAAAGCTATCTCCAGTTGAATCAATATCTACTGGGTTGTCAGCATCCATCCCTTCAAGTTGTGTTTGTGTGATGGAGTCAATAGTCAGCATGTTTGCAACAAAAACACCTACTAAGACTGCCCAAATCAGATCCCAGAAGACTGTCATTAGGAGCACACCATACATAACTGCTGCAGTTTTTATTGATAGGCGATGAGCTCTTCTTAAGAAGCCCCAGTCAATGATGTCCAGTCCAACTTTGATAAGTATTCCCGCTAAAAGAGCCGTAGGGATCTCAGCTGCTAATGAACCTGCACCAACTAAAACCACCAGTAAAACAATTGAATGAACCATTCCGGACAAGGGAGTGCTACCACCAGATTTGATATTGATAACTGTTCTCATTGTTGCTCCAGCACCAGGGAGACCTGTAAGCAGGCCTGCCACGCTGTTTCCGATGCCTTGACCTATAAGCTCTCGGTCGGAATTATGACGTGTTTGAGAAATATTATCTGCTACTAAAGAAGTAAGTAATGAGTCAATTGCTCCAAGTACTGCCAGCACTAAACCTGCTTTGATAATTAGTGGAAAATGTGCATTCCAATTTGGCATTGTGAAAGCAAGACCACCTTCAGGAATTGCTCCAATCCTGGGAAGTGGCGCAAGTCCTCTTGCTTCAAGAGTTGCGTCTCCAAACAGTAATACAGAAAGTGGTGTGACTATGAGTAAGGCGAGTAGTGGGGATGGAACCCATTGGCTTATACGGCGTGGGGTCAGAAAAACAATTGCAAGAGTCATTAAAGCAACTGCTACAGCTGCCCAATTTGGTTCGAAATTTTTTGCAAGGGTGCTTAGAGATTCAATTACCCCACCACGCGTGCTGATCCCAAGGAGAGGACCGATTTGAAGAGCGAGGATAATCACACCTATCCCTGACATGAAGCCTGAAACGACTGAATAAGGGACCAAGGTGATGTATTTGCCTAGTCTTAGTAATCCAAAAAGGATCTGGAAGAGCCCCCCAATGACTACTGCTGCCATAACTAGTGGCAGTATTTCTCCGGCACCGAGTTCTCTTGAAACACCTGCTGCAGCAAGACTTGCCACCACTCCGGCAACAGTTACGCTCATTGGTCCAGTTGGCCCACTCACTTGTGCGGGAGTACCGCCAAAGAGTGCAGCTAAAAAGCCAACAACTACTGCACCATATAAGCCATAAATAGCACCTCCTGGTCCCAATGCAGCATTGCCAAAAGCAAGTGCTAGTGGCAGGGCAACAACTGCTGCAGTTAGTCCACCCAAGATGTCACCTCTGACATTCTTAAGATGGAAACCGTTGATCAAGGCCAATTTTGAGCTCCTTATTGCTACTAATTTGATCAAGCCTATCTTCCAAAGGGTTCTAATCTCAACTGCGTTTATATTCAAAAGCTATATTCACACCCATTCTCACGAGCTGTATATGCCCGTCTCACTCGGAAGAGGTTCTGATCAATTTCTCGAAAAGCATTGATTCAAAACGATTGTGATCTTTTCCGTTCCTAACTTCACTGGAAATTCATATGTCGCGTTCGGCCTTCCCTCCATTAATTAACTTTCTACTTTTGATGAGAGCTGAGAAACTTAATAAAAGAGTCATCTAGAGGCCAAGGTGTTTTATGGCTGCTAGTGGATATCGTGACTATTACAAGGTTCTTGGCGTCGAGCGGAACGCTGCCTCAGATTCAATTAAAAGTGCATTTAGGAAGCTTGCCCGGAGATACCATCCTGATGTCAATCCTGGTAATTCTGAAGCTGAAGCAAAGTTCAAGGAGATAAATGAAGCTTATGAAGTTTTGTCAGATCCTGAGAAACGTAAACGATACGAACAATTTGGTAATTATTGGAATCATTCGAATGCTTCTAGCGGCAATGGACCAGCCGCTGGTTTCGATGTTGATTTTGGGAGATATGGCAATTTTGATGATTTTGTAAATGATCTTCTAGGCAGATTTGCTGGTCCAATGGGATCATCTGGCTTTTCTGGAGGCTTTCCTGCTGGAGGAGGATTTGCTCAAAACCCTTCAAGACAACCCATTAATCTTGATGCTGAGGTTGGATTGCAAATTAGCTTTGCTGAGGCTTTTCAAGGAACAGAACGAACCCTTTCAGTAAATGAAGAGCGCGTAAAGGTTGTAATTCCTAAAGGTGTTAAGCCTGGTTCTCGGCTTCGGCTCAAAGGTAAAGGTAACCTTCAGCCTGGAATTGGCAGACGAGGAGACCTGTATCTCAGGCTGGACTTTCCATCACATTCGATATGGTCTTTGGATGGGGATCACTTAAG
Source organism: Prochlorococcus sp. AG-363-K07 (assembly GCA_003280225.1). Classification (GTDB taxonomy): domain Bacteria; phylum Cyanobacteriota; class Cyanobacteriia; order PCC-6307; family Cyanobiaceae; genus AG-363-K07. Next base: position 11,979 of record QCFO01000002.1, on the reverse strand, counting down.
AGCAGAAATGCCAGTATCAATTGATGAGTTTGTCTTAGGAGCAGAAGTTACAGTGTTATTACCTGATGGTGAAGCTGAACTGAAGATTCCTCCAGGCACTGTTCCAGGGCAGAGCTTACGTTTAAAGGGTAAAGGCTGGCCAAATAGTACTGGGAGAGGAGACTTAATCCTCACTTTGGTAATAAATTTGCCTGAGCAGTGGTCTTCTGAAGAGTTGAATCTTTTTGAGCAGCTCAAGAGAGTCCGTTGCAATGAGCCACGTAAATCGTGGCTTAAGTCAGCACGCCTATAGGCTCGCTAGAGATTAAAACTATTCTTTCCTTGGTCCCTGATGGATCTCACTTATCGTCCCCGCCGCTTGCGTCGTAGCTTTGCTCTTAGGAGCATGGTTCAGGAACATAGCCTGACTCCAGCCGATTTCATTTACCCTCTTTTTGTTCATGCGGGCAGTGATATCCAACCAATAAGCGCAATGCCTGGAGCAATGAGATGGAGTTTGGATAGTTTGATCTCAGAAGTCGAAAGAGCCTGGCAATTAGGAATTAGGTGTGTAGTACTTTTCCCGAAGGTAGATGAATCACTTAAAACAGAAGATGGCGCTGAGTGTTTTAATCCTGATGGTTTAATCCCTAGGGCTATTAGAAGAGTGAAAGCAGCAGTGCCAGAAATGACAGTGATGACTGATGTTGCTTTAGACCCTTACTCGTGCGATGGACATGATGGGATTGTGAGTTCAGAAGGAATTGTTTTGAATGATGAAACAATTGAATACCTTTGCAGACAAGCTGTTGTTCAGGCTGAAGCCGGTGCTGATTTGATAGGGCCAAGCGACATGATGGATGGTCGTGTAGGAGCTATTCGTGAAGCCCTTGATGAAGAAGATTTTGAATATGTGGGGATTATTAGTTATACAGCTAAATATTCATCTGCTTATTACGGTCCTTTTAGAGAAGCTTTGGACTCCGCCCCAAGGGGAAATACCACAAAACCTATTCCTAAAGACAAGAGCACCTACCAGATGAATCCAGCTAATGCTCGTGAGGCAATAACGGAAGCGCAGCTTGATGAACAGGAGGGTGCTGACATTCTTATGGTTAAACCAGGCTTGGCCTATTTGGATATCATTTATAGGCTCAGGCAAGAGTCTGAACTTCCTATTGCGGCTTATAACGTGAGTGGAGAATATGCAATGGTTAAGGCTGCTGCGGAGAAGGGTTGGATAGACGAAAGAAAGGTTGTCTTGGAAACTTTGTTGAGCTTCAAGAGGTCAGGTGCAGATTTGATCCTTACCTATCACGCCTGTGATGCAGCTCAATGGTTAAAATAATAATTAAATTTAAAGGGCTTTTATAAGCGATTTATCCATGCTATTTTTGTAGTTAAATTAAGACTAAATAATTTACAAATAAACTGTATTTATTATTAGATAATGGAAAAGAAACCTTGCTCAAATCCCATTGTTAATGTCCAAAGGTTGGGCCATATAGCTATTCGAGTAAAGAATATAGATCGTGCAAAGTCTTTTTATATGCGATTAGGGATGAGATTGGTTTGGGATGATACTGACTGGTGCTATTTAGAAGCAGGACCGGGTAAAGATGGTCTGGCGCTGTTGGGACCAGGTTACAAAGCAGCTGGACCTCATTTTGCGTTTCATTTCACTGAGCGTACTCAGATAGAAGATGCCCACGAAAAATTGACTCGAGAAGGAGTGCATGTTGGCCAATTGCATGATCATCGTGATGGGACGGCCTCTTTTTATTTAAAGGACCCTGAGGGCAATTGGTTTGAGATGCTTTATCAACCGCCAGGTGGAATATCTAGTAATCAGCCTTTAGATAATGATTGTTTGGGATGAAGCCTTCAGAAACTCGTTGTGAGATATCAGCAGCAGAGATGGCAATGGAAGATACTTTGGAGTTATTGGAGTGGCAAAGATTGTGTGAATACCTATCAGAATTTGCAAGCACTAAGATTGGCCGGAACCGATGTAAAAAAATTCAGTTACCAGTTGATATAGCCACTAGTCGAAAACTTTTAACTGAGACATTGGAAATCGGTGCCTTAGATAAATCTCTTGAAGGAGGATTGGATTTCCTTGGGGTACACGATTTAGGCGATATTTTGTTGCGATGTTTCAAAGGAGGTGTAGCGACTGGCCAAGAATTGTTAAAGGTTGCTGAGACTCTTGCGGCTGCACGTCGTTTACGTAGACAAGTAGATGATGCTGAAGTACGACCTGTCACGACAGAGCTGCTTGCCCAACTTGCTACTTTGCCTGAATTAGAAAAACTCTTAAGATTTGGCTTGGAAGATGGTGGTCTTATTGCCGATAGGGCGAGTGAAAGATTGAGAGACTTGCGTAAGAGGTGGCATGGAATGCGTGGCGAACGACTTGCGTTGATGCAGAAACTCCTAAGACGGTATGGGCATATACTCCAAGATACGGCTATAGGAGATCGTAATACGAGACCTGTATTGTCGGTAAAGGCTGGAGCAATAGATAAAATTCCTGGAATAGTGCATGGTAGTTCTGCCTCAGGGAATACACTGTATTTAGAGCCTGAGGTAGCCATTTCTTTAGGCAACCGAATTTCAGCAGTTCATACACAAATTCGAGTAGAGGAAGATCGTTTACTTTTAGCTTGGAGCTCTGCAGTTGGGAAAGAATTTTTATCCCTTCAGCACCTTGTTGATGTCATGTTGCAATTGGATTTAGCATTGGCTCGAGCGAGGTTTGGGCATTGGCTGAATGGAGTCCCGCCAGCTCTTCATGAGGCAGCTGATGCGCCTTTTGTTTTGAACGAACTGCATCATCCATTGCTTTTATGCCAACAATTGAGTCAAAAAGAACATGTTGCTGTACCTGTGACGATTGAAGTTGCCAGCGATTTGAGAGTTGTAGCAATCACTGGCCCAAATACAGGCGGGAAGACGGTGACTCTGAAGAGTCTTGGCCTGGCCGTTCTGATGGCTCGTTGTGGCTTCCTATTGCCTTGTAGTGGGAATCCCTCTTTGCCCTGGTGCAATCAAGTTTTGGCCGATATTGGTGATGAACAGTCATTGCAGCAGAATTTATCTACTTTTAGTAGTCATATAAACCGTATTAGCCGTATACTTTTAGCGATTGACCTGATTCCAGGCCCTACTGTTGTTTTGCTTGATGAAGTTGGAGCTGGAACAGACCCCACTGAAGGAACTGCTCTTGCTGTGGCTCTTTTGCGGACGCTTGCAGAAAAAGTCAGATTGACTATTGCGACAACTCATTTTGGTGGTCTGAAAGCTCTTAAATACGAAGACTCTAGATTTGAAAATGCATCAGTTGCTTTTGATAGCGAAACTCTTAAGCCCACATATCACCTTCAGTGGGGAATTCCTGGAAGGAGTAACGCTCTTGAGATCGCAAGAAGACTAGGCTTGGATTCATCAGTCGTTGATGTTGCAGAAGAATTTATAGCTCCAAAGAGATTTGGGGATATAGACAATGTAATTAAAGGTTTAGAAGAGCAGCGGCAACGTCAGCAAACTGCCGCAGAGGAGGCTGCTCTTCTTTTGGCGCGTACTGAAACCCTTTACGAAGAGCTGTTAGATCGATGGGCTCTGCACCGTAATTTATCGAACAAGATGCAAGAAGATGGACGTAAGCAAATTGCAGGATCTATTCGCCAAGGTCAGAAAGAGGTTCGCGCTTTGATTAGACGTCTCCGTATGGATGGAGCAAATGGAGAAACAGCTCGTCAGGTTGGCCAACGTTTGCGGCGATTAGAGGCAGAACATCAACCTCAAATGCTTTCTAGAGATGTGCAAGGGTGGTTACCTCATGTTGGTGATCGAGTGAGATTGATGGCTCTAGGCAAGGCAGCAGAAGTCTTGGCAATTTCTGAAGATGGATTGCAATTAACTGTTTTGTGTGGGGTGTTTAGAAGTACCGTTAGCTTGGACTCGGTTGAAAGTCTTGATGGCATTAAACCTAGCTCTCCTCAATCTAAGGTTAAGGTTCATGCTCAAGTGTCATCTGGTAGTAGTGGAGCTGTTCGGAGCTCAAAAAATACCTTAGATGTCCGTGGACTTAGAGTTCATGAAGCTGAAGTAGTAGTTGAAGAGTATTTGCGTAGAACTGAGGGGCCTCTTTGGGTGGTTCACGGAATTGGTACGGGCAAGTTAAAACAGGGATTAAGACAATGGCTTGCGAGTATTTCGTATGTCGATAAAGTTGTCGATGCAAATCCGAATGATGGCGGACCTGGTTGTAGCATTGTTTGGTTAAAATAAATTAGGGAAGGAATTTTGGTTGAGGTTCAAGAATTTATTCTTTGAAAGCAATCATTCTTTAAGATTCAAGTAATGAAAAATTCGACTCGAGATTTGAAATCATCTTTGCCCTACGAATTAAGTTCTACATAAGTTAGTTAGTTTCCATTGCAGTTCTTTAAATCAAGAAGTAGTCCTCTTTTAAAAGTCTTAACTACAATTCTCTTTCAGAAGTGTTTTGATCATTTTCATGTGAGATATATAGTTGAGGGTAACGACATGGAATTGAATAGCCCTGAAATTCTGTCTAAGGAACTAGTTGTATTATGTAGTCCGAAATCAAACTACAGATCTTCCTCTTTGTAGAAGTCTCATTAAGTTCTCACAAGAAATGCAGTTTATAGATCAGGCACGCATCCGAGTAAGAGCTGGTCGTGGGGGCGATGGGATAGTGGCTTTTCGAAGAGAGAAATATGTCCCTGCAGGCGGACCTGCTGGAGGGGACGGTGGTAATGGAGGACAAGTTGTCTTTCAGGCCGATGCAAACTTGCAGACTCTTTTGGATTTTAAGTTTCAAAGAGTGTTTTCAGCTGATGATGGTAAACGGGGTGGTCCAAACAAATGTACAGGTTCTTCTGGTAAAGACTTGGTTGTGAAAGTCCCTTGTGGGACAGAAGTAGGCGATATCAATACAGGGATTATTTTTGGAGATTTAATTGAAGATGGTCAAACTTTGATTGTTGCTTTTGGAGGACGAGGCGGACTGGGCAATGCTCATTTCCTAAGTAATAGGAATCGAGCTCCTGAGAAATGTACGGAAGGAAAAGATGGAGAGGAATGGGATTTGCAGTTAGAGCTAAAGCTCTTAGCGGAAGTTGGAATTATTGGATTACCCAACGCTGGTAAAAGTACTTTGATAGCAGTTCTTTCTGCGGCTCGACCAAAAATTGCTGATTATCCTTTTACAACTTTAATTCCTAATCTTGGAGTAGTTCGTAAGCCCAGTGGTGATGGCACTGTTTTTGCAGATATACCAGGTTTAATTGCAGGGGCTGCAAGAGGAGCGGGATTAGGACATGAATTCTTACGACATATTGAGCGAACTAAAGTGTTAATTCATTTGATTGATGGAGCCTCTGAAGATCCTTTAAGCGATTGGAATATTATTCAGAATGAATTAGCTGCTTATGGACATGGTCTTTCTAGTCGCCCTAGAATTTTAGTTGTCAATAAAAAAGAGCTTTTGGATGAGACTTTAAAGAAAGCCTTAGTCCAGTCATTTAAGAATCAAGTTGCTCAAAAGTTGATATTTATTTCTGCTGCTATGGCTCAAGGCTTAGAGGTCTTACTAGAACAGGTCTGGTCCGAGCTTGGTAAAGAATATATGTAGTTTTTGATTTATACTTGTTTCTTACTGAATCTTTGGTCATAAAGGGAATGATTTACTTTAGTTATGACCTTTTATAGTTGTTTTGATAGTCAGGGCACGGTTATTGCTCGTTGCCAGACTTTTCAAGAGATTGAAGTACTACGCAAAATGGGTAGGCCAATTGCAGAGGTTCGTGCAATGAAAAAGCAAGAAGCGGTTGTATGCTCTCTAACCGGTAGTCCGGCTGAGTTCAATTTAGATTATTAAGAGGATTATTTTAATCTTTACGAGACAAGCATCCTTATTTAGAGGATGCTTGTCTCGTAAAGATTATGTTAGTCGTCATATACCAGGCATTCTGGCTCATCAGGATTTGCATCACAGAATAACTCGAGGGCATTAGGGTCATGCCTATCTTCAGGATGATGCTCTTTGTATTCCTGTAAGGAATTCAGCTCATCAGTTAGATGACGGACCTTGGCTTTGTCACCATGGGCCTTAGCGGATTGGATCTCTGATTGATCCTTCTGGATGTGTTCGTCGATAGTGTTCATTGAGTCTTTGCCTTCAGCGGCCTAGTTCGACACGCACACGATACGGCCTTCAGGCGGTTGTGCCACGACATATTTCGTTATTCGGTTTCGTTTACAACACCATTGCTAAGAATCAGTATCGGTAGTTACTACTTAATTAGGAATTGAATCACTTTCATGCGTAACGGATTTGAAAGTGATTAGCCCAATATTTCATTGAGACCATTGGTGAATCTTCGCGACTCATGGCCAAGACATATTGTGTTATCTATCTGCAGGGCTTGTGTGCTGAGGCGGATTGAGCCTGACTCAGGCAGTTGATTGGAAGCTATTTCATCTTCTAGCTTGTCTAAGGCAGAAATTTGGATAGCTTGATGAAGTTTTGATGTTGTTGAGCAGAATCGTTGGATTAGAGTATTGAATTTTGTTTACATCGAATGAGCCAGTAAATGTTTTTCGTCGAACTATTGAGGACTATCGACCTACAAGTCCTAGATCTCTGAGGTTGGCTTAATGCGAAGAACGGTTATCGTCTACTACTCCATAGTGATAGGACACTCAAGTCAGTGATGGTGTTGATTTACAAATGCAGCTTTAATCCGTTTGATAAGGAGTTGTGGAATTAATTCCATGTCAAAGAAAACAAGAAATTTTTTCTGACTTTGCATCCAAGTCAGATCTTAAGGTCGCCTTAGGGGTCTAAATCACTAAGCTCTAGCCATCGATCTTCTGCACACTTTAGTCTCTCTACTATCTCAGCCAAATTTTCACTAATCTGCGTCAAGTCACCTGTTTGTTCTCGTAATATACTTGCAAGATTTTCTTTCTCTTCTTCTAGTAATGGTAAGGTCTTGTCTAATTCTTTTAGTTCTTGATTCTCCTTAAAAGTTCTTCGTTTAGATTGTTTTTTAGTATCACTATTTTTCGCCTCTGATTTTGTACAAGAAATCCCCAAACTTTGCTTAGTTCCCCTATTATTTCTTTTGTCCTTTTTGAAATTATTTATTTGCTGTAGTGATAGCCAAGTTGATTTCTGTGATATTAGGAACTCACTGTAATTACCTTCAAATCGTTTGATCTCTTGATTGTTAATTTCAAGAATTCTATCTACGGTACGATCAAGAAAATATCTGTCATGAGAAACGACAATCACGCAACCTTTGAAGTCTGCAAGAAAATCCTCTAGAATACTTAATGTTTGAATATCAAGGTCATTAGTTGGCTCGTCTAAAAGCAATACATTCGGTGCCTGTATTAGAATTCTGCATAAACTTAGCCTTCGTTTTTCTCCTCCGGATAATTTTTTCAGAGGGCTATGTTGCTGAGCAGGGGGGAAGAGGAATCTTTCTAGAAGTTGAGAAGCACTGATTAGATCCTTCCCTAAATTAATTTGTGATCCGACCTCATGAATATAGTGGATAACTTTTCTCTCTAAGCCTTTACCAATTTCCAGGTCTTCAGTTTGTTGATCTAGATATCCAATCTTAACTGTTTCTCCAATTCTGATAGTTCCTCCTGTTGCTTGTCGGCGATTTGCTATTAAATCTAGCAGTGTAGATTTTCCACTGCCATTAGGGCCAATGATTCCTACTCGATCATTTGGCATAAAGCTATAAGTGAAGTTTTTAAAGAGTAATTCATCATAATTTTCTACTTTATGTTTAAACTCTAGTCCTTCTATTTCAATAACTAATTTGCCAATCCTTCTATTAGGAGATGATATTTGGAGTTGGTCTGTTTTTTGAATTAATTCTTTCTTGGCTAGTATTTGAATACGTTGAACTCGAGCTTTTTGTTTAGTCCCTCTTGCTTTTGGCCCTTTCCTTAACCATTCCAACTCTCTTCTTAATACCCCTTTCAATTTTATTCCTTTCGAGATTTTCTCCTGTTCTTTTGCTGCCTTTTCTTTCAAAACGAAGCTATAATTACCTTCGTACTTGTTAGCTTCGCCATCGGCAATCTCGATCATACGTGTTGTCACTTGATCAAGTACGTAGCGATCGTGAGTTACTATTATTAATGCTCCTTTGAATTGACTGAGCCAATTTTGTAGCCATTCAACAGAAGAAGTATCTAAATGGTTTGTTGGTTCATCTAGTAGAAGTACATCAGGATTTGCAACAAGGGCAGACGCTAGTCCAACTCTTTTCTGATAGCCACCTGATAATTTCTCGATGGGTTTATACAAGTCTGTAATGCCCAGTCGTTGAAGGATCACTTTGCATTGTTGCTCTACTCCCCAAGCATTAGCAGTATCCATTTTTTCACTTATCTCTCCAAAAGCTTTAAGTAATCTTGTATCATTAGGCCTACTCCCTATCTCATCACTAAGCTGATTAAAACGGATTAACAAGTCTTTTTTTTCACCACAATTTTGTAGAACTGCTTCAAGTACTGTTTTGCAATTTTTGATATCATTATCTTGGCCAACTAGGTGCAAATTGAGTTTAGAAGAACATCTTCTTTCCCCTTTTTGAAGTGGTTCACATCCAGCCAAAACTTTTAAAAGGGTTGACTTACCTGCTCCATTTGGTCCAATTAAACCTAATCTTTCTTTTGCATTGATATGCAAAGATAGATTCTTAAATAGTACTTTGATTCCAAAGTCTTTGGATACTTCATTTAAAGTAATGAGAGGCACAGATATTTAGAAGTTAGTTTGTTTTTCTAAATATTCAAAGACACTTTTATCCCCTATGTCATCTCCAGCATTCATGCCAAATTTTCTTAAGGCTAAGATTAATAATAGGACTGAGGAAATGCTCAGCATAACAACAATGATTGTGCTATTTAGAAGACCTATCAGATGAGATAATAAGGCTATTGGTAATAGCATTGTAAGGCCTATTGCCTCAGGTCTACGAAAACAAAAAAATTCTTTAAACCCTAATCCTGTAAGTGCTGCAAATAATGGACCTATAGCAAGTAACCAAAGCTGATTAGAGGCAAGGCTCGAAAGGAGGTTTGAACTGCCAACTTTAAGGACCAGTAATCCTATACCTAGACATCCAATAGCCCAGAAGATTTGAAGAATTTGATGTAATACACGCAGGTATATATGAATCCATTTTAATGCTAATCCAAGCGAAATGGCCATAGTGATTAACCATAACCATGCGGTACTTGGACCAAGTATGGCCCATTGAGCTAAGCCTGCCGTAAAGCTTATTCCACAAGCCAGTACAGAAAGTCTGTATTTTTGTACTTCAGATCGATCAGAACTGGTGATTGTATAATTGCCATAAGCTCCTTGAATAACTTGTTCCTCTAAGATTTGATTAGTTGGATTAAGCATAGTTTTTAATGATGTAATTTAAGAATGATTTGCATTTACTATTGTCATTAGATCTGCACCAGCAGGAACAATATTGCTAGGCCTCAATGGGAATAGAGCTCCAAAATAATCATTTCTCCAGGCATTTACATCGCATGTTTTGGATACGTTTGGCAGTTTCATAAATCGCTGTCGCCAATTCCATAGGTTTGGAAAACACCATAGAGGTTTTTGACTGCATCCAAATAAAGGTTCATATATTGCTTCCCATCTAATTAAAGTAGGGAAGAGTCTTACATCAGCAAGAGTGATTTGTTCGCCGCAAAGCCATGGCCCTTTTTGATGAAGAGATTCCTCCAAGTTGTTGAGTGATTGGAAGAGTTCAGCAGACGCCTTGTTATATGCCTGTTGATTGCGCGCAAAGCCGCATCGATAGACACCATCATTGACTGAGTTTTGCAGACTCTTCTGCCAATTATTGATTTCTTCTTGAAGTGGTTTGGGAAAAAGATCTAGTGATTTACTTTTTGTTGGCCACTGATTTAAGACTTCTATTATTTGAGCGCTTTCATTCCCAAGAATGTTTGGTTGCATTTTAGTATTTGTTCCAGGATCTATCAGCACAGGTACTGTTGCTCTGTGACTAGGTGGCTGGTTACATTTCCTGTAAAGAGCTAGTAATGAATTGCACCCTAACCAAGGAGGATCAATTATCCAGCGACCTCCTTCTTTGTCTACCTTGACAACAAGTAAGTTTAAATAATCACCTAAGTTCCTTAGCGCGTAGATCAACCAAGTTCGATGAGCCCAAGGACAACTGCGTCCAATTAGAAGATGTGGTAATTGCTTTTTTGAACGACAAATTAGTTCACTCTCTTGAAGTACGCTTGCTTTTTGATGTTCGGATTTTGGTCGCTCATAGTTGCCATTTTGGTCAGCTGGAGCCAAACCATTCATTAATTGATTCCATTGCCAATTCCAGCAAAGTTTGGCGGTGGTAACAATAATTGGGGGAATTGACATGGATAAGTTCCTTTTATCTCAATTTTCAGCGAGGCTGAATGTAGTTGATGAAGATTGATGCAAGAGCTTCAGGTCCTATTAGTAGCAGGAACACATGGCAATGAAATCAACCCGCCGTGGTTATTTGATCAATGGTCACAGCAATTTGACTTGATTAATAACCATGGTTTGCACATAAAAAAAGTTTTAGGAAACCCAGATGCACTGAAAGTGTGTAAACGCTATATCGATCGTGACCTCAACCGAAGCTTTACCAAAGAATTATTAGACGACACCTCTTGCAAAGATCATGAGGTTATGAGGGCAAGGGAGCTCTTACATTTACATGGCCCGAGTGGGATAGATCCAAGCCAGGTTGTTGTTGATTTGCATACCACTACTGCTGCAATGGGATCCAGCATCGTTATTTATGGGAGGCGATCTCTAGATTTAGCACTTGCTGGACTATTGCAAGCAAGATTGGGGTTGCCAATTTATTTACATGAAGGTGATGACACTCAAAAAGGCTTTTTGGTTGAGTGTTGGCCATGCGGAATCGTAATTGAAATTGGCCCTGTTGCTCAAGGACTGTTAAGCGCTAAAATTGTTGATAAGATTAAAATTATTGTAGAAATTCTTTTTGAGGAACTAGCGAAAATAAAATCTGGACTAGTGAATTTACCTAAGCAATTTGTGGTTCATCGGCATTTAGAAAGTATTGATTTCCCGCGTGATATGATGGGTAGATGTGACGCTATTTTGCATCCTTCACTATTAGATAAAAATTGGTTTCCTTTGCTATTTGGCCAGTATTTATTTGTTAAATCTGATGGCAAATCGATCAATTTTGAAGGCGAGGGTAATCCAATACCAGTTTTTATTAATGAAGCTGCGTATGCAGAAAAAAATATCGCGATGAGCTTAACTCAAAAAGAAATTATAGTTTTTTCTAGAGATTGGCAAGTAGATTTGAGGCACTTATGCCTTTTTAATAGTTAAATAGCTGTTGATTACCCGCAAATCCATATAGATTGTTCTTTTGTGCATGGCATATCAGTCTTGCTTCCATTTGACCAGTAAATTCTTAGTCGATCGTCTTTCGTTCCAAGCCTAAATGTCAGACTTTTGATGGGATTTGTTGATTGCTGTTGGATTTTTCTTTCAGGATTATGTTGGGAATTTATCTTTTCCTCCAGTTTTTCAATACGTGATTCCAAGATATTGATTTGTTGTTCTGTAATAGCTTTTGTTCCTTTTAACTTGTCTCTCTTCTTTTGGCATCCTGTAATTAATAAGCCCCACGATAAAATGCCTATGCTTACAAGAAAGATTGATTTATTCCTATGGGATGAGGATGTTTCCACAATCAATCTAATTTAATTTGAACTTAGCAACCTTTCTGTCCAGTAGATTACGGCTCCTTGGGATTCCAGCTCAATCCTTCTATGCCGGGCCCTTTTTAGGGGCACAGTTTCTTCTTGGCGTTGTCCTGCGAAAAGCCATCGAATGAGTACCAAGCTTCCCTCCTAAGTCTAAAGCTCCTAAATCTT
>QCFO01000001.1 GCA_003280225.1 Prochlorococcus sp. AG-363-K07 | reverse complement strand
ACCCCTTTTGCGACCTGTATCGCGCTCTAGTGGGAGAGAGCAGTTTGCCACCTCTCCAAAAGGGGCAAACAACTGAACGACATCTTCCTGCTCAGCGCGGAAGGGCAAATTGCCAACAAAAATACTCACTTGACTTTTGGACCTAATAAATAAATGGGCCTAATGGACCATAAATAACCCTCAGAGTTTATAACTCAAAGAAGAATCATTTCACCTATGGCATATATAGGGTAAACCCAACAGAGGTTACAAATGACCTTTTTTCAAGAAGTAAAACGTTTTCTCCAAAGAAGCAATTGCTCTTGAACTCGCTCAAAACCGGTTCCTCCTTCACTGGTTCTTGAAGCCACCACTTGTTTTGGGGCTAGTTTGTCAAAAATATCTGCCTCGAAATTTGAGTCAATATTTTTCCACTCATCCAAAGTAAGATCCTTCAGCAAAACTTTCTTTTCAAGAGAATCCTTTACCAAGCCACCCACCTTTTGATAGGCCTCTCTAAAAGGGACACCTTTTGAAACTAGATAATCCGCCACATCTGTTGCATTAGAAAAATCATTTTCAACTAATGAAGCCAATCGATCAGGACGAAATTCCAAACCTTCTTCAAAAAGAATGGAAACCGCATCTAAACAATCTGAGACTGTTTGAACCGTGTCGAACAGAGCCTCTTTATCCTCTTGAAAATCCTTATTATAAGCAAGTGGTAATCCTTTGATCATTGTCAAAATACCTTGTAAATGGCCAAACACCCTGCCGGATTTACCTCTCACTAATTCAGGCACATCTGGATTTTTTTTCTGAGGCATTAAACTACTACCTGTAGCACAGCGATCGGTTAGATGTATAAAGCTAAATTCTTCGGAAGACCATAAGATTACCTCTTCTGATATACGACTTAAATGAACCATTATCAAAGATGCTGCAGCTGTAAATTCGACTGCAAAATCTCTATCACTAACTGCATCTAAACTATTATAATAAATACCTGAAAAACCCAATAGCTTAGCTGTTAGCTGTCGATCTATAGGGATCGAAGTGCCAGCCAATGCAGCAGATCCTAGTGGAGATATATTGACTCGTTTTTTTACATCATTTAAACGTTCTCTATCTCGCTGAGCCATCTCAATGTATGCAATCAAATGATGAGCCAATGACAAAGGTTGAGCTCTTTGCAAATGGGTATAACCTGGAATAAGAGTAAAAACATGTTTTTCAGATTGAGCTAATAAAATCTTCTGAAATTGCAACAGCTTACGATCCAATGTCTCAATAGATGTCCTTAACCAAAGACGAATATCTGTTCCTACTTGATCATTGCGACTGCGACCGGTATGCAATTTTTTACCAATAGGTCCAATTAACTCAATGAGCCTTCGCTCAACTGCAAAATGAACATCTTCATCTTTAACAGTTACTTGAAAATTACCTTGTTCTGCCTCCTGTCGAATTGTTTCCAGAGCCTCTTCTATTTGTTTTGCGTCTGCATCAGCAATAACTCCACATTCAGCAAGCATCCGAGCATGTGCCACAGAACCATCCAAGTCTTGATTCAAAAGCTTGATATCAAAAGCAATGGAAGCATTGAACTGCTCAATAAAAGGGTTTAAACCCTTTTCAAACCTATCGCTCCAAGCCTTAACCAAATCAAATTTTCGAATCTTTAATTAAAGCAGCTTACGAACAAATTGTCAGGAAAAATCAGGTCAAGGCAGGAAGCGTTAATTGCTCATTTACCTTTAATAGAACCATAGAAGCATCATCTTCCAAATGATGATTCGCACCTACAAAACGATCTAAGCGAGAAAAAAGCTTATCTAAGATAGCCTGCGCTCCTAAACCACTTCTGCAAGAGTCCTCAAGTGTACGAATCAATCTAGACTCTTGAAATCTATCCCCTGCCAAACCAGGAGCTTCAGTGACTCCATCGGTGTAATACAACAAAACATCTCCAGGCTCAAGAACTACTGAACCACATCCATAATCAGCATCCAATTGAAGGCCAATTAAAAGCCCAGGCGCATCTAGACGAGAAATTTTTCGTTTCTCAGCTCTCCAAAGTAATGGTGGATTGTGAGCTGCATTTGCATAGCGCAATCTACGAGTACGAGGATCAAAATCAGAATAAAAAAGCGTGACAAATCGATGAGAATGAGCGAGATCAACCTGCGCTAATTGATTTAAATCATGCAGGATACGATCAGGAGGCAATCCACTCAAAACTTCTGCTCTCAACATTCCTCTCAACATTGTCATCAACAGTCCAGCAGGTACTCCTTTCCCCATGACGTCTCCTATAACAAGAGCCCATTTACCTTTCTCTTTTCTTTTCCCAATTAATTCTGGACGAGTAGACATGAAATCGTAATAATCCCCTCCTACCTGAAAAGCAGGACGGCAACAGGCAGCTAATTCAATACCTTCAATCACTGGACAACGATCCGGTAGCAATTGGGCTTGAATCTCAGCTCCAATACTTAATTGACGATCAACCCTTTCATGTCGACGCAGCTCTTGCAGAATAAGATCATTCTCGAGAGCTACTCCTGTCAAATCTGCAACTAATTGCAAATGTCGACGATGAACCTCACTAAAAGGGAAAGGACCTTGCAAATCAAACACATATAAACGGCCTCTCTGTTGTCCTCTAGCAACAACAGAAGTGGAAAAGACACCAGTCTTTGCTAAATGACGCTGAACCAAACGATCCAACTGAACTAACTGAGTTGGATCCGATCCAAAACCAAGGGTTAAACCTGCTTCAAGAGAAACCATCTGGCGAATAAGCTCCTGATTCGACTCAGAAGGCAAAACTTGAAGTTGTTCTCTCCAAAGTCGACCATCGGCTTTAAAGGGAACTAACAAAGCACCGCCGACTCCTACCAATCGAGCAGCAACAACGGGAACCAGCTCAATAAACCTATAAAGATTAGTAAAACTTCTTAAAGCAAACCCCAAAGAAGCCAATAACTCCTGATTAGAACGCTGCTCAGTAGATAAACTCTCCAACAAATCTCGCCAAGATTCAGAGGCAGAGTGAGATTGCTGAAAACTTTGAAATGGTACTGATGTATGAGGCCTTGGTGGTTGCGTGCTCACCGCATCATCACTACACGCCTAAAAACGTAGCAAAATATCTACAAAAAATCCTCTTAAATCAATTATCTAGTTGCCAAAAGAGCTTCGACAAACTCAAAGCTATTAAAGGGCCTTAAATCTCGTAAACCTTCACCAGCCCCAATAAACCTAATAGGCAATTTTGCTTCTGAAGCTACAGCCAATGCAACTCCTCCTCTAGAAGAACCATCTAATTTTGTAATAACAACACCAGTCAAGCTTGCTGATTTGGCAAAAGCCATTGCTTGACGCAGCCCATTTTGACCTTGACTCGAATCAAGTACTAATAGAGATTCGACTCGTGCTTCAGGAGCAAGACGATCAATAATCTTTCTAACCTTTTGAAGTTCTTCCATTAAGTTATGTTTTGTCTGCAATCTCCCAGCAGTATCTACCAATAACAAGTCACTCTGTTTGGATTTTGCTGCGCCAATAGCATCAAAAACAACCGCTGCTGGATCTGCATTCGAAGTTGGATTGGAAATCACTGAAACACCACTTCGATCACCCCACACTTTTACTTGTTCCACAGCAGCGGCTCTAAAAGTATCAGCCGCTGCTATCAAAGTCGAATAACCACTACGAACGGCAAGATTAGCCAATTTACCCAAAGTAGTTGTTTTCCCAACTCCATTGACCCCTACAAGTAGCCAAATATTTAAAGAGCCACGTTCCGGAACTAAAAGATCCTGCCCTGAAGATTTAATAGGAGTATCCAAAACAACACAAAGTTTTTCTTTGAGAAATCGCAGTCCTTCACTTGCATCCACAACTTCTTCATTTAAACGATATCGCAGCGCTTCAAGTATTTGATCAGTTGCGGTTACACCAGCATCTGCCCGTAGTAACAAGGTTTCTAAATCATCAACAACTTCTGGTGTGAGAGGGTCGTCGCCTAATTTTTCTAATAAACCTGTAACAAAATTCTGACGAGACTTTTCCAAGCCTCTTCTTAAACGACCAAGCCAATCAAGTTCCTCCAGAGCAATAGAATCCTTCTTTATACCTTGAGCTTTTAACAAATTTGTGGACCACTTAAAATCTTGATCTTGATCCTCAATATTAACTGATTCAACAATTGAATCTTGTGGAGTTAATGCCGTAGATTTAATCAATCCAGATTTATCTATTTGATTGTCTAAATTGGGTTCTAAAGAAATATTTTTTTCTGCATTTAAAGAAGCAGATTGATCTTGTTTTTGTTGTTCTTTAAGTTTAGCAAAAGCTTCTCTTGCCCACCTTAATGAATCATCTTCAGAAGCGATCTTTTCTTCTTGCTGAACTATAATATCTGACTTCTCCTTTACATCTTTAGAAGAATCTAAATCAACTTTTTTTCGCTGAAATTCGTCGTATATCATTAGAAGGTAGAAGCATGCAGAGAGTTCTGCAATCTTCGCAGAATACCATTAATCATACGACGTCCTTGATCATCACTATATCGATTAGCTAAACCAACTGCTTCATTACAAGCAACAGCAATAGGAACTTTTAAATCCATTAAATCGACAACAGCTAATCTCAATATATCTCTATCTATTCTAGGCAAACGTTTCAACCTCCAACCTTCCATAACAGCATCAAGACGTGTATCAATACTGTTTCTTTTTTCAAGAACCAAAGCTACACGTTTTAAAGCACCTAAACGTATTTGATGTTGATCGCTCAGAGCTAATAAACGAGGCAATTCCAAGCTTGCAGACAAACCATTCAAAATGCTTTCTGATTCCAGTAGACAATCACGCAGATGACCTTTTATACGGTCCATGGATATTTTATTTAAATCTTCCAGTTCAGACTCAAGCAAATGTTCCTGTGCCGTCTCAATTTTGACAGCGCAATTGTCTAAACCTTCTCGCCAATGGTCTATCAGACTTTGTAATGCAATATTCAATAGTTCTTCAAGAGATATGGAATCCAAAGACTTAAGAGTAGTTTCAGATACTTGACCCAAAATCAAAAGAGCAAGCTCTCGAGTAACTGATCTGGACTGCATCATCTAAGAAAACTAAAAAGAATCAATCAACTCTGAGAAGAAGCAGTGGTAGCTCGAAACTGAGCAAACAAACTTGAAAAACTCCTATTGGCAGGTGCTTCTCTATCATCTGGGTTAACTATCCCAGCCGAAATAATAGTTCTAAAAGCATCTTCAACTGAGATATTCAGATCCTTCACAGAAGACTCTGGTACAAGCGTATACCAACCTGTTGTGGGATTTGGAGCTGTTGGAATAAAAACACTAAGCAATGTTTCATCCAATTCAGGTTGCAATGAAGGACCGACTAATCCTGTCACAAAACCAACACTAAACAAACCCTCCCTAGGATATTCAACCAATACCACCCTGCGAAAGCGTGTTGAATTATCTCGTAGAAAAGTCTCTAACAATTGCTTAAGGATTTTATATACAGAACCAGCCAAAGGAATACGAGAAAGAGTACCTTCACCAAACTCCAACAACCAACGGCCTACAAAATTTCTAGCCATCAAGCCAATTAGTAGTATTCCCAACAAAGGAACCGTAAGACCTAATGCGAGATTGATAAGATCCTGCAATAGAGGGTTAAGAGTAATAAATGGATTTAATTGTTTAGGAATAGAAGTGAGGAAAGCCAAAACAAATCGGCTCACCACAGTAGAAAGCCAAATTGTCGTAGCCAACGGAATTACCACAAGTAATCCCGCAATCAAGTCATTCTTAAGATCCTGCTGAAGGCGAGAAGCCAGAGGTAGATCAGGTCTGGGAGTGGACTGAACCAAGAATCTTTGTATGCCTTTTTTTATTTTATTAAACTAAGCTAACAATTTTCTAATCAAAGCAAGTGCAGAAACCAGAACAGTGAAGTCAACCAACACAAAAAAATGTCTACTCACTGATACTACCCCCGAAAAGAGGGATAACCCAAGACAAAGAAAAGAGAGAAAAAGAAAGCATTTTTTAAGAATGAAGTCAGGATAAAAGACAGCTCTAGCTTTTTAAACATTTATTTTGACTGGTCTCACAAATCAAAACCAATTAACACAAGCCCTAAAAACAGAAGCGAAAAAACAAGGGTTTGACCTAGTAGGAATCGCCAGAACTCCAGGCAGCACAAGAATTCAGATGCGAACAGATGCATTACAACGATGGCTGAAAGCTGGGTTTGAAGGGGACATGAAATGGATGAATGCTCCACGAAGAAAAAATATCGAAACATTGCTCGAAGATGTAACCAGCGTCCTATCCGTTGGCATCAATTATTACGTAAAAACTGAGAAAAAAATGGGGGCGTTGTCTATTGGTCGATATGCATGGGGCAGGGACTATCACAAAATTATCGAACAAAGACTAAAACGAGTAGGAAATTGGTTGACGAAGGAAAGACCAGAGTGTCGTTGGAAAATTTGTGTTGACTCACAACCTTTACTTGAAAAAGCTTGGGCAGAAGAGGCAGGACTCGGATGGATATCTAAAAACAGTAACCTGATCAATAAGGATTATGGGTCTTGGATTGTTATAGGACATTTACTTTGTACAGAACCACTCACTGCAGACAAGCCAACCGTTCCACTCTGCGGCAAATGTCAATCTTGTATAGAAGCATGCCCTACTAACGCAATTAGCGAACCATTTGTAGTGAACTCCAAGCTTTGTCTCGCTTATCACACAATTGAGAACAGAGCCAAACAATTGCCAAAAGAGATTGAAAATTCTCTTGGCAATTGGATAGCAGGCTGTGACATTTGCCAAGAAGTCTGTCCTTGGAATCAAAGGCAGCTCAAAAGTAGTTCAGATCCAGAAATGCAACCGAAACAATGGTTGGTTCAGTTAACTAAAGAACAAGTCCTCACTTGGACAGATAGTGAATGGCATGCAAAATTAAAAGGATCATCTCTCAAAAGAATTAAGCCATGGATGTGGAGGCGCAATGCAAAAGCCATACAAAACTAAATTCATGTCTACGCTAAAGAAAAATAAAATGAACTTACAGGCTATGAAAGGTTTCACCTATAAGATCTTCATAGTCTCCTCTGTATTAAGTTTAAATCTATTATCAATTCAAAAACCATCACATGCAATTGTTCCACATGTATTTAACCCTAATAAAGAAGAACTGAAAAAAGCTAGTCAGCAATTTGGTAGAACAGCAGCACAATTAATTCATTTTAATCAAACTAAAGAAGCAATTCGGGTGGCTAAACTTGCCGTAATATTAAATCCTGATGACTCTCGTCTTTGGGCGATACTAGCAGAGGCACAAGTAAGAAACAATCTAACAAATGAAGCTATAGAGTCATTAGATAAAGCAAAGAATATCAATCCCAATAATGCAAATTTATGGTTTGCTCAGGGCTTTTTATTATTGCAAAAAAAAGAACCTCAAAAAGCAGTAAATTTAATCGAAAAAGGTTTAAGAATAAATCCTAAAAATGCAAATGCATACTTCCAACTCGGCAATGCTAGAATAATGCAATTCAAAAACAGGCTTGCCTTACAAGCTTTTGAAAAAGCATTAAGTTTAAAACCAAGCTTTTGGGAATCCTTAAATAACAAAGGCCTAGTTCTTTTTGAAATGGGTAAAACAAATAAAGCAATTAATGTCTGGGAAGATGTATTGAAATTAACTGACAATCCTGAACCAATGCTTGCTCTAGCGTCCGCACTTAATCAATTAAATAAAGGTAATATTGAGGCTTTAAAACTTGCCAAAAAAGCACTTGCATTAAACCCAAATTACATTTCAACTGAATATCAAGCAGACCAACTTTGGGGCCAAAAACTTCAAAAGGCTGCAAAAGAACTTTTTGCGCAGCCTATCTTGAGTTCAGAAATTGAAAAAGCGTTTGAAAACGTCGAGTAAACATATCTGATGATAAAAAAACTGGAAATAAACAAATAGATCAGTAGGCTGGGCGCTATCCGCCCTCTAATCCCAAACTTGGATGGCCGAGGAGCGCCTACAACCAATTTCACTGCATCAAGAAATGCAGCGCTCGTATCTCGAATACGCCATGAGCGTAATCGTGGGGAGGGCTTTACCTGATGTCAGAGACGGACTGAAACCAGTTCAAAGGCGCATTTTGTTTGCAATGTATGAACTGGGGCTAACACCAGATCGCCCTTATCGAAAATGCGCTCGAGTAGTAGGAGATGTATTAGGGAAATATCATCCTCATGGAGATCAAGCCGTCTATGACGCACTTGTGCGTCTCATACAAACTTTTTCTAGCCGATATCCAATACTTGATGGACATGGAAATTTTGGCTCAATCGATGATGATCCCGCAGCCGCTATGCGGTACACAGAAACACGATTAGCAGCAATAGCCCATAAAGGTCTCTTAGATGAAATTGGATCAGAAACCGTTGATTTCGGACCAAATTTTGATGGGTCTCAACAAGAACCAGCCGTTTTACCAGCGCAATTACCTTTTCTACTTCTGAATGGGTGCTCGGGGATTGCAGTAGGAATGGCAACAAGTATTCCTCCACACAATTTAAAAGAAGTTGTAGAAGGAGTAATAGCGTTAATAAAAAAACCAGATATATCTAACGAAGAACTAATTAAAATAATTCCAGGTCCAGATTTTCCAACTGGAGGAGAAATATTACTTGGTACAGGAGTTCGAGAAACTTATTTGAAAGGTAAAGGAAGTATTCCAATGAGAGGACTAACTCATATAGAAGAAATACAACCAGGAAAAGGAAAGCATCGTAGAAATGCAGTAATAATCACAGAATTACCATATCAACTGAGCAAAGCTGGCTGGATTGAAAAACTAGCAGACCAGGTTAATGATGGGAAGTTAACTGGAATAGCCGACATAAGAGATGAGAGTGATCGTGATGGCATGAGAATTGTTGTTGAACTGAGAAGAGACGCTAATGCCGAACAAGTAATCGGGATATTACACAAAAAAACTTCATTACAAAGTAATTTTGGTGCAATATTGTTAGCTCTAGTCGATGGTCAGCCAAGACAACTCTCCTTAAAAGAACTATTGGAGAAATTTCTAGAGTATAGAGAATTAACAATAATAAGAAGAACACAATTTCTACTAAAGAAAACTATTGATCGTCTTGACATTGTCAATGGGCTAACTAAAGCATTAGGAGAGCTTAGAAAAGTCATAGATATTCTAGAAAAGGCTAAAGATGCAAGTGAAGCCAAAATCAGAATAATGCGCTATCTAACAATCAAGGAAAAACAAGCTGAAGCTGTACTATCTATGCCTCTTAGAAAATTAACAAGCCTTGAACAAACATCTTTGCACAAAGAATCAGAAGAATTAATGAAAAAGAAAAATGAATTTGAAAGGCTACTGAAAAATAGGAATGAACTCCTTAATTTATTAATTAGTGAATTAAAAAGTATCAAAAAACAATTTGGCAATCCAAGAAGAACAAAACTAGTAGAAGGCGGTGATGAATTACTAGCAGAAAAGATTGCTAGTCAAAGGCCAAATGCAGAATTACAGCGTCAACAAGCTTTTGCCTCATTAGCAACAGATGCAAAATTACTTATACAATATGATAATCAAGTCAAGATAATTAGTCCCCAAATGCAAGGGAGACTCCATCTAAATGAAGGTTGTAAACTAAATTCAGAAACACTCATCGCCAAACTGATATTAGGAATAGAACACAAACCTAAAATCCTTGCTATTACTAATGAAGGCAAAATAGCACTTGTTAAGTGGGAGTTTGCTGGGCAACAGCCAGGCCATATAAATAGATTTTTACCAGGAGGTTTAGAGGGTAACAAAATCATCAAATTATTAAAATTACCAGATGATGATAGCGCTAGTTTAGGCCTCTTGAGTAGTGATGGAAGATTCAAGAGATTAGCTATGCAGGAAATCCTTGAACTATCTGGAAGAGCGGCGACTATATTAAAATTAAAAGAAGGAGTAAGCTTAAAATCAGCAATAATCTGTTTTCCTAACAGTCATGTTTGTCTGGTGAGTTCTTTTGGAAGAGTATTAAAATTAAGTGCTAATGAGACAAATATGCCAATAATGGGAAAACTCGCTCAAGGTTACACAACAATGAGATTATTTCCTAAAGAAGAAATCATAGAAGCAATATCAATCCCTGAAAGTAAAACAAAAAAACTAATAATATCCACTAGATCTGGATTGATAAAATTAATCAATTTTAATTTGATAAGACTATGTCAAAGAGGTGAACTCGGTGAATTAGTATTAGAAATATCAAATAAAAAAAATAATCAAGATAACATAATAGGTGTCTATGATGCTAGTTTAATTGGAACATTTATAACAAACAAGGGAAGAGCTTGTAGAATTGAACCTGATGAGATTGCAAAAAGACAAAAATTAGCACTACAGGAATTAAAAGAAGGAGAGTGGATAATAAAAACGATCGGATTAATAGAAGATGAATGAGAGTATTTTTAAGATAAATATTCATTTTCCACCCAATCTAAATATTCTTCTGTGATATTACCAGTAACATACTCTCCATTAAAACATGATAAATCCAAATGGCTTAAATTTGAATTTTCCAAAATAGCTTGAGTCAAATCAGATACTTTCTGATAAATCATTTTATCAATCAATAATTTGCCTTCTATTTCTTCAAGAGTTCTATTATAAGCAATTAGTTCCTTTCTGCTAGGCATATTAATTCCATAAACGTGCGGAAATCTTACCGGAGGAGCAGCTGACGTAAATATAACTTTGTTAGCTCCTGCAAATTTTGCCATTTGAACAATTTCCTGCGAAGTGGTTCCCCGCACAACAGAATCATCAACAATCAGAACATTCTTATTCTTAAACTCAGTACTCATTGCATTTAATTTTTGACGTACTGATTTTTTTCTCCTCAGTTGACCTGGCATTATAAATGTTCTTCCAACATATCTATTCTTAAAAAATCCTTCTCTATATTCAATTCCTAACTGTCTAGCTACCTGCATAGCAGCCGGTCTTGAAGAGTCAGGAATTGGCATCACTACATCTACTTCACCTGATTGAATTTCAGATTTAATAGTCTCAGCCAATAGATCACCCATCCGTAATCGTGCTTCATAAACTGAGATTCCATTCATAACAGAGTCTGGTCTAGCTAAATAAACATATTCAAAAGAACAAGGATAGAGAACAGGGTTATCAGCGCACTGCTGAGAATAAAAATCTCCATTAGAACTTATAAAAATAGCTTCACCTGGCTTTACATCTCTAACGATTTGATAGTCATTATTTTCAATAACTAGAGATTCACTTGCAATAATCCAGTCATATTCATTTGAATTATTCAGCTTTCTACCAATAACTAATGGTCTAATTCCATAAGGATCCCTAAAAGCTAAAAGGCCATGACCAGCAATTAAAGCTAAAGATGCATATGAACCCTCAATTCTTTGATGAACAGATTTAACAGCAGAAAAAATGTGCTGAGGATTTAATTTTGTTCCAGAGATTTTAGATTGAAGCTCAGTTGCGAAAACATTGAGTAACATCTCTGTGTCACTAGTTGAATTAGTATGACGTCTATCTTTTACAAATAAATCTTTTTCAAGTTCTCTAGTATTTGTTAGGTTTCCATTATGTACCAAAATAATTCCATAAGGAGCATTGACATAAAATGGTTGAGCTTCTTCTTCACGATCTGCCGCACCTTTAGTAGCATATCTAACATGACCCAATCCAATATTCCCTTTCAAGTTCCTCATATCTCTTGTCCTATATGCTTCTCGAACTTGACCTTTAGATTTATGCATATGAAAGACACTTCCATCCATCGTCGCTATTCCTGTCGAATCCTGACCTCGATGCTGTAGCAATAACAAACTATCGTAAATTTGCTGATTTATTTGCTCCTTAGAGATGACCCCTACTATGCCGCACATTTGTAAAATCCCTTAATTGACATTTTGAATAATTAAGAAAGAGAAAATGACTCCTTTGCTACCCTTCTAGGTATGGCGTTCTCAAAAACAGTATTTAAATGAGAAACAGATAATTGAATTAATTGTCTTTGGTGTTGAGTAATCAAAAGATTTTCATCAGGTTTAACAGTGCCTAGTTTAGTTGCTAGAAGAGGATTAGTACTTGAAGAATTAATTTGAGTCAGAAAAAGATTCCACTCTTTCTGTTTCTTAGAGTTGATCGTAACCAAAACTCGAGAACCACCCTCACCAAAGAGAATTCTGTCTAATCTTGTTTCAGTCAAAGGTATTTCACAATGAGCACCAAGCCCAGATGCTATACAACATTCAGATAATGCTACTGCAAGTCCTCCATCGGATAGATCATGTGCTGAAGAAATTAGACCTGCTTTTATAGCCTTTCTCAAATTAGATTGCAAATATTTTTCAAAGTTTAGATCGATGAGAGGAGGTCTACCTGTAATAGAACCATGAATAACTTCCAAATAACTAGTAGCAGCAAGAGTAATACTGAAATCAGAATAGTCATCTAAAGGAGTTCCTAATAGCCAAATAGAATCTCCTACTGCATTCCAACCAATGCTGCATATATTCTGTATATTTTCTAATAAGCCAACCATTCCAATAACAGGAGTAGGTTGAATAGGTTGCATTATATCTTTTGATATACGAGTCTCATTATAAAGAGAGACATTGCCTCCAGTCACAGGTGTTTTTAAAATTCGACAAGCTTCAGAAATTCCCTCACAAGCTAAAGCTAGTTGCCAATATCCAGTAGCAGTTTCTGGAGAAGCAAAATTTAAATTATTAGTAATAGCTAAAGGTTCTGCTCCAACACAACTAACATTTCTTCCTGCTTCAGCAACAGCGGCAATTCCACCACGTTTAGGGTCCAATGCTACCCATCTATTTATACAATCCACTGATACTGCAACACCTCTTTCTAAAAATGATTTTGAATCTTGAGAATTTTGTGGCCTTAATCTTATAACTGCTGCATCAGCTATACCAGGAACTAAAATTGTATTGTTTTGAACTTGATGATCATATTGTCGATAAATCCATCGTTTAGATGAAATTGTTGGGTTGTCTAATAATTTCAAAAGAATATCATTAAGAGTTAAATTTTGATTAACAAAATCACCTGTTATAGGTTTTATAGTATTGCTATTAATATCAGGTAATTGATGTTCTGTCCATTGCCAATGATTAGTTATCTCATTAGGCGGTGATTTTATTAGAGTGTGATTATTAATAGGTGTATTTTCAGCCAAAGCATTAGCTGGAATCTCAGCTGCAACTTTTCCATTATGTAAAACTCGCACAATATTTTGAGGAAGAACCCTACCAACTACAGCCACTTTTAAACCCCATTTCAAAAATCTATTCATCAATTCTTCTTCGCAGTTTGGCTTGACGACGAACAACATTCTTTCTTGCGATTCCGACAATAAAAACTCATAAGGTGTCATATTTTCTTCTCGTGCTGGCACTAAATCAAGGTCAAGTTCAATTCCTAGCCCTCCTTTAGCAGCCATTTCAGCGCAGCTACATGTAAGACCTGCTGCACCCATATCTTGAGCAGAAATAACATCACCACTTTTAAATGCTTCAAGACAAGCTTCTATTAATCCTTTTTCTAAAAATGGATCGCCAACCTGAACTGCAGGCCGATCATCCAAAGAAGAATCTGTAAGTTCTGCACTCGCAAAACTTGCTCCCCCCATTCCATCTCGACCTGTAGTACTCCCTACATAAATAACAGGATAATCTATACCTTTTGCACCAGAACAAACAATATCGTCTGTTTCCATTAAGCCAAGAGCCATTGCATTAACTAATGGATTACCAGAATAACTCTGATCGAAAACAACCTCTCCACCAACAGTCGGTACACCAACACAGTTGCCATAATGTGCAATACCAGCTACAACACCTTCCATTAATGAAATATTCTTTTGATCTTCTAAAGGACCAAATCTCAAGGCATTTAAAACAGCAATAGGTCTTGCACCCATAGTAAAGATATCTCTTAAAATACCGCCTACACCAGTTGCAGCTCCCTGAAATGGTTCAACAGCTGAAGGATGATTATGACTTTCAATTTTAAATACTAATCTTTGATTTTCTCCTAAATCCACAACTCCAGCATTTTCACCTGGACCTACTAATATTCTTTCACCCTCTACTGGAAATTTCTTTAATAAAGGCCTTGAATTTCTATAGCAACAATGCTCTGACCACATAACACCAAACATACCAAGTTCAGTCCTATTAGGTGGTCGGTTTAAACGACGACATATTTCAACGTAATCAGATTCCTTCAATCCCTCCTTAGATATAGCTGCAATGACGTCATAATCTACTGAATAAGCAGAATCAGATATTAATGATTGAAATTGATAGTTGGGCATAATTAAATCCAAGGGTCATCCTTAGGTTTAGAGCTGTGAGGCTTTGAATCAGGATAACTCAAATCATTTTTGAATTCGAGAGAATCATCTACTGTGTTCTTCAACTCATCGAGCCATTCATCAGTAGTATAAGAATTTCCGCTATTAGTGTATCGATTGCTATTATTAAACCTATTTTCCCAAGGATTTTCATCTAACCAGCCTTCAAGTTTATTAGTTGCATGATCACTAAAATCTTGAATTTGCTCTCGCCAATGTCTAGACTTTTTAAAAAAGTCGTTTTTAATACTAGAACGAACTAAAGGTAATTGATCTAAAGAAGTTATCTCAGTTTCCACCATACCAGGTTGTTGATATGTAATATCTTGGATCAATAAGCGCCAGCGACTTGTACCCGGGATTCTAGGGTCTGTTCTTGAAACTAAATAATTAATAATCTTACCTGTTTTTACTTCAAAAATAAAATCAGCAATCAAACCTAATTTTTGACCATTAATTCCTAAAAGAGATGAAAACATTAAAGAAGGTAAGCGATCTATAATATTTTGTTCGGTTGATGAAGGTAAACCTTTTACATAAATCTCATCACTTCCAATGCCTTTAATCTGATTCAATCGCCAGACATCTCTAGAAACACGCAAAGTTGATGGTCTACTAACCCAACCCAATAATCTATGTACGGGTGGGTGCATCCAAGCAATAATGCCAGGCCCATGATCTAATCCCTGATCACACCTAACACGGTGTTTTAATAAATCACTAAATAAATATTTTTCTGGTAAGTTCAATTTTAAGAACGAATTTGTACAGGCATTACTAAATATATAAACCTTGATTCAATATCATCTGGTAGAAAAACAGCAGGAGTTGTTGGAGCATTAAAACATAATTTAATTTTTTCTGAAGTTATTGCTTTTAATCCATCAAGTATATATCTAACATTAAACGCAATTTGAATACTCTCACCATCATAATTAGCAATGACAGATTCAGAACCACTTCCAACATCTTGAGCATCAGCTGTAATATAAATTTTTTGATTTTCAGAGTTAGCTGTAATCTTTACAACATTATTAAACTGATCTGCTAATACAGCAATTCTTTCTAAAGCAGAAATAAATGATTTTCTTTCAAGAAGTATTGACTTTGAAAAATCATCAGGAATTAGTTGATTATAATTTGGATAGATTCCTTCTAATGTTCTACTAGTAACTACTTGGTGAGAAGATAAAAACACTACTTGTCCTTGATCACAAAAAAGATTAATTGTATCTTCTTTTTTTAAATTTGAAATTAACCTTTCTACCTCTCTTAATGATCGAGATGGAAGGGTAACAGCAAAATTATCGTTCTGACTTGAATCAAATTCTTCCACTGTATTCAATCCTTCTAGTGCATCATCCATACTTAAAACAGCCAAACGATGACCATCAGTGGCAGCAGCTTTTAATCCATTACCATCAAAAGATAAATGCACACCTGTTAATAATTGTTTTGCTTCATCTGAACTACTAGCAAAAAGAGTACCCCTTAAGGCTTGAACAAGAGATTTAACCTTTACTTTGAATGAGGTACCGCTTTGCACTAAAGGTAGTTCAGGAAACTCATCAGCTGGCATTCCACGCATCTGATATGAACCATTTTTACTTGTTAGTTCGATTTGTTCTGCTGTCCCATCAAATATCAAAGATATTGGACAGTCTTCGGGAAGCTTTGAAACAATCTCTCCTAGTAACCTTGCTGGCAACGTAATTGCCCCACTGTTTTCAACAGATGCAGCAAAAGAAGTCTGAATACCAAGATTTAAATCAAACCCAGTCAGACTTAAGCGACCAGTACTCTGATCTGCAGTCAATAAGACATTTGCCAATACAGGGTGTGTTGGCCTGGAAGCCACTGCCCTACTTACAAGCTGTAAAGCAGAATTGAGTTCAAATTGGGAGCAAGTTAGTTTCATCGATTCAACTTAACGACGAAACGCCAAAAATGTAGCCCTAGATTTTCATAACCTCTCCAAGAGTGCAATGATTATTTTGATTTTGCTACTTACTGTCTTTTTTCTATAATTTATTTATTCAAAACTATAAAACCGTAGTAGTAGGCTTTGAGGAAACAGTGGAAAAGCTTCCAAACCCTTGCTCCAACTACTTTTGGGTTTATTGATCTGTGTGGAAAAGCTTAAATCAAATGTGGACAATTAAGCGTATTCCACATAGGTGGAGAAATTGTGAAATAAAGTGAATTTAAAAAAGTCTTTTCTGTTGTTTTTTTCCACAGCTTTGAGATAGGCTTTTAGGGTTTTATCCTCAGTCAGAAAATAGATTGGTTTTATCATTTTGTTTTTTATCTTTAAAGTCCCATTATATTTGCGATTTTATTAATATCTGGATCTAAGTCTGAGTAAAAAGCAGCATCATTATTTTTGATTGCACAATCTGGATCTTTTAATCCATTACCAGTTAAAACACAGACAATTGTTGCATTAGAAGGTATTTCTTCTTTGCGTTTTAATAGGCCTGCAACTGAGGCTGCACTTGCAGGTTCACAAAAAATTCCTTCTTCTTTACCTAATAATTTATAAGCATTTACTATTTCTTCATCTGTAACATCTAAAAATGATCCATTACTTTTTTCTTTTGCAATGAAGGCTTTTTCCTTATTTACTGGATTTCCAATTCGAATTGCTGTAGCTATCGTTTTTGGATCTTTAATTGTTTTGTTAAATACTAAAGGGGCAGATCCTCTTGCTTGAAAACCCATCATTTGAGGGAGTTTTGTAGACTTTCTAGCTTGGAAATATTCATTAAAACCCATCCAGTAAGCACTAATATTACCAGCATTGCCCATTGGAATGCATAACCAATCTGGAGCTTCACCAAGTGATTCTATGATTTCAAATGCTGCTGTTTTTTGTCCATGTAAACGAAATGGATTGACAGAATTTACTAAAGTTACAGGATATTTATTTGCTATTTCTTGAACAATATCTAATGCCCGATCAAAATTTCCTCGAATAGCTAATACTTCTGCACCATAAACTAAAGCTTGAGCCAATTTTCCTTGAGCAACGTAACCATCAGGAATTACTACAAATGCCCTCATACCGGCACGTCTTGCATATGCTGCAGCTGAGGCAGATGTATTGCCTGTACTTGCACATATAACGGCTTCACATTTTTCTTCTTTTGCTTTACTTATTGCTAATGTCATTCCTCTATCTTTGAAGGAACCTGTTGGATTTAAACCATCATATTTTGCATGAACTTTTACTCCATTTCCAATTATTGCTTCAATAGCTTTTAATTCTATTAAAGGAGTAGCCCCTTCTTGCAGAGTGACGATAGGGGTTTCTTTATTGACTGGAAGCCATTCTTTGTAGGCTTTTATTAATCCTGGCCAGGTACAGTTTGCTTTCATGGCTTCTCTTGTAGGTGTTTTGTTGAGGACAGAATTGATTATTTCGTTTTTACAGTCTGTCATTTTAACCTGTATCCTTTTTGATTCCTTCTAACGGAGAGCTGGAGAAGAATTTGATTAACTCTGACATTGAATCTACTTTATTGATTATCTTAGACAATGCTGGAATATTAATTGCTATTGTTTTATTAGGATAGGACTTGAAAAATTGAATTAAGCTTAATTTACCATTTCCAATTAAAATTCCACCAATAACTCCAGAACGTATAGCTGGTACAGTAATTGATTTGTCTCTAATTTTTATAGGATAGATTATTTTTGCAACACGTAATATTATTACTTCTCCAATAGTGCTGTACATTAATTTACTTGTTATTGTTAAAGGAAGATCAAATTCTTGATTTAATAGATTTGCTAGATCTTTAGGTGATTGATTGCTGAATTTCAGGATATTTTTTAAAGAGCCTTGTGCTTCTCCTGTTTTAGCTAAATTATCTAATAAATCTATTGTGATTGTTCTATTAAAAATGCCACTTACAAATGATATTTGTTCAGCAGATTTTGCACTGCTACTTAATATAAAGAAATTCAGCAGTAGATAGATGAATGTTTTAGAAATTAAGGAATAGTAGTTTTTCATATTATTGAGGTACTTTGGCTGCTAGTTTTACCAAGCGAATTATTATCTTTTCTGTTAATCCTTTAGCAACTTTCATTCCCATTTTTCTACTTTCATTTTCAATAACTAATCTTGGCAATCTTTTTAAGATTATCTCTACCTTAAAACCTGGTATGTTTTGTACTATTTTTAATAATTGTTTTATTGGCTCTATTTCTTCTATGTATAAATTATTTGCTTCTATTTCAACTTTTTTCATTTGTATTCTTTTAGATCTGATTTTTTGAGGAAGTTTTTTATTTATTTTTTGAACTGTGTTCCAACCCATTTTGTCCATACGACTTATAATAGCTTCTACTAGTTCATTTCTTAGCATGCCACCATTTTCTGAGAATAAAAAGTCTAATACTTGATCTATTAATAAATCAATATTTAATTCTTGTTGATTCGTAGCACTTTGAAGTAGGTCTTCTAGGCGACTCCATCGAAATATCTCTCCATCCAAGAGCATTTCTTTAAGGCTTTGTCTTAGTTGTGGATCATTGTCTTCCATTAATCTTCTTGCAAAATAAGGATACGCTGCTCCCAGTATTTTGAAATCAGGATCAACACTTAATGCTATTCCTTCAAGTGTAATCAACGAGCGAATAATTAATGCGTAATATGGTGGTATTCTAAAAGGAAATTGATACATGATGCCTGATATATCGTCTGTTACACTTTTAAAGTCCATTTTATTAACTCCTCCTTCTAGTCCATTTGTAAATACTTTATCGAAGGCCGGTACAATCGGTTCGAGATTCACACTTTCCGCTAAAAATCCTAATTTTACAAAGTCCTCAGAAAGCTTATCAAAGTTTCTATTTACCAAATGAACTACAGCTTGTATTAATCCTGTTCTGGATTGCCTACTGACTTCGCTCATCATTCCAAAGTCTAAATAACATAATCTTCCATCCTTTAGAGCAAGTAAATTTCCTGGGTGTGGATCTGCGTGAAAGAATCCATGCTCTAATAATTGTTGAAGGCTACAATTGACTCCTATCTCGACCATTTCATCCGGATTAATTCCTAATTCTGCGACTTTTTTTAGGTTTGTAAGTTTTACACCATCAATCCATTCCATTGTCAATACCCTTCTGCTGGTTGCGTGTCTAAATACTTTTGGAACCGCTATCTTTGTATTATGTTCGTGTAATGATCTGAATTTATCCGCATTATCAGCTTCGTTTATATAGTCCATCTCTTCGAAAACCCTTGTTCCTAATTCATCAATAAGTGCTACTAGGTCACTTCTTATAAAACTAATATTATTTTTCATCCATTTTGCAATATTCCGAACTATGTATAAATCTAGTGTGATTTGTTCTCTTAAGCCTGGCCTCTGTATCTTGACAGCTACTTTTTCTCCTGTTTTTAATTTCCCTTTGTGTACTTGGCCAAGTGAAGCTGCTGAAATAGGTTCTTTGCTCAAGTATTCGAATATTTCATTGACGTTTACTTTCAGGTCTTCTTGAATACAAGCTAGGGCTAGGTCACTATCAAATCCTTCTAATTGATCTTGTAACTGTGCTAGTTCTTCTAGTGCTGTTTGTGGAACTATGTCTGGTCGGGTTGAAAGTGCTTGACCCGCTTTAATAAATGCAGGACCCAGTTCAATTAGTAAATCGGTAAATTCTTTCGCTCTTGCTTTTGACTGATTTGCATCTTTTAAATTTCCCGTGATTTTGTCTAGTCCTACTTTCAGAAAAAATAATCCAATTGGTAGGAGTGTTTGCCAAATACGTTTAAATAGTCGAATTGGATGACCCTTATAAATTTCTGAAATTGCTTCAGGCTCGTATTTGAGCAGGCCAGCAGCCTCAATAAAGTCACTTAGTTCTTCTGCCATACGGATCATGGCGTTCGATTTAGCACCCCTTCTAAACCACCGTAGGTCCCGCTAGCGTCAAGTTGGTTGTTCTTGGTTCTTGTGTTAGTTGCCTTAAGACTCCAAAACATTGCTTTGTTAGAGAGTGTTGATTTGGTTTTTGAGAAAGGCCTCACAGTCCTTACAGGTGAGACAGGGGCTGGCAAATCAATCCTCCTTGATGCGCTTGATGCCTTGTTTCGCGGGAATCAGGCAACATCTTTAGTGCGACTAGTTAGGTCTGGTGCTCAAAAGGCTTGTATAGAAGCATCTTTTTTGAGTAATTCCAAGATTGATTCTTGGTTGAAGTCGGAGGGTTTTGATTTGGAAGATAAT
This sequence comes from Prochlorococcus sp. AG-363-K07, assembly GCA_003280225.1. Taxonomy (GTDB): domain Bacteria; phylum Cyanobacteriota; class Cyanobacteriia; order PCC-6307; family Cyanobiaceae; genus AG-363-K07. The sequence goes on along the minus strand of QCFO01000001.1, from coordinate 108,016 downwards.
GAACTGCTAATCGCCCGAGAGTTGCGTTTTCATGGGGATCGCCTCGTTAATCGTTGCAGGCTGAATGGAGTCTTAATAAATCGCAATCAATTATTAGATTTGCGACCTTTGCTAATTGATATAACAGTTCAAGGCCAGAATTTACAGTTTGACTCTCCTGCTGCTCAATTGAATTGGTTAGATCAGCTTGGGTGTTCAAATTTGGCAGATACTCTAGAAAAGGTGAAACATAGCTGGTTGTCTTGGAAAAAGGATGTTGAAGATTTAGAGCAAGCTAAATTGCAAAGAGATCAAATTAGTCAAAAATCTAAGGAATTAGATGGTATATTAAATGAATTAAATTTAGCTGATATAAACTCCTCTGACGAAGATATTACCCTTGAGATCGAACAAGATCGTTTAGTAAATGTTGTCAGGCTGGAGCAAGGATTAAATAACTTATTTATACTATTACAGGATGGAACCGATCAGCTTCCTTCAGTAGATGATCAATTAGGTGATTGTATTAATGAGCTCAAGTGTATGACTCAAATTGATCAATCGTTAAGTAATAGATATTGTGAAATATCTAATCTACAAACTTGCTTGCAAGAATTCGTTGTTCAATTGCAAAAATATAGCTTTGCTTTAGATTCAGACCCATCTCGCTTAGATCAAATTCAAGAAAGATTGTCTTTATTAAAGAATTTACAGCGAAAACATGGTAAGACTTTATCTCAATTATTAGAATATAAAAATAAATTAGCACTATCTCAATCTTCTAATGAAATAGATGAATTAATTCTTAGACTTCAGAAAAATGAACAAATATCCTTGAGGGAACGAGATAAGCAAAATGAATTCTTAACTGCTTTACGGAAAAATATTGCTCATAAATTAGAAATAGATTTGATTGAATATATGAATTTATTAGGTTTGCCTCACGTTCGCTTTAGGATTCAATTTGATTGCATTGAACCTAACAGATTTGGGGCAGATAAAGTTTGTTTTTTGTTTTCAGCTAACGCTGGAGAACCATTGGCTCCTTTAGTTGAAGTCGCTTCGGGTGGTGAAATGTCTAGATTTTTATTGGCTTTAAAAACCGTGCTGTCAAATTTTCAAGGGTCCACCACTTTAGTATTTGATGAAATAGACTCTGGTGTTAGTGGAAGGATTAGTGATGCTATAGCTTGTGTTTTAAAGGATTTATCTTTAAATAGACAAGTTTTTTGTGTTACTCATCAACCTTTAGTTGCTGCTAGGGCAGATCATCATTTTCGCGTTTTTAAGTCTGTCAGTAACGGGAAAACCTATTCTCAAATTTCAAAGCTTTCAAAGTTTCAAGAGCGTCAGCATGAACTTGCTTCCTTGGCTGGCGGGGATTTTGACGAAGCTAACGCATATGCAGCTAGTTTGTTGGAACAACGGGCTGCCTAAAAACATCCTTACTTAATTTAGAATCATTAGCTAATTATCGATATGGAATGAGGCGTCCTGAAGTTAAGCAAAACACCGATAACGGCTTTGTCGCGCCAACGACATTGAAGGGCAAGTCATTAGAAGACGTGATAATTGTTCGCGGTGCTCGCCAGCATAATCTTAAAAATATTGATCTTGTGATACCTCGAAACCAACTCGTTGTATTTACAGGGGTGAGTGGGAGTGGAAAAAGTTCTCTTGCATTTGACACAATTTTTGCAGAAGGCCAACGTCGTTATGTAGAAAGCTTGTCAGCCTATGCAAGGCAGTTTTTAGGACAAGTTGATAAACCAGATGTTGATGCTATTGAAGGTTTGTCCCCTGCAATTTCAATTGATCAGAAATCTACAAGTCATAATCCCCGTTCAACTGTTGGGACCGTTACCGAAATACAGGATTATTTGCGTTTGTTATTTGGTAGAGCAGGAGAACCACATTGTCCTAAATGTAGTCGCTCCATTAAGCCTCAAACTATTGATGAAATGGTTGATCAAATTCTGACACTTCCCGAAGGTACACGATATCAATTATTGGCTCCATTAGTCCGCGGAAAAAAAGGTACACATTCGAAATTATTGAGAGCTTTAGGGGCTGAGGGATTTGTTAGAGTTCGTATTAATAAAGAGGTTCGTGAATTATCAGATAATATTGAATTAGATAAAAATCATTCTCATACTATTGAAGTTGTTGTTGATCGCCTAGTTGCTCGAGAAGGGATTCAGGAACGTTTAACTGATTCTTTAAGTACCGCACTTAAACGAGGAGAAGGTTTAGCATCTGTTGAAGTTGTTCCTAAAGTTAATGAAGAATTACCTGAGGGAATAGAAAGAGAAAGATTATATTCAGAAAATTTTGCTTGTCCTGAACACGGGTCAGTTATTGAGGAACTTTCGCCTAGATTGTTTTCTTTTAATAGTCCATATGGTGCATGTTCTGATTGTCATGGAATAGGACACCTTCGTAAATTTACATTAGATCGAGTAATACCGGATCCAGAATTACCTGTATATGCTGCAATTGCTCCTTGGAGTGAAAAAGAAAATTCTTACTATTTTTCTTTATTATATTCTGTTGGTCAGGCATTTGGATTTGAAATTAAGACTCCTTGGAAGGATTTATCGATAGAACAGCAGAATATTTTGCTTCATGGAAGTGATCAACCAATTCCTATCAAGGCAGATAGTAGATATCAACAAAAAGCTGGTTTTGAAAGACCATTTGAAGGTATTTTACCTATTTTAGAGAGACAGTTGAAAGATGCCAATGGAGAGTCTATTCGTCAAAAGTTGGAGAAATATTTAGAATTAGTACCTTGTTCAACTTGTTGTGGAAAACGATTAAGACCCGAGTCATTAGCTGTCAAGATAGGACCTTATAGCATTACTGATTTAACTTCTATCAGTATAGACGAAACCCTTATTTGTATTGAAAAATTAATGGGAGTAGGCAGCGCTAAATCTATCAAACCATTGCTTTCACCTAGACAAATACAGATTGGAGATTTGGTATTAAGAGAAATAAGATTGAGATTAAAGTTTCTTTTAGATGTTGGATTGGATTATTTGACTTTAGATAGGCCGGCTATGACTCTGTCAGGTGGAGAAGCTCAGAGGATACGCCTAGCTACTCAAATTGGAGCGGGCTTAACAGGTGTTCTTTATGTTTTAGATGAGCCTAGTATAGGTTTGCATCAGAGAGATAATGATCGATTATTGGCAACTTTGAGAAGGTTGCGCGATTTAGGAAATACTTTGATAGTTGTAGAACATGATGAGGAAACTATTCGTGCAGCAGATTATTTAATAGATATTGGTCCAGGAGCAGGTGTGCATGGTGGTCAAATTGTCGCCGAAGGGACTTTTGAGGATTTGCTTTCAATTGAGGAATCTTTAACAGGATCATATTTAAGTGGTCGTAGTTTTATTCCTACACCTAAGGAACGAAGGACTGGTGGAAACAGGAAATTAAGCTTAATTGGATGTGATAGAAATAATCTTAAAAATATTTCTGTTGATTTTCCATTAGGGAAACTTATTTCTGTTACAGGAGTTAGTGGTAGTGGCAAAAGTACATTAATTAACGAACTATTACACCCTGCTCTTAATCATAGTCTTGGTTTGAAAGTACCTTTTCCAAAAGGTTTGGAAAAGTTGACTGGGATCAATGCTATTGACAAAGTCATTGTTATTGATCAATCTCCAATCGGACGAACGCCACGATCTAATCCAGCAACTTATACCGGAGCTTTTGATCCAATTAGACAGGTTTTTGCAGCGTCAATTGAAGCGAAAGCGCGAGGGTATCAAGTAGGGCAATTCAGTTTTAACGTTAAGGGTGGACGTTGTGAGGCTTGTAAAGGTCAAGGAGTCAATGTAATCGAAATGAATTTTTTACCTGATGTTTATGTGCAATGTGATGTTTGCAAGGGTGCACGATTTAATAGAGAAACTCTCCAAGTTAGGTATAAAGGTTATTCAATTGCAGATGTTTTACAGATGACTGTTGAGCAAGCTGCGGATGTTTTTTCAGCTATTCCACAAGCTGCCGATCGATTAAGAACTCTAGTTGACGTTGGTCTTGGTTATGTGAAGTTAGGCCAACCAGCCCCTACATTGTCTGGAGGAGAAGCACAAAGGGTTAAGCTTGCATCAGAGTTGTCTCGCAGAGCGACGGGAAAAACTTTATACCTTATTGACGAACCTACTACTGGTCTTAGTTTTTTTGATGTCCATAAGTTGATGGATGTTCTTCAACGCTTAGTTGATAAAGGTAATTCAATCATCGTTATTGAACATAATTTAGATGTTATTAGATGTTCAGACTGGGTGATTGATTTGGGTCCTGAAGGTGGAGATAGAGGAGGGGAAATCATTGTGACTGGCACTCCTGAAGAAGTCGCAATCAATTCCAATAGCCATACTGCTCGATATTTAAAAAAGGTTTTGGAAGACCATTCATTGGCCACGTCCGTATCAGGGCATTAACTTGTAATTGGGTTTCGCTTAGAAATTGCGGGCTTACATGTTTAATTTCGCTGGTTTTTCATTGATTCTTTGCATATCTCTATGATTTTTGGTTGTTTCTTCTTCTGTCTAATAGCTGAGAAGTAAGTAATAGCAGCTATTTTTAAGATTCTTAAGGAATTGTTTTTCTTTTATTAGCCTTTCTTTAGCTTTTTTTGCTTCAAAATCTCTTAGACCTGTTCAACTCCTAATTAAGGAGGCATATGGGTTTAAAGCTTCTTCATTTGAACTTACATGGCTTGATTCGAGGTGAAAATCTCGAGTTAGGTCGTGATGCGGATACTGGTGGGCAGACTCTCTACGTCTTGGAATTAGTTAAAGGCTTAGCAGCTCGACCAGAGGTTGATCAAGTTGATTTGGTTACGCGTTTGGTTCAGGACCGAAGAGTTTCATTTGACTATTCTCAATCAAAGGAGGAAATAGCTCCAGGAGCGTATATTTTGCGTTTTCCATTTGGTCCAAAGCGATATTTACGTAAAGAGCTTCTATGGCCATATTTAGATGATTTAGCGGATCAGTTGGTGAATGAATTACAACATCAGGACAAATTTCCAGATTGGATACATGCCCATTATGCTGATGCAGGTTATGTTGGATCTCTTCTAAGTTCTCGCTTAGGTATACCTTTAGTTTTTACTGGTCATTCATTAGGAAGAGAAAAACAGCGTAGGTTATTGAGTGCAGGTGTGGATCATGATCAGATTGAACAAAATTATTCAATTAGTCGTAGAATTGATGCAGAAGAGTTGACGTTAGCACATGCCAATCTAGTTATTACAAGTACTAAGCAGGAAGCAGAAGAACAATATTCTCGATATGGAAATTATTGTTTTGACAAGGCAGAGGTAGTGCCTCCAGGTGTTGATTCCTGTAGGTTTAAGCCTGTTGGCTCATCTTCTGAGGATGAAGTTGTTAATGAAATACTTGAGCCTTTTTTAAGGCAAAGAGACTTACCACCTTTATTGACAATATCTAGAGCGGTGAGGAGGAAAAATATTCCTGCTTTAGTGGAAATTTTTGGTCGCTCACCTGTCTTAAGAGAAAGACATAATCTAATTTTGGTACTCGGATGTCGTGATGATCAACGTCAGTTAGATAAACAACAAAGAGAAGTTTTTCAGCAAATTTTTGATTTAGTTGATCGTTATAATTTATATGGAAAAGTTGCATATCCAAAACACCATATACGAGAACAGATTCCTGCAATTTATAGATGGGCAGCACGTCGACGTGGTTTTTTTGTTAATCCAGCTCTTACTGAACCTTTTGGTTTGACTTTGTTAGAAGCAGCAGCATGTGGCTTGCCAATGATTGCTACAGATGATGGTGGTCCTAGAGATATCTTGTCACGTTGTGAAAATGGTTTATTGGCTGATGTCACTGATTTGGATTCCTTTCAGGATTCTGTTGAAGAGGCGAGTGCTAATTCGCAGCATTGGCGATCTTGGAGTGATAATGGAGTGGAGGCAGTAAGTAGGCATTTTAGTTGGGATGCACATGTTTGTAATTATCTTTCATTCATGCAAAAAAGACTTAAAGATAATATTTTGACGAAATCACTTGCAAAAGTAGAAGAAATGAATAGTCCATTTGGTAAGAAGTTATTACTTTTGGATTTAGATAGTCATTTAGACCAATTAACTCAGGAATCTTTAGGTATATTGCGAAACAATCTGGATACAGTTGGACCGGAAAAAGTTAATAACTTAGGAGTTTTGACTGGTCGATCTTTTAAGGCAGCAAAATATAAATTTAGAGAGTTAAACTTACCAATACCTACTGTTTGGATTTGCCGTGCTGGTACTGAGATCTATTATGAAAAGGAAAATTTGTCTGATTGTCTTTGGGAGAAGAATATCTCATTAGATTGGAATAGATCAGGAGTAGAGTCAGCACTATCTTCTCTTAAAGATTATTTGGCTTTACAAAATTCAGATCAACAAAGTAACTATAAAGTTAGTTATCTTTTACAGCAACCTGGAGAAGCAATATTACCTTTAGTGCGGAAGAGGTTAAGACAACAAGGTCAAGCTGCCCTCCCTTATCTGAGATGTCATTGGTATCTAGATATTATTCCGTTACGAGCTTCCCGTGCTGAGGCTATTCGACATTTAGTTCTTCGTTGGGGCTTATCTTTAAATGATATTTTTGTAGTCGCGAGTCAGCAAGGTGATGCAGAATTGATAAGAGGTTTAACTGCAACAGTTGTTCCTGTTGAGCATGACCCTTGTTTAGAAAGTTTGAGAGCTCAAAAACGAGTCTTTTTTGCGTCAAGGCCCAAGAATGGTTTAGTTGATGGATTAAAGCATTATCGTTTTTCTTGATCAGTTATTTTCAAAAATCTCAATCGCTTTTGCAGCATCATCAGCTTTTTTTTTGGCTTTTTCGATTGTAGTGTCCAATGCTAGAGCTACTCCCATACGTCTATTGATTTTGGAGTTTGGCTTACCAAAAATTAAAATCTTTGTATCTTTTGTTGATAAAGCATTTTCTAGACCTCTATATAGCGGTTTCTGAAGTTGTTTTTTAGAGAGTATTACTCTACTTGCAGCAGCTTCTTCGCATTTGATTTCTGGAATTGGTAGTTCCAATATTGCTCTTAAGTGAAGTTCAAATTCACTTATATTTTGACTTATTAATGTAACCAATCCAGTGTCATGTGGTCTAGGAGAAAGCTCTGAGAAAATCACTTTATTGTCAGATATAAAGAACTCAACGCCAAATATTCCTACTCCACCAAGATTTGTTGTAACCATTTTTGCCATTCTTTGAGCTTCTTTTAATTCTTCTTTTTTTAATTGAGCAGGTTGCCAGCTGCATTGATAATCTCCATCTCTTTGAATATGGCCAATTGGTTCACAGAATTTAGTTGTCCCATCTTTTTCTCTAATAGTTAATAAAGTAATTTCAAGTTCGAATTGAATAAACTCTTCAACTATAACCTTGTTTGATTTTCCTCTGGACTCCTGTATAGCTTTTGCCCATGCATTTGAAATCTCTGTTTCATTTTTGATCAGACTTTGTCCTTTTCCTGAAGAGCTCATTATTGGTTTTATTATGAGCGGATATCCAAGATCTTTGGCTGCTTTAAGTAAATCATCTTGATTGTTAGCGTATCGAAATTTAGCTGTATTTAGGCCAAGCGAATTTGCTGCTAAATTTCTTATTTTATCTCTATTCATTGTAGTTGCAGTAGCCTCCGCTGTTGGAATGATTTTCACTCCTTCTTTTTCTAATTCTATTAAGGATTCAACTGCCAATGCTTCAATTTCTGGGATCACGAGATCCGGATTGTATTTGCTAATTATTTGTTTTAATTCTAAAGAATTTGTCATGTCTAGAACTTCATATTTATCAGCTACTTGCATTGCTGGCGCTCCTTGATAGCGATCACACGCAATTACTTCACAGCCTAGGCGCTTTGCTTCAATGGCTACTTCTTTTCCTAATTCTCCACTACCAAGAATCATGAGTCTTTGAGGAAAGGTCTTCATAGCTCGAATCTCCAATTTAACTAATGCATATAAATCTCTAATATTCTATAATTACTCTTTATCGCTGGTTGAACCAGTCATTTCTTTATGCTTTATTAGTGTTAATTGTAAGAAAGGCGATTCTTCATTAGTGAAGCCCCATGAGATAAAGGTATTTTTGTCTTTGTGGTTAATTGTTCTCTTTTTTTTGTGATTATTTAAATAAAATCCTGCTTTCGACATTTTTCTTAGCAGTTTGGCTGATTCTTCATATCTAGACGCCATGGCTTCCAGTGTTTGACAGTCCCCTGTCAGTCCATCTTCTTTCCAGGTGAAGTAGCTCATTTAGTTTATGTTGTAGGTCGAAGTAGTAGGCCTATTAGGACCAATCCTAATGTCGTTACCCAAAAGCCTCTTACTATTGTCCTTTCACTCCTTCCTATGAGTTCAAAATGATGATGTATAGGTGCCATTTTAAATATTCTTTTTCCTTTTCCTTTAATTTTTTTACTAAGCTTGAAGATCCAGACTTGAAGTATTACAGATATTGATTCAGTAAATAAAACGCCTCCCATAATAAATAGACACCATAAACTATTTGAAAGTAATGCAACACCAGATAATGCTGCACCCATTGCTAGAGATCCTGTGTCCCCCATGAATAATTTTGCGGGATGACGATTATGTATCAAGAAGCCAAGCCAACTTCCTGCCATTGCCATACAGAACCCAGCGATGTGGAAATTACTCGGTTCATTTCTTAAATGTATTTGTAGCGCAATTCCAGTAAAAATTAAAGCGCCACATCCGCTGGCCAATCCATCTAACCCATCGGTTAAATTAGTAGCATTACTTTCAGCCAAAATCACAAATAAAGCTATTGGCCAAATTAGTAAGCCTACGTCAAAAGATATTTCATTGACAAGATAAATCTTGCTGTTTATCCAGTTTTGATAGCTTGCAAGAACAAGAAACAACGCCCCAGCAATACTTTGAAGAATAATTTTTTGATTTGCAGTTAATCCTTTATTTGTGCCTTGTTCAAAACTCTTCCAATCATCTAGCATTCCTATTATCATGAAGATTAGGGTTAGCGAACTAAGAGCAATAAGTTTTGGATGATAAATAACTTTATTTATGGCTAAATTCCCAACAATAATACCAATAGGAAGAATCAATAATCCACCCATACTAGGAGTCCCTGCTTTACTGTAGTGATCCTTTGGACCTTCAGCTCGAACGATTTGTCTGAGTTTTAGTGCTTTTAGTTTTGGAATACCCCAGTAGGTTATAAGGGATGATATTACTGTAGATATTATTAATGGTTTACTTAGGGAGCTGTTATTTAGGTAAGAATCAGCAATACAACTGACCGCAAAAATTATGCTTATTAGTACAATTGCTTCAATGTTTTTTTCTGGATTTATTCTATTTTCTTTCATAAGCTTTAAGAATCACAATACTTTCTTTTGTGAGAGTTTATAAGCTATAAGTCTTTAATAACTAGATTATTAATGAGATATGTTCATTCGAAATGATTATTAATCTTCCCAGTTCTCTTCACTTTGTTCTTCATCATCTGATTTGTAGTCTTCTTTTTCACCCATTAATGCAGACAGTTCTTCTTCTTCAACAGTGCTGATTTCTTGATCAGATGATTCTTCATCGGCAATTAATCTTCCACTAGCTTCAAGCCAAGTTAGGAGATCTGGTTCTTCCCTTAATGGCAAGATCGGTGCTGCTTCTGTTCTGCCATAACGGCTGAGGGCAGGGTTGATGCCGTCAAGCGAGCTAAGGTCCACTTTGTCGAGGGCGCTCATCAGTGAAGACTAATTCCAATAACTCAACATAATGCATTATGAACAATTTTTCCTTCCCTTTGACTTCTAAGTGGCTGATTATGGCGATTACCTGGGCATTTGCTCTGATGGTAAGCCTGGGTTTGAGAATTTGGGGTATTTATCATCCTCAAGAGTTTGTCATTAGGCCTTTATTAGTTTTTTTACTCCTTTTTGGTCCTTCTTTATTGCTTGGGATTTGGTTGTTTTTCTTGGGATTTGGTCAATCGAGACCTGATTGAGCCATTTCTCAATAATTTAGTGGCTCTATAGATGAATTGTATAGATGTCTTATTTGCTTAAAGAGCCGATCTCTCAGAAGAGAGATCGGCTCTTTGACGGATAGCTGTATTGGCGAAGTTTATGCTGCTTAGCACCTGGGGCCATCTTGTTAGGTGTTTGGCTTGTCTCCTAAAGGGCACCTAGTTCGATGCAGAGGAGTGTCGACTGGCTTGACATACTGGTTTGTCTCACCAGACGAATAGCCCACAATTAAGTTAAGACTGTTGGAGCAGGAGCTTTAATCAGCTTGCTTCTTTGAATGCTCAGGCGGCGTATCGTCCATTTAGACACCTCCATGATCGATGTAATCAGAATGGCTGTTTTAGAGAGTTTGTGCAATCAGCCTTTACACCCATTGCGTTTATTTCCAGCTTGCTTCAGATTGGAAATGCTGTGCTTGGAATTTTTAGTTCTTTTGCACCACAAGCAAGACAGTTTCCATTTCAAATTTAATTTCACTAGATGTCAAACTCAGTTGCCTTTGCTCACCTAACCATTAGTAAATGAAGTTTTTCTTGGAATGGCTGGTTGAGATGGATCGCTTAATCCTGATCTTGACCGCAACTCCTTTTGGAATAATAAACATCTAAACTTTATTTTCTGGAGTTGATTAATCGATTAATGCTAAGCGTTAAAAAAGTCGTCCTTGCTTATTCTGGTGGTGTTGACACCAGTGTATGTATTCCTTATTTGAAGAAGGAATATGGGGTAGAGGAGGTCATTACCTTTGCGGCTGATCTTGGTCAGGGAGATGAGTTGGAGCCAATCCGTCGAAAGGCGATTGATGCTGGAGCAAGTGATTCATTGGTTGATGATTTGATTCAGCCTTTTATTGAGGATTTTGCATTTCCTGCTATTCGAGCCAATGCTCTTTATGAGGGTAGATATCCTTTGTCAACTGCTTTAGCGAGGCCGCTTATTGCTAGTCGATTGGTTCAGGTTGCTAGGGAGATTGGTGCTGATGCTGTTGCTCATGGCTGCACAGGTAAGGGCAATGATCAGGTTCGTTTTGATGTTGCGATTGGATCTTTAGCTCCGGATCTCAGGGTTTTGACTCCTGCTCGTGAGTGGGGAATGAGCAGAGAAGAAACAATCACATATGGAGAGAGGTTTGGTATTCCTGCACCAGTGTCTAAAAAATCACCTTATTCGATTGATTTGAATCTGCTTGGAAGAAGCGTTGAAGCAGGTTCTCTTGAAGATCCAATGACCCCTCCTCCTGAAGAGGTTTTTGAAATGACCTCTTCTATTGATGAGGCTCCTGAAAATCCTCAAGAAATTGAAATAAGTTTCAAGGATGGTAACCCTATTTCTATTAATGGTGAATCTTTAGATCCAGTTGCATTAATACGAAAGGCTAATTCTATTGCTGGTATTCATGGGTTTGGTCGTATTGATATTATTGAAGATAGGGTAGTAGGGATAAAAAGTCGTGAAATTTATGAGACACCAGGACTTCTTTTGCTGATTAAAGCTCATCAAGAAATTGAAAGTTTGACATTATCAGCTGACGTTCTTCGACTGAAGAGTCAGTTAGAAAGAGAATGGGCAAATTTGGTTTACCAGGGACTTTGGTTTAGTTCTTTAAAACACGCATTGGATGGTTTTTTTGAACGGACTCAAAGTCAAGTTAATGGATCTGTAAAGCTTAGATTGCATAAAGGAAATGCAATTGTTATAGGTCGATGCTCGGACGCTAATAGTCTTTATATACCTGATATGGCTACTTATGGCAGTGATGATGAATTTGACCATCAGGCTGCAAAAGGATTTATTTATATTTGGGGTCTTCCTAGTCGAATTTGGGCGGCTACAACCAGAAAGAAGAAAAATTAATTTTCTTCTTTTTCCTCTTTGATTTCTTTTTCCTCTTTGATTTCTTTTTCCTTAGTCTCCTTCTCTTGCTTCTCTTCTTTGGGTTTTTCTTGTTCTACTGATGCGACCGCTCTAGGGGTTGGTAGAGGACCATCCTGTTTGACTGTTAAATAGCGAATCACATCTTCACCAAGCCGCATGGCTTTTTCTAAAACCTCAACATGTTGGCCATCACCATTGTGGCTTAATTGAACATATATTCCTTCTTTATGTTTTGAAATCGGATAAGCAAGTCTTCGTTTACCACGCATTTGACTGTCTAGAACTTCTGCACCGGACTTAGTGACGAGTTCGCTGTATTTTGTTATATGACTTTCGACCTCCTCTTCCGGAATGTCCGGACGCAGGATGTACATGGTTTCGTAGTAGGGCTGGTTCGTCATTAGTTCTTCCGACTAGGACTGTAGGCTCAAAGTAATGAGCGACGGAGATACCACCATATATCTTTGTGGGTCTACTCGGCTATTGGAGTTGGATTTTCACAGCTTCACTAATACCTGGGAGCTCGCCTTCTTGGCCTTGTAAGCATTTAATAGTTACAAAAATCACTATGGCTAAAACCGATATCAAAATTGTACTTGAAAGAGTACTTATGATTAGTGATCCAGCGAATGGTTCAAGAATAATTTGAAAACCATAATTAATTAAAATAATAGCTATATCTATTAGAATTGCTTGAAGAGTATTAAATCGAAGAAAATAAGGGACTCTTGAATTTCTAACAACACTGAGAAAAAGAATGAAAAATAAAATAAGGCCTCCAAAGGGAATTCCTCTTTGAATCAAGATTATTGGTAAAGCTGGCAAAGTTATCCATTGAATCATCGGGAAGTCTATAAAAAGATATCTTCCAAAAGGAAGTGCATCACTCCATGGGAGCATGTAAATCAAAATGCCCAGTAGTCTTTGCCAGATAGGAATCACATTTTCTTTTTTAAAGAGCTTTTACTTTAATATGTTAAATGTTTTTTTGCTGCCTTTCTCATTAAATCGATTGGTATTTGTTTATAATTGCTCCATAGTTTAAGAGAAGCCGCACCTTGTTGAACGAGCATTTCTAAACCATCAATTTGTTTGCATTTCATCTTTGCCCCTAAAATTAGCCAAGGTGTTGGTCTTGGCGTATAGATCAAATCATAAAGAGTTGTATTCGCTACTAGATGCTTCCATATGTCTTTCCCAAGAGGAATTTCAGAGTTTTTTAGTGTTGATTGATTATTTGAAGCCATGCCTACTGGCGTTGTATTCACAATTAAATTAGCTGTTTTTATATGTTCAATAATTGATCTATCATTATCAATGAGGCCAATTAATTTGTTGGAATAAATAGAATCATTAATCGGATGATTGCTTTGATCGCTTATAACTCTTTTTAGACTTGACTCTTTTCTGCCTATAATAATTATTTCATTGAAGTGTAAAGTTTCTAGTCCGGTAATAACCGCTCTTGCGCTTCCTCCACAACCTAAAACAATAGCCTTTTGACCTTCCCAGTTCTGAGACTGTAATGGTGTTAAAAAACCTTCAATATCAGTATTAGCTCCATTCCAGCCTTGTTTTTCATTAGGAATTAAAGTGTTAATCGCTCCTACTCTTTTTGCTAAAGGGGTAATTGAATCACAAAATTCTATAATTCTTTCTTTGTGTGGGATTGTGATGTTTAAACCTTTGCAATTAAGTTTACGTAGAGTTTTTGTAACCATTTTTAGATCTTGTGATTCACATGGCATAGCTAAGTAGCACCAATTCAGACCCATGGCTTTCAGGGCTACGTTTTGAATAACAGGAGAAAGAGAATGATTGACTGGGTTCCCTAGTAACCCGACCAAACTAGTTTGACCGTTAATCATTCACCTTAAAATCGGTTCTTATATAGATTGCCGTTCTATCTGTTCGGGAACCACCCCTCGCCTCTAAGTGGTCTAACTACCGAGGATGTTCCTATTAAGAAAGTCGCATCTAGGAGTTTGTGAACCATGGGGAAAGTTGTTGGTATTGACCTTGGTACTACCAATAGTTGTGTGGCAGTGATGGAAGGGGGTAAACCTACTGTAATTGCTAATGCTGAAGGTTTTCGAACAACTCCTTCGGTTGTTGCTTATACAAAGAATCAGGATCAGCTTGTTGGTCAGATTGCAAAACGACAGGCTGTGATGAATCCAGAAAACACTTTTTATTCTGCCAAGCGATTTGTTGGTAGGCGAGTAGATGAGGTTAATGAAGAATCTAAGGAAGTGAGCTACGGCGTTGAGAAATCTGGTTCTAATGTCAAATTGAAATGTCCAATTCTTGATAAACAGTTTTCTCCTGAGGAAGTTAGCGCTCAGGTCTTGAGAAAGTTATCTGACGATGCCGGGAAGTATTTAGGTGAAAGTGTTTCCCAAGCTGTTATTACTGTTCCAGCTTATTTTAATGACTCTCAACGCCAGGCAACTAAAGATGCCGGAAAAATAGCAGGATTAGAGGTTCTAAGGATTATTAATGAGCCTACAGCTGCTGCACTTGCTTATGGTTTGGATAAGAAAAGTAATGAACGGATTTTAGTTTTTGATTTAGGCGGAGGAACTTTTGATGTTTCTGTTTTGGAAGTTGGTGATGGAGTGTTTGAGGTCCTTTCTACCTCAGGAGATACCCATCTAGGAGGCGATGATTTCGACAAAGTGATTGTTGATCATCTTGCAGCCACGTTTAAAACTAATGAAGGGATTGACCTTCGACAGGATAAGCAGGCTCTACAACGTCTAACTGAAGCAGCTGAAAAGGCCAAAATTGAACTTTCGAATGCAACTCAAAGTGAAATTAATCTTCCATTTATTACTGCTACACCAGAAGGTCCAAAGCATTTAGATTTAACTCTTACTAGAGCTAAGTTTGAAGAATTAGCTTCTAGTTTGATTGATCGGTGTCGTGTTCCTGTTGAGCAAGCTTTGAAAGACGCCAAATTGTCTTCTGGTGAGCTTGATGAGATTGTGATGGTAGGAGGTTCTACTCGTATGCCCTCTGTTCAAGAGTTGGTTAAAAGAGTTACTGGTAAAGATCCAAATCAAACTGTAAATCCTGATGAAGTTGTTGCTGTGGGAGCTGCAATTCAGGGAGGTGTGTTGGCGGGTGAAGTAAAGGATATTCTTTTACTTGATGTAACTCCGTTGTCTTTAGGGGTTGAAACTCTTGGTGGTGTTATGACCAAGATGATTACTCGCAATACAACGGTCCCGACTAAAAAAGCAGAAACTTATTCAACTGCTGTAGATGGACAAACAAATGTTGAAATTCATGTTCTTCAGGGAGAGCGTGAGATGGCTTCTGACAATAAAAGTTTGGGTACTTTTCGTTTAGATGGCATCCCTCCAGCTCCTAGAGGAGTCCCTCAAATTGAAGTCACTTTTGATATTGATGCAAATGGAATTCTTAGTGTGAATGCTAAGGATAAAGGTAGTGGTAAAGAGCAAAGTATTTCTATTACAGGAGCGTCTACCTTATCTGATAATGAAGTTGAAAAAATGGTCAAGGATGCTGAAACAAATTCCTCAGCTGATAAAGAAAAGCGTGAGCGCATAGACATAAAAAATCAAGCAGAGACTCTGGTTTATCAAACAGAAAAACAGTTGGGTGAACTTGGGGATAAGGTAGATGCAGCCGCGAAAGAAAAAGTTGAAGATAAGAGAAACAGATTAAAAGAGGCTACTGAAAAAGACGATTTTGAAACGATGAAAACTTTGTTAGAAGAATTGCAGCAGGAACTTTATGCTTTAGGAGCATCTGTTTATCAGCAAGCAGGAGCTCCAGGGTCAGTTCCAGATCAAGAAAATAATTCATCGACTAATCCAGGAACCTCAGATGGCGATGATGTAATCGATGCTGAGTTTACTGAATCTAAGTAAAATCATTTAAATGAATACTCAAGAGCTAAATTATTCTTGATTCGTGATTGCCTTATAGATCCATTCAGCAGTGGCTGGAGCTAATAGTACTCCATTTCTGTAGTGCCCAGTCGCAATAATAAGTCCATCCTCTAGCTTTTCTAGGATTGGCGCAGCCCTATCAATTGGACGTCCTCTTAACGCATACCATAGATGTTTTGTTGAAGCATTTTTCAGCCATTTTGGAGCAGTTCCTTTCATTTCTTTCATTTCGTTTATTGCTCGTATATTTGGATGAATACCTGGCTCTAAAGTGGCACCTAAAAGAAATGTATTAGCTTCTTGTGGAATTATATTGATTCCTTGATTTATAAGAACTGCTGGCCATCCAGTCCAGTTGACTTTATTGTCTGCTAAATGCATTTCTAGGGCTTGGCCAAGAATAGGTTCTATATCCCTTGTGTAACCAAGTGGTTTTAGTAGGTTCTTTACACCCATGGATGCGCATAGGACTACGTAATCACTGCTAATAGTTTTTCCATTGAAGAATTGGATTTGCCATCGTTTTTGATTCAATTTTGATCTTCTTATTACTGATTTTACCTTTTCATATACTAGTTTTACTTGCAATTTATTGAAAGAATCTATTAAGCAACTTTGCAGTTGTAATGGATCTATTCTTCCATCTAAATGTGATATTAAACCTCCAAAGTGTTTGCCTGGGAATGAACGAGATAGATTATTAAATGAGTTTTCATTTAGTAGTTCTAATCCGACCCTTGTTGGATCTTGACTTAAATTTTTTAAAATAGTTGCTTCTTTTTCTGAACTGGCAAGTTGTACTAATGGATATTCAATTTTAAGTGGAAATTTTGTTGTTTTTAATTTAGATACCCAATCAGGCCAGAGTTCCATACTTCGTCTTCTTAATTGCCAGCTACGACCTGTAGATCTTCTGTAAACATGTCCCATCAATACTCCCAATGATGCACTACTGCCATTGAGCATTCCAAATCGATTTATAGGTTCCTTTAATGCAGGATCAATTAGTACAACATCCTGTCCATTATTAGTTAAATACCAAGTAGTGATGCTACCAATGATGCCTCCTCCAATAACAGCGATTTTTTTCTTGGAAGAACGGGATAATGTGGAGTTTGGTTGGATTATGGTCACGAAGACTTTGAATTTGTTGTTGTTAGTGTTAAAAATGTTTCAGTTGAGAAAAGAATTTTCTCAACTCCTTGAGCTTAACCACATTGATTTTGGAACTTATCTGTCCTGATCGTTCTGCTTTGGTTAGTGATTTAATTCGTAAAGTACGAGATCGCCTGAAAGTAACAATGTTTAGAGGTCTTAGCTTGTCCGTGTATCGCAACATAATGGTTTGTTGAAGACTGACTGCTGCACTAACGTGAAATTATTTTCTTGGATTGATCAATTCAGGCCAGATAATTGCAGGCCTCTGGGATGGCTGTTATTTCAACTTGGCTTGTTTTGCTTAGCTTCTAGTACATTTTTGTCTTGCTTATTTCTTCTACCGTCCTTAATCATTGGTAGTACTCGTAGAAGGTCTTATTGGCGTGATTGTTGGAATTATCCTTTTATTCTCTCCGCAGTTTTGATGATCATAGGTTCTTTTAATGCTTATTCAGGTTGGTTAGCATGGGTTGGACTTGCAAATTGGCTCCCTTTTTTCTGGTGTTTCTGGGCCTTTCAGCCATATTTAATGACTGCTAAATCTAGGAGACGTTCTGCATTTTGCTTACTTGTAGGGACTTTGCCCGTTTTAGTGACAGGTTTAGGTCAGATGTTTTTGGATTGGCACGGCCCTTGGCAATTATTCAATGGCTTGATTGTTTGGTTTGTTGATCAGGGGGGGCAACCCAGTGGACGATTATCAGGATTATTTAGTTATGCCAATCTTGCTGGTGCATGGTTAGCGATGATTTGGCCTTTTGCCTTGGCTGCCTTGTTGCAGCCATGTCTTAATCGTTATCAGCGGAGTTTGGTTTTTTTATTTTCTATTCTCATCTCTTTTTCTCTAATTCTTACTGACTCTAGGAATGCTTGGGGTGGCTTGATTTTGGCAGTTCCTTTTGTATTAGGTCCCTATCAATGGGTTTGGTTGTTTCCGCTTTGTATTTTGGCTTTGGCTCCCGTAGTTTTTTCTATTATCCCTTGGATTAATATCGAGCTTCAAAGTTGGGCTAGACAGATTGTGCCAGAAACTATTTGGGGCAGATTAAATGACATGAAATATGTAGATAGACCTTTTTCTGCGACAAGATTGAGCCAATGGATAGAAGCAATCAATTTATCTTTAGCAAGACCAATTTTGGGTTGGGGTGCTGCTGCTTTTTCAATTTTGTATCCTTTGAGGAAAGGTATTTGGCATGGACATGCCCATAATTTGCCTTTAGAAATTGCTGTGAGCCATGGTCTCCCAGTGGCTGCATTGATTGTTGGTGCTGTAATTCTTCTTTTGATTACTTCTTTACGTAGAGGTGTATTGACTCGTCGCGCCATTACTGCGAAGCAAATTGGGCTGCTTGTTTGTGATCGAGCATGGTGGACTGCTTGTTTTGTTTTAATTTGCTTGCATGGTGCAGACATGCCATTTTTTGATAGTCGGTTAAATATTGCGGGATGGATTCTTTTAGCAGGCTTGCGCTGTTTAATTATTTCTCTTAATTCTGGACAGTTTGAAAATTTGCATTCTTTAAAGATTGCTCTTGATGTTGAATAAGTATTGTTGGCTTCACTGGTCCTTGCAGATGTGACCAAGGAAGGATTTGTGAGTGTGTCCAGTTTTTGTGAATCATGTCTTCCCAGATTGGCAATTTGGGCATATTAGCTTGGGGATTATTTTTCTCTAGAGTCTGACATTCTTGTACTTCTCTATAAATTTTCTTCCAATTTCCTAGACTATTTTCTGAACCTCTGACTCTTACTATTACTGCTGCGAGTCGGCGGTCACCTCGGGAAATAAGTGTTTGTATTAAACTCCATCCATAGCTTTCGGGACGAAGTTCAATCCCTTTTGGCCTCAGGGCTTTAGCCAGCAATTTAAGGCGTTTTTTTGCATTTGCATTTAATCCATACCATTGAAATGGTGTATGTGCTTTAGGGACAAATGTACTCACACCAAAGCAAATACGTAGACTTTGTGTTGATTTTTTGAGCCTTATTAGTAACTCTGCTGTTTTTTCTATATCTTCATTTTCTTCATGCGGTAGACCTACAATTCCGTACAGTTTAATTCCATTTAATCCACCTTCTTTTGCGTAATTTACTGCTGCAATAATTTCTTCTTCGGATAATTTTTTGTTGACCAAATTCCTGATTCTTTCGCTACCACTTTCAATAGCTATGGTTAATGATTTGCAGCCACGCTTAGAGAAAATTTTTGTCATCTTTGGAGTTACTGTCGATGCTCGCACAGAACTAACACTTAGATGAATATTCTCAAATCTATCGTGATTTATCCAATCTAATAGATCTGCAAACTGTGGATGTTGAGTGACTGATGCTCCAAGGAGACCTATACGATTTGTCGCACTCATTCCTTTTTCAATAGCTGGTATAAGACCATCCTCAAGAATAGAACTCCGGAATGGAAGAGTTAAATAACTAGCCAGGCAAAATCTACAGAGTTCCGGACAACTTCGAACTACTTCTACCATATGAATATTAGGCCATGCTGCTTGGGGAGTAATTACTGTTGAATGATTGAGGGTTTTACTTTGCCAGGTTTGTTTGCAAACTGTTGATGGAATTTTTGAGTTAATGGGTTGAATTGACATTAGTTCTCCATCTTTTGAGTAATTAGGAATGTATAAACTAGGTATATAGATTCCTGGAATTAATGAAAGTTCTTCCAGTTGATGTTTCCTTGGTAATGACCGAATCTCTTGGTACTTGTCTATAAATTCTGGTAGTAAGGATTCACCATCTCCTAACAGGACTACATCTAGGAAAGGTGCGAATGGTTCTGGATTAGCTGTTAAGACTGGACCTCCTCCAAAAACGAGAGGGTGATTATCACTCCTTTGATAAGTCCAGATAGGTATGCTTTGCTGTTCTAATAAATCCAGTAGGACTGGACCATCTAGTTCCCAACTTAGAGATATGCCAAAAAGGTCACTAGTTTTATGAGCTCTTTCTGCTTGATCTGTAAAAAGGCGTCTGACATCTACATCTTTTCTTTTGGCAAGTATTGACCAAATGATTTGATACCCCAGACTCGTAATTCCAACGGTATATGTGTTAGGAAAGGCCAAAAGGATCTTAATGGCTCCGGATGCCGGAACTTCTGGTTGAAAAAGGAGAGTTTCTTGGTTCAGTTACTTATTGGGTGCAGTGGAATCAGGGGTTTGAGATTTGGTTGGTGGAAAAATCAATGATTTGAAGAGTCCCCCCTGACTTTGAATTCTTTGTCTCATTTGATCCTCCTTAGTTAACTCTGATTTCATTTGCCGTTCATATATTGATTTTTCACTAAATAAGCGGGCCACAAGAAAGCTTGTGATGCATGCAACAAGAATTGGCTTAAGAATTAAAAGATCCTTTGTCAGAGCAAATGCAAGAAACATAGCTGTGATTGGAGTATGAGAGCATGCTGAAACAAATGCACCCATTCCTGCAAAGATGTATGTGCTAGGTACATGCCCAGTTAGAGCTTCGACCCAATTTCCGCAAGCTAATCCAATTGACCCACCTAGTGTCAACATTGGGTAAAATAAACCACCAGGTGCGCCTGATGAGGCAGCTAATCCAGTGGTAATGAATAACACAATGAATATTCCTATTGCCATGATAATATTTAAATTTCCTTCAACAATTAGTTTTTGTAGTCCATTCATATTGTGATATGTTGCTGGAAGACTTGCATAAATTCCTCCTAATAGGATTCCACAAAATGTCATTCGGAGAACTGGTTTTCCTGCAAACCATAGATTCCCTTTTTGCTGCATTGATAAAACATATCTGCTATAAAGTTCGGCTAAGCAACCGATAATTATGCCTAGTGCTATTAAGTAACCCAAGTCAATGGGAAGGAATCGTATTAATGGTGTGTATTCACGTTGCAACTGAAATCCTAAATTACTATCAAAGCCTCCTGCAGATGGATCTAGGCCTAATTCTTGGAGAAAATCAGCCCATGTGTCTGCCCAGAATGTAGTGACAACAACTAACAAAAGGACAATTGGTTTTGCTGAATTTAGTAACTCTTCTATGGCATATATAAAGCCTCCTATTGGAGCACTAAAAATTGCTGCAATTCCTGCTCCGCCCCCTGCTGCCACTATGACTCTTCTAAAGGCAATCGGAGCTTTGAGCCACCGTGCCATTTGCCAGGCAACTGAGCCACCCATTTGGACTGAAGGCCCTTCTGGCCCTAGAGGGAAGCCACTTCCAATGGCAATTATTCCTGTTATTAGTTTGATTAAACCAACTCGCAAGCCCATCGGCACTTTGTGATGGTGCAGAAAAGCCATTATGTGAGTAACTCCTGAGCCACCTGCAGCTGGAGCGAGGCGTGAAATTAAATATCCAGAGAGGCTGCCCCCTATTCCGCCCAATGCAGGTAAAACAAACCATGCTGGGAATTTTTGTAATAGAGCTAATCGCCATTCATCAACTGCATGTACACCCGCTTTAAAAAGGGTTCCTGTTAATGCCGCTCCTAAACCAGTAAGCATTAAAGCTAAAACAACTTTCAACCAATTTGTTTTCAGTAGTTTTTTAATTGTTTGATTTGATTGATTGTTTTGGATTTTTGATTTTATGCTTTTATATTTTTGCATTTGGATTAGGAAGTTTGTAGAAATTCAGTTTCTTCTTCTTTAGTTATCACTCGCCCTTGTTCTTCAAATCCTGGAATTTCATTGAAGTTTAGATATTTGTATAATTTAGTTGATAGCGGTGAGATTTTTTGAGCTGCTATCGCATTATATTCGTCTTTAGATGGAATATGACCTAAAAGAGCACAAGTTGCTGCTAGTTCTGCACTACCTAGGTAAACTTGTGCACCATTTCCAAGTCGATTATTGAAATTCCTAGTACTTGTGGAAAATACATTAGTATTATCAGCAACTCTTGCTTGATTACCCATGCATAAGGAACAACCTGGCATCTCTAATCTAGAGCCTGCTTCCTCAAAGATTTGATAATAACCTTCTTGCTTCAGTATCTCTTCATCCATACGAGTTGGTGGACAAATCCAAAGTCTTGCTTTAGCTTTGCCCGCATTTTCTAGAATTTTTGCAGCAGCACGATAGTGACCAATATTTGTCATACATGATCCGATAAATACTTCTTGTATAGGATCTCCAGATATTTCACTTAGGAGTTTGACATTATCAGGGTCATTAGGACATGCAATGATTGGTTCTTCTAGTTTGTTGAGATCTATTTCTATGATTTCATTGTAATTTGCATTTTTATCAGCAATTATTAATTCTGGATTATTTAGCCAATTTTCCATTCCTTTAATTCTTCTTGCCAGTGTTCGAGGATCTTGATAACCTCTGGAAATCATATTTTTTAGTAGAGATATATTGCTTCTTAAGTATTCAGAAACTGTCGTTTTTGAGAGTTGAATGGTACAACCTGCGCAAGATCTTTCGGCACTTGCATCAGTCAGTTCAAATGCTTGCTCCAGCTTGAGATCTGGTAAACCTTCTATTTCCATAATTTTTCCGTTGAATATATTTTTTTTGTTAGCTTTTTCGACAGTTAATAGTCCCTTTTGAATAGCCATCCATGGTATGGCATTGACTACATCTCTAAGTGTTATCCCTGATTGTAGTGATCCATTAAATTTAATTAGTACAGATTCAGGCATATCTAATGGCATAGCACCAATAGCGGCAGCAAATGCCACCACTCCAGAACCACCAGGGAATGAAATTCCTAAAGGAAAGCGGGTATGACTATCACCTCCTGTCCCTACTGTGTCAGGTAAGAGCATTCGGTTTAGCCAACTATGGATAATTCCATCGCCTGGATGAAGTGTTACCCCTCCACGTGAGGCAATAAAATCAGGCAGTTCTTTTTGGGTTTGTAGATCTATTGGTTTTGGATAAGCCGCTGTATGGCAAAAACTTTGCATTACAAGATCTGCTGAAAAACCAAGACAAGCAAGTTCTTTCATCTCGTCTCTTGTCATAGGGCCAGTTGTATCTTGACTACCTACAGTTGTGATAATTGGTTCGCAACTTGTGCCTGGTCGAACACCCTCTAGGCCACAAGCTTGACCAACTATCTTTTGTGCCTGAGTAAAGCCTTCTCCGGTATTAGATGGTTTCCCTGGTCGAATAAATAAAGTTGAAGGTTCTAGCCCAATTTTATTTCGTATCTTGTCTGTTAGTGCTCGGCCAATCATTAATGGAATTCTTCCCCCTGCACGAATTTCGTCACTTATAGTGGATGGCTTAAGAGTAAAGTTAGCAACAATTTTGCCTTCATCTTTTTCGCCTTTAGCTATTTCAATTGTGCCATCATTTGGTCTGATAGTAATAATATTGCCAGTTGCTAAGTGACTTACATCACATTCAATAGGTAACGAGCCAGAGTCTTGAGCAGTATTGAAAAAAATGGGGGCAAGTTTACTTCCTATAATGATTCCACCGGAGCGTTTATTTGGTACATAGGGTATATCATTTCCTATATGCCAGAGAACTGAATTTATTGCTGATTTTCTTGAACTTCCAGTGCCAACAACATCACCTACATATGCAATTGGATGACCTTTTTCTTTTAGAAGTGTAAGTTTCTTTAAACCATCTGGCATTCTTGTCTCTAGCATTGCTAGTGCATGAAGAGGAATATCTGGTCGTGTTGTTGCATGTGTTGCAGGTGATAGATCATCAGTATTGGTTTCACCATCTACCTTGAAGACAGTTACTGTTATCTCTTCTTGAATAGGCTCTTTTAAGGTAAACCAATCTCCATTTGCCCAGCTTTTTATTACTTGTTTGGCATATTTGTTTGATTTTGCAAGTTCAAAAATATCATTAATTGCATCATAGACAAGGAGTGTATGGCTGAGTCCATTGCATGCGCATTGAGCAATGGCATTCTCTTTGTTTTCCAGTAGCTCAATTAATGCTGCTACGTTATATCCGCCTACCATGGTGCCTAGCAGCCGAGTTGCTTCAAGTGGTGTGATGAATTGGCTGGAGCTGCTGCCAGTTGCAATGCCACTTAGCCAGGTTGCTTTGATATAAGCAGCTTCATCAACACCTGGAGGCACCCGATCTCTCAATAGGGTAAGAAGCTCTTCATTTTCTTGCGTAGCAGGATTTTCCAGTAACTCAGTTAGTGCCTGTGTTTGCTTTGGGGTTAAAGGCAGAGGAGGAATTCCTAGTGCTTCGCGCTCTAAAGCAAGGTCACGATATTCTTTCAGCATTCTTGCTCCTCCTGAGAATTAGGTGAGAATCTCAATTGTTCTTCCCACTTTCCCATGTTGAGGTTCTTTCAAAAATGAAATATCTGTGGTTGATGCACTTATCTTGTATTTTTCTTAGTCTGCAGAGTGCTGAACAGGGTATGAAATGACCACCACATCTGATCTTCATGTGGTGGAGACTAGGCCATTGGTCCCACCGAGCGTTTTACATCAAGATTTTCCAATTGATTTGGAGGCGGCATCGACCGTAGCTCGAGCAAGAAAAAGTATTCAAGCAATTCTTCGTGGAGAAGATTCACGCTTGTTGGTAATAGTGGGCCCATGTTCTGTTCATGATATTGAAGCTGCGAAAGACTATGCAAATCAGTTACAACCCCTTAGAGACCAGTATGCAGAGCATTTAGAAGTAGTCATGCGTGTTTATTTTGAAAAGCCGCGGACAACTGTTGGGTGGAAGGGCCTTATTAATGATCCTCATTTAGATGGCTCGTATGACATTAATACTGGTTTGAAAATGGCTCGGTCTCTTTTATTGGATTTAGCTCGAAAAGGTATGCCCACCGCGACTGAATTATTAGACCCAGTTGTGCCCCAATACATTGCTGATTTGATTAGTTGGACTGCAATTGGCGCAAGAACTACTGAAAGTCAAACTCATCGAGAAATGGCATCAGGATTATCAATGCCTATTGGCTATAAAAATGGGACTGATGGGACAGCAACAATTGCCATAAATGCTATGCAAGCTGCATCCAAACCTCATCATTTTTTAGGTATTAGTAGAGATGGTCAGGCATCTATTGTGAGTACAACAGGTAACCCTGATGGTCATCTTGTTTTAAGAGGAGGGAAAGGTGGTACTAATTATCATATTGAAGCTGTTGAGGCAGTAGCCAATGAGTTATCTCAATTTGGATTGACTGATCGATTAATGGTTGATTGTAGTCATGGGAATTCTAATAAGGATTATCGTCGCCAAGCTGATGTGCTCAAAGAGGTTGCTAATCAGGTAAGGGGAGGTTCTACACATTTGATGGGTGTAATGCTTGAAAGCCATCTTGTTGAAGGTAATCAAAAGTTGTTGCCAAAGCTGACAAGCCTTACTTATGGACAAAGTATTACTGATGCTTGTATTGATATACATACCACTTCTCATCTTCTTCAAGAGCTTTCAGAAGCTATAGCCTCCATACAGTAGTTAGATTTATATTATTAAGCTAATTACTGAGCCAACTGTACCAATAGGCTACGCCTATTGGTACAGTTAGGTTATCTATTCCCCATGGACCAATTTGTTCAAGGCCTACCGCTAGAATTGGAATTGTAATCAATAATACTGGTTGAATATTATTTCCATTTATCATCATTATAGCTGTGAGTACAATGATTGATATTAATCCCATTGTTACTGTACCTGCCAATGATTTTCTTTGACCAAATATTTTCCAGGCTGGGGATTTTAATTTTGGACCAATTAATCCAGCCAAGCCATCACCAAAGGCCATGATCAGAATTCCAGCACTGACTGCATCAGCATGCTTTGGCCATAGTAAAAATAATAAAATTGTTATACTTAATCCATATGCGATAGTTCCATAACTTTTACGGTTGACGCCTTCAAATGTTTCAATAAAGCGTATTTGATTATTAACTAATAATGCTAATGTGATAATTCCTGAAATTGGCACTGCAATTTCCTTAGGTATATTTAGACTCCAGGCCATTGGAACTACTGGTCCAGTCCCAATGTGTACAATCTTACGACTTAATTCTGGGTTGGAAGGAAAAAATTTTTTGGAACTTATAGCACTCAAGAGAATGATAAAGATCCAAATACAAATTATAAAAACTGAGTAAATATTATTCAAGTGATTGATGACTTAGGCAGCTTGTTGGTGGGTTGTCATCACTCTTAATTTCAAAATTGCTTTCGCTTCTAGTTGTCTGACTCGCTCTCTTGAAACGTTGATTTGACGTCCAATTTCAGCAAGGGTAAGAGGTTCTTCACCATCTAAGCCAAAACGTAAACGTAGAATCTTTTGTTCTCGTTCGTTTAATTGTGATAACCATCCACCTAGGTGTTCTTTTTGAATACTTCTATCCATTCCTTCCATTGGTTCATCACTATTAGGGTCAGGAATTAATTCTCCCAAAGTACTCCGATCCTCTTCTCCTCTTGCATGTGCGTCAAGTGATGCGCAAGGAGCACTTTGAGCCACAAGATCTTCTAGATCTTGTGGCTCAATACCCATTGCATGAGCCAGTTCTAAGCGATTAGGTTGACGTCCAAAACGATGGGATAATTCTCGTGAAATACGTCGCATCTTGGAGAGCTTTTCACTGATATGAATTGGTAGTCGAATAGTACGAGCACTATTATCAATTGCTCTAGTCATTCCTTGACGAATCCACCAGTAGGCATAAGTTGAAAATTTATAACCCATTGCTGGATCAAACTTATCAACGGCTCGCTCCAAGCCGATAGCCCCTTCTTGGACTAGATCAAGCAAGTCAAGCCCTTGATTTTGATATTTTTTAGCAACGCTCACCACTAGGCGAAGATTTGCTGCCATCATGCGATCTCTCGCACGTTTTCCCATACGCACTTGATGACGCTGTCGTGCGGTTTGCTTTTCCTTTGGTATCTCTAATATCTTTTTCATTGTCTGTACATGATGGGCCAGTTCAATTTCTTCTGCCGGAGTTAGTAGTGGAACCCTTCCAATACTGCTTAGGTAAAACCCTATGGAGTCAGTTCCTAAGCGGCCACCAGTTTTGTGAGCAATTCGAGAACCATTGGCAGCCTTGTTTGCTTTTTGATTTCGTGTTTTTTTTGTTGAAGACTTTGCAAAAGATTGCGACTTCGCATTGGAAGTGCTCCCTGCAGATTCCAGAGGGATCCCCATCACCCTGGCCTCCTAAATTTAGATTTGGCCGGAATTTAGCACCTATAAAGCAATGTAGACATCCAGAATTGGAAATCTTTCAGTAACCCTATGGGAAAATCTTTTTTCGCACTAGGTAAAACGCGCAATATCATCCTTTCTCATTCTGTTAGATGAATTTTGCATCAAATTTTTTTTTAATTCTAAGTGTTTATACTTTTTTATTGATTCCACTTTCTAATCAGCTGAGCTTGCGCACATTTTTTCGTTTCTTTATGTTCTCGACGCAGATAGTTACCATCATTTTGCATTTCCCATGATTCACAATTATCTTGTAGATAAAGCTCTAGTAGCATATGGATTTGTTGTTTTAGGTTTGGGGACTCAATAGGCGTGACTGCTTCTACACGTCGATCTAGATTACGTCTCATCCAATCTGCACTTCCCAAATAAACATCTGGATTGCCATTATTGGCAAACCAAAAGATTCTAGAATGCTCTAAGAAATTACCAATAATGCTAGTCACTTTTATATTTTCACTGAGACCTTTCTCTCCTGGATATAAACAGCACATTCCACGAACTATCAGCTCAATTTTGACTCCTTCATTCGAGGCTTTATATAACAGCTCAATGATTTCTGGATCTACAAGTGAATTCATTTTTGCTTTTATGTGTCCAGTCCCATTATTTTTTTTGTTTTTGATTTCTCGCTTAATTAAAGACTTCATTCCATCTCTAAGAGTTATTGGTGCAACAAGAAGTTTCCTGTAGGATTGTTGTTTTGAAAAGCCTGTTAAGTAATTAAATAATTCAACTAGATCTTGACCTAGTTCTGGTTGAGATGAGAGTAAGCCTAGGTCAGTATATAACTTAGATGTTTTTGAATTATAGTTTCCTGTACCAATATGAAAGTAACTTCTAAGTCTTGCTTTTTCCTTCCTTATTACTAAGGCAATTTTAGTATGGGTTTTTAACCCTGAAACTCCATAAACAACATGAACACCTGATTGTTCGAGATGTTTAGCCCATTGAATATTATTATCTTCATCAAAGCGCGCTTTAAGTTCGACAAGTGCCATGACTTGCTTTCCATTTTCTGCGGCTCTGATGAGAGATGAAATGATTGAAGAGTCCTTAGAAATTCTATACAGTGTCATCTTAATTCCCATAACCTGCTCGTCCTCTGCAGCTTGATTGATGAACTCTTCTATAGAGGTTGAGAATAGATCAAATGGATGATGAAGAAGTAAGTCTTGACGTTTAATAATAGAAAAAATACTTTTAAAATCATCTTTTCTTATTGACCCTTCGCTTACGAGATCTTTTTGACTGTGAAGTAGCTCCTTGTGAGTTTTGCCTTGATGAAATTCATGTTTTAAGTCTGGTAGATTTATTCTTTGAAACTCAAATAGTTCATCTAGTGCTAAAGGATCTTTTGCACGATATAGGTCAGCCTCTGCTACATTCATTCCCTCGATTAATAGATCTAAAATATTCTCAGGCATGTTTTCTGAGACTTCTAACCTGACAACCTCGCCTCCCAGTCGGCGTTTATGCAGTCCTTGCTCAATGGCACTCATGAGATCGTCTGCCTCTATATCTCTCAGTTCTAGGTCGGCATCACGGGTAACTCTGAATAGACATTGATTTTCTACTTCCATTCCAGGAAATAACAAATGCAAGTTATTTACGACTACCTGCTCAATTGTAATTTGTGTATGTATTGGCTTGGGCTCTAGATCACTTAATTCGATAGGTATATCTATGAATCTTCTTGTTGTTTTTTGAGGAATTTTGACTCTTGCAAATTGTTTTTGTTGGGTATCAGGATCTACGATGATCGCTGCTACATTCAAGCTGAGATTACTGACAAAAGGGAAAGGGTGTGTAGGGTCAACAGCTAATGGAGTTAGAACAGGAAATAATGCTGTCTGGAAATAGTTATCGATCCAATTTTTTTGGCGTAGATTTAGATCTTTATAATTCAATAAATGAATATTTTCTTTTAACAGACTCTTCTTAAAAGTATTCAGATAGTGATTTTCTTGTTTGCTCAGTAGAGGAAGTAATGAGGATCGGATATTATTTAATTGTTCTTGAGGTGATTTACCATCCTCACTTTTTTTTGTTATACCTGCTTCAACTTGACTTTTTAGTGAGGCTACACGAACCATAAAAAATTCATCCAGATTGTTGCTGAATATCGCACTAAATTTTGCCTGATCTAGGATTGGCGTATTAGGATCAAGGGCTACTTCTAGAACTCTTTGGTTAAACTTTAGCCAGCTCAGTTCACGGTTGATGTAGTGGGGCTGAGCTTCTTCTTTTTTAGTCATTGAAAAAAATCTTTTTTTATTTAGGAATTATGTTGGCAATTGAGCAAGTGCAGTTTGGAGCAATTGGTGAGGATGGAATGTAATTACTCTAATACTTATTTTCTAGCTGCTTTGATCGTCTCCCTTGAACCAAAGCAACTACAAAAATTAGTACTAATGTAGTTCCATAAAATGGACTTTTTTGGCCTAGAAGGTCATAACATATGCCGGCCGCACTGGCGCCTAGGAATGTGCCCAAGCTTTGGAGGCCTTGGAGGCTTCCTAGTACTGCACCTTGACCAGTCGAATCCAGCTTTCTTGAAATCAATGCCCGAAGGCAAGGAGTTACCAGTCCTGTTCCGACAGCCAAGATGCCTACCGAGCTGAATACCATACGAATTGAGTTCTCTTGGTTTGCAAGCGTCAGAAGTATGCAACCAGCGATCACAAAGCCTATACCTGATACTGTTAGTTTGAATTCTCCAAAGCGATTGACTAATGGTCCAATTAATCCCCCCTGAACTACCATTGCAATAACTCCTACTATTACAAAAGCTTGGCTAGATTGCTGTGGAGTCCATAAGAAAGCCTCTTTTAAATATAAAACTAAAACAGCTGTAAATCCATTGAAGGCCATAAAGAATAAAAAGAATGCGAGACAAAGTCGACGTGACAAGTGATTGGTAAAGATAATTTTGAGTTGTCTGAATGGGTTTAATTCCCTTTTCTTAATCAAATTATCTCGATTTGCAGGCATTAATGTTTCAGGGAGTATCCAGATCACTAAACCTAAGTTTGCGATTGCAAATAGTGTGGCTGCCCAAACAGGAAGAGTAACACTAAATTTTGCAAGAGCTGTTCCTAATCCTGGTCCTAATACAAAGCCTAATCCAAAGGCAACACCTATCAAGCCAAAGGTTTTCGCTCTATTTTCAGGTGTTGAAATATCTGCTAATACTGCTGTAGCAGTAGCTGCAGTTCCCCCACTTGCTCCATCAATAATTCTCGCGGCAAATAACAAGAATAGAGGTAAACTAGTTGCCCAAATTGGTAATATATTATTCCAGTCAAGACTGACAGTGATAGCAAAAAGACTTAGGCCTATCACCGAGCCTGCTACACAAGTTATGATGATTGGTTTACGCCCAAATCGGTCACTTAGAGCACCAATTAAAGGAGCCACTGCAAATTGAGATATTGCATAAGTGCCAGCTAGTAATCCAAGAGTGCTACCACTTTTTGTAAAGCGCTCAAGCAAGAAAGGCAGTAAAGGAAAGACTATGGTTTCTCCAAGCCGATCATTTAAAAGTGTTATAAAAGCACTAAGCAGAGTTGGGATCTTGAGCTTTTCCACAGATTCTTTCTTATTTCTGACCTTCACCATCTCACAAAGTATGTTCATCTGCTTTGCTAGGTATCATTAGATGTGTGCAAGCCATTATTTAAAGCCTTTAAGCCCTTCTGATTATGAGGTGGTGAGAGAGGTTTATAAAGATGCAATTGAATCCCAGGGCCCACTTTTTTATAGTCATGCTCAAATTGCTGCGTGGTCTGCAATAGCTTGTTTGCCTGGCATCTTGGACCGTGTATTTGCGGAAGGTAGAGGTTGGGTTAGTTGTGATAATGCAGTGATTGAAGCCTTTGCCTTGCGACATCCTTTGAGTCGATTAGCTCTACTTTATTGTCGAGGGCGATCCGCAGGACTTGGACATGCCACAGCTTTGTTGGACCATATCGAGATGGAAGCATTTAATGAGGGAGAAGCTTTTTTATCTACAGAGGCAAGCTTATGTAGTTATCCTTTGTTGTTAAAACGAGGTTGGACTTTTATTAAATCTGAAACTATCAATTTTGCTGATGTTAGTTTCGAGCGGTATTTAATGCAAAAATCTTTTAAATAGTTATTTATTTCAGGCAGTGATTTTGGATCTCCAATGAATAAGCTGCTCTAGGGTGCATTTTGCAGATCCTTCGCTCATAATTTCCTCAGCTTTATCAAGTCCTGCTTCTAGGCTTTGGCTGATTCCTGCAAACCATAGATAAACCCCAGCATTCCAACGTAAAGCTTGTTGTAATGGTCCTTTATTAGTTAATCCATCTAAGGCATGTTTTCTCCATAAGTGAAGGTTAATCCATTCCATGTCTTTTCCAGAACAACCATGATCTTTAGGATGAAGGATTAAGCGTTTTGATTGATTATTTTTTAGTTGCCCAGTGATACAGGGTCGACTTATTGGTAAGTCTGTGCCTCCTTCAAGACCTTTTATTGAAATGACATCTGATTCTCCGAGCATCTTGAGAGCTTCCCATGCTCTTTCTTCAGTAGGCGGATGCACAAATCCGCTGACAAATAGATGTTCTCCTTGATGAGCTGTCCAAATTAGTTCCATGCTTGCAATGGGGGGGCGCTTACCTATTTCGTCTCGATAGTTCTTCAGACGTTGCGCTAATGCAAAGTGGTCAGGTTGATAAATGAAAGCTAGTCCGTTTTCATCAAGACAATTTTGTACTTGGCTATTTGAAAGGCCTGTGAGTTTTAGGTCCAATGCTTCAAATAGTTCTGCAGTGGTTATTCCATACTTTATGGGCATTCGATCTGATCCTTGTAAGACAACTGGTTGTCCCGCACTTACTAGAATGAGTGCTGTGAGTGGGTAAATAGGAGCGGTTCGAGTTCTTCCATCAAATGGGATGCCAAAGCAAATGGGTCGTAGTTGTAGCGTTTTAGATGTCAAAGTGGGTCCTAAATTTACGTAAGCATCGACCATGCCTGCTAATTCTTGTGGTTCTGGTCGCCGAATTCGATGGGCGATCATGAATGCTCCAATTTGAGCAGGCGTTGCATCTGAATGAAGAATGAGATTGAAAGCTTCTTCAGACTCTTTTCGGTTAAGACCACTGCTTGTATTTTCACCACTGCCGATCTTTTTAAGATATTGTTTGAATTTTTCTTTTCCTGTGGTCATGAGATTACTGGCAATTTTTAGAAGAAGTGTTTTGTAAAACTGTGAAAAACTATTCTTAATTGATGTATTT
The DNA here is from genome assembly GCA_003280225.1 of Prochlorococcus sp. AG-363-K07. GTDB lineage: Bacteria > Cyanobacteriota > Cyanobacteriia > PCC-6307 > Cyanobiaceae > AG-363-K07. The sequence goes on along the minus strand of QCFO01000001.1, from coordinate 75,552 downwards.
AACTTTAGACATTGTTGATGCTTGAATTGGATGTACCCGGTTTCAAGAATTTGTATTGATGTTGGAGTTGCTTTATAGCAAGACTACGCCGACGTTCATCTGTGCACTGTGTAATTAGCTTTTCCAAGCTTCTGATGCTATGGGTTGATTGAATAGCACCTAGTGCAATCAGAGCTTTATAAGAAGAGGCATCAGATCCATTGAGAGCTGTTTTGGCAATATTGTCGCAAATATCAACCCCATCGCGACGCTGTAGAATTTCTATAGTTTTAATGACTATAGGATCACGGAAATCATTTAAAAGATCTTTAGTTATTGAAATAAGATCTTGATCGGAGAGATCCTTTAATTTGAACTTTAGTAATTCGAGTCCAGCTAATCGCTTTTCTGCGTCTGGTTGACTAAGAATATTCTTCAACAATCTTATTGATAAAGATGCTCCCCAGCAGGTAAGTGCTTTTAAAATTATGAGGTTGTAATCTTTACTTTCTTGGAGAAGACTGAGGAGAAATTTTTTTGCATCAGGTTGATGGCAAATGCCTGCTGCGTGGATGAGCTCTGGTTCTGGACCATATTTGGCAAGTAGCATACTTATGATCACCCATCCTTCTTCGGCACAAAGTCCTAGCTGTTCACCAATCACATGTCGTAAGTCATGAGACAATTGCAGTGAATAGACTTCACCAAGCCAAGTTGCAGATGGCCTATTGTCAAGGCTGCGAGTGTTTTTAAGTCTCTCCCAAATTGTTGATTCACTGTTTTCCATATTCAAATTTCATAATTGCAAGGTTGGATTAGTTAAGAGATCAATTCTAGATTTTTTATTAATTTTAAGGGATTAGCTCTCTTATTGGTTTAGTTATAAAAGATAGGCAAATTTTCAATGGTTAAGAAGATTACTGCTAGATCACAAATAGACAAGTTTGCTAGTGATCTTTCATTGGATTTTGCCGAAGCAAGGATGAGGAATGATCGACAAACTATTTTTTTGCTTGTTAGAGAATTAGTGCATGCTCAATTTGAACTTGATGATCCAGAATTGACGAATAGGTTATGGCAAGATGTTCTTGATCGAGGTATTGATTTAGATAGAGTAATTAATTTAATGTATAGTTGTTCATTTCATGATGATTATCAAGCAATGTTAGATGCTGATTTGGCGTTTGAAAGAATTTCTTAGAGCATTTAATTTACTTAAGAAAGCTCATTCACATTTGCATGAGCTTTCTTAAGTATTAAGTTCTATAAATTTTACCTAGCTCCAAGCTCTGCTGCAAGTTCTCTTTCTAGTTTTTCATCATGGATAGTAGGTAGAACATTGCTCATTTTTGTTCTATGAGTGCTATAGAAAAGCATTCCAATAAATACCATTCCTCCTAATATATTTCCTAAAGTTACTGGTAGAAAATTCCAAAAAATAACTTTACTAAAAGCCACTCCAGAACCTAGCAAAGGCCCTGTTGTATGTAGGAACATATTGACGACAATATGTTCCATGCCCATTGTTTGGAATGCAGTGATTGGTAGCCAGCATGCAAGTATTTTGCCAGGAACACTTTTGCTGACTAGTGCCATAGTTACACCTAAACAAACCAACCAGTTCGCAATTATTCCTCTAAGAACAGCTAATAAGAACCCAGTAGTGCCTAATACCTCATACTTGGTAATTACGTTCATTTTATTTATCGCAATAATCTTTGCCGCTACTACTGCCCAACCCTTTCCTCCATCCGCGGCTGAAAGAGGTTCAACGGTTCCAGCACTTGTGAGACTTAATGCTAATAGAACAGCTACGAGGGCTGTACCTAGAAAGTTGCCTATCCAGACCCAACTCCAATTTCGGAATGTTGCGCGCCAAGAACTTTTCCCAGCCCATGTTGCCATTGGTAGTAGTGCAAAGTTGCCAGTCACTAGTTCCATCCCAAAGAGAACAATGCTTGCAAATCCAAATGGGAAAATTACAGAACCTAAGAATGGCATCCCAGACTGAATACCTACGGTAATTGCAAGGCAAGTCGCTAATCCGAGAATTGCTCCGGAATAAAATCCGCGTACTAGAAGGTTTTTGACACTGACTGTTGATTTTTTGCCGCCCGCAGCAATCATGCCGTCTACAAGCTCATTTGGTAGGACATAGTCCATTTGAGAAGTACTAGAAGCCATTGGAATTTGTAAGGTAAGAATAGAAAACTGGTAGGTTCTTAATCGCTAATGCGATTCATGATTTTTGAGAAAAAATCTTTGCTGCCTGAAGAACGATTGATTGGTGTTTTTTCATTACCAAGATTACTCAGCCAATTTACAAATCTGGAAAAGAGATCATTTGGTTGTCTTTTGTTAGCCATGAGTAGTTTAAAATGATGTTTATTAGCAGCTTATGTTGAATTGCTGCTTGAAGTATCTTTTTTCAACCATCTTTTGACTGTTGATTTTAAACTTGATATTAAATCAGACTTTGATTCCTTACTTTTTATTTTGGGAATTGCTGAGTACTCTTCGAGTAGTATAGTTTTTAGAATATCTTTAATGTTTTCTGTTGGTATTGATTTATATTGTAATTTACCAATTTTTTGCGTAGAATCTTGGGAGCCTCCTAAAGTTATATCGTACGCTTCCGTCATTTTTCCATCTGAATTTTTTCCTTTAGTACCTGTTAAACCTATGGCTCCCATATAGGCTTGACCACAGCTATTGGGACAACCAGTCCAATGTATTTTTATTTCTTTTGGAAGCTTAATCTCGTTATCAAGCTCTTTGGATAATCTTAATGCTTGATCTTTTGTATTTGTGAGTGCAAAACTGCAATATGTATTTCCTGTGCAAGATACTGTGCCTGCTTCTATTGTATTTGGTTTGATTTTGAATTTTTTCAGTATCGGTCTCAATTGAAAATCATCTAGTTGAGTTTTATCAATCCCAGTGATTATTATATTCTGATCCTCAGTTAGACGAATTTCTTCATTTCCATAATCTCTGCTAATTGCAGCTAAATCCTGAAGATCTTCAGAGGTTAGGCGTCCAACAGGTACATGTAATCCAGCATAATACTTATCAAGTTGTTTCTGATTATGTATACCATAAATAGATCTCGGTTTGTCCGTAAATTTTGAACCTGGATCCCGTTTTAATGGTCCAAACTTTTCTTCCACCATAGATCTAAAATTCTCTATTCCTATTTCATCTAGGAAGAATCTAAATCTACCTTTTGGCCTTTTATTCCTTTCGCCATTATCGCGCCAAATTGATATTACACAACCCGTTAGATTGCAGATCTGATCAGCTTCTATCCAAGCATCTAATGGAATAGCATAAGCATTCATTTGGGATGATAGGATACCACCTAACCAAATACCAAAACCCATATTGCCATTAAGCTCTACAGGGTGAAAAATAATATCATTGTGCAACAGGAAATTATCTTTTGAGCCTGCAACTGCTGTATTCCATTTCCTAGGAAGGTTAGAAAATTCTGGATTTCCATATCCGTCATTCGTCAGAAATTTTTGTAGCTTATATGTATATTCTCTTGTATCTATAATCTCTTCAGGATCTATACCTGCCAGGGGGTTTCCAGTAACATTTCTTGGATTATCAAAACCTGATTGAATTGTGTTAATCCCTGCTTCATTTAATCTCTTAAGAATGTCAGGTAAATCACTTAATAAGATTCCGCGGAGTTGGATATTCTGTCGGGTAGTTATATCGCAACTTCCATTGTCTCCATATCTTGCAACAATTGATGCAATAATATCTAGTTGATCAGATTTCAGAACCCCATTTGGAACTCTCAAACGTAACATAAATTGTCCTGGGGTTTTTGGTCGCCAGAAGATTCCATACCACTTAAGTCGCAATTCTAAATCTGTTTTGTCTACTTTCTCCCAGCCTATTGCAGCAAATTTTTCGATCTCCGGGCCGACAGCTAGGCCATCTTTTTCAGCTTTATTTTTCTCAATTTTATTTATCTTTTTCCCTTCTAGGTAGTTCTTAGATGTGCTTAAAGTAGGCATAGCTTAGTAGAATTTAATGATTGTCAAATGAAAAATGATGATCGGAATTTGTGAAAGATTTAGGAGGGCTTCTTATGAGAATGACTCCATTTAGCAATATCGAGTGCTACTTCGTCGGTATCAATTTGTACAATTTTTAAAATTCGTATTCAGTAGCTTTCTATACAATCTTCTGGTCGATTGTATGGGTTTTAATCAAGCTGATTAGTATTGACGCCCTACTTCGCCAAACCATCTAATTGTGCCTTTCTGCATAATATTGAGTACTTGTCTCATAGCAAACAAGTCTCTTTCAAATTCGTTGTGGAACCTTTGCTTTCTAGTCGGTTGATGGTTTACGAAATCTCTTTGATATTGATACGCGTGATTGCGCCGTGTTCTATTTTGATGCTTCATGAATTACTTATCTCGTAGTGATTAAATCCAACTAAATCATTCAATTGAGTCACCAGTTGTTGCTAATGATACAAAATTTGCATCGGATCTGTATCTGAAACTACAGTCTTGAATAATTGCTTGGCTGGCCAATATATACAGTTCATGAGAATGTTGTCTTGCAGCAATTCCTTATATTTATATAAATTTTTTTCTTTTGAATTACTAGAGATCAAGGTCTTTTTTGGATTATTGCAGAACAAGCTTTCCTGTTTTTAAGTACAGTTTCCAATCTACTGATTCCTTTCATTGCAATGTTGAGGCGTGTGGCATGAAGAAGGCTAAATATGGAACTGTCTATCTTGTTGGAGCTGGACCTGGAGATCCTGATTTGCTGACAGTTAAAGCTCAGCGCTTATTGCAAGAGTGTGATGCACTGGTTTATGACTCATTGGTGCCTCAGGAATTACTTGAATTAGTGTCTGAGTCTTGTCGTTGTCAATTTGTTGGAAAGAGACGTGGTCATCATTCTGTTCCTCAGTCCAAAACGAATTCTGTTTTAGTTGATCTTGCTGCGCAGTATTCAAGGGTTGTTCGCCTTAAAGGCGGAGATCCTTTTTTGTTTGGTAGAGGGGCAGAGGAAGCTGCTTATTTGGAACACCGAGGTGTGAAAGTAGAAGTTGTTCCTGGCATTACGGCAGGTATTGCTGTACCTGCTTACGTAGGGATACCTGTGACTCATAGGATGGCAGGCTCCTCGATTACTTTTGTGACTGGTCATGAGGGTATTGATAAACGTCGTCCTTTAGTTAATTGGAGAGCACTTGCTATTGCATGTGATGGGTTGGTCATCTATATGGGCCTACATAATCTTGACTACATAGTTAGTGAGTTAATTGCTGGTGGTTTAAGTCCCTCTACATCCTCTGCTGTAGTACAACAGGGAACTGTCATTGGCCAGCGTTATTTGAAGGCTTCCTTATGCGATCTGGTAGAGGAAGTTCAAAAGGCTAATTTTGCCTCACCTTCAATAATCATGATTGGTAATTACGTGAATTATCAGGTTGACTCTTGTTCACCTAAACCAGCCAATGTCACAATGCCTATTTTGTTTTAATTCCTCAAATTAAATAAACAGAATTTAATTTAAATTACTGGTTAGACTATTAATGATAACCAGAGCTGCTTTGGATTTGGGAATATTTTGAGAGATTGATTATTTATTTTCTGAATTGCTCTACATCCAAGACTATTGAGCAGTAGCCATTCATCTTCTTTTTGTGGTGCATGAGTCAGGTCTGCTTCTTTGAAGATTCCAAGATCAAGTCCTTGTTGCCTCATTATGCCGGGCAAGCAACCACTGCTTAGAGAGGGAGTTAACCATTCATCTTTTCTTTTAATGATTAAGTTTGCTGTAGTTCCAGAACAAATTTTCCCATTAGTGCTTAGTAGTAATGCATCGTCATAGCCATTTTGCATGGCTTCATATCTGGCTTTAATTGATTGTCCATAACCAATTATTTTACACGCACTAAGTTCACTATTAGCATTCCTTCTTTCATTACAACTAATAGTTGTCGAGATAGCGTTAAAGCATGGATTGCCATGACTAATCTCTAGCCAAAAACGGTGATTTGATCGATCTTGATTCTCCCGAAAAATATCAATGCCTCTTGTAGATGAGCTACCTCTTGTCCAATTCAACCGAGCTATGCCGTTGCCATGCTTTAGATCAATATGTTTAATTCCTTCGTTGATTAGTGACTCAATCCATTGATCTGATGGAGGTTGAGCAAGCTTCATTAATGACGCACTTTTTTTCCAGCGATTTAAATGGTTAGTTAATAATCGTGCTGCTCCTTTGTAGATCAAGATTGTTTCGAATATTCCATCCCCGAGATTTACCCCTCGATCTGTGATAGGTATCGTAACTTCTTCAAGAGCATGCCAACTTTCGTTGATCCATCCGATTGCCCCTTCTCTTTTTGTCATTATTGCAAGGCTTCAAGAAGTGGTATTAATTTCCACTGCATTTCCTTAGCCTCTAGATCAGAATCAGAGTCGGCAACAATTCCACATCCTGCATTTGCTCTTATTTGGTCTCCTTTGAGAAATAAAGATCTAATAAGAATATTACTATTGAATGTTCCACTCCAATCAAGGTTAATTAGTGACCCACAATAAGGACCTCTTGCTGTTGGTTCAAGTTCATGGAGTCGTTGACATGCTCTTAACTTAGGTGCTCCTGTAACTGACCCTCCTGGCCATGATGCTTCCAGGAGATCTACCCAAGTATTTTTTTGGAGTAAGCATCCTTTGATTACAGATGTGAGATGATGCACTTGTTTATAGCTTTCCAAGTCCACTAATTTTGAGACATTGATTGAGCCAGGTACACATACACGACCTAAATCATTCCTTAGTAAATCCACAATCATTATATTTTCTGCCCTATCTTTAGAACTGCATACCAGCTCAGCAGCCATTTCAGCATCTTGATCAGGATTAGACTTACGTGGTCTTGTTCCTTTGATTGGTCTTGTCTCTATTTCTCCGCTTGGTAAAACTTTCATAAAACGTTCAGGTGATGCACATATGATTGATTCACCTTTAGCTTGATTATCTCCAATAACAAGACCAGAAAAAGGTGCTGGACATTTTTGGCGAAGCTTTTGGTAGAGAGTCAGTGGAACGATACCTTGTGGGAGTGATGTTGTACAACAGGTTGTAAGATTGGCTTGAAAAATATCACCTTGCATAATCCAATTTCGAATTTGATTAACGTTTTTTATATAATCAGCTTGGCTAGTGATATGTCTCCATGACTTAATTGGAATTCCTTTTGACGTTTTGATTACATTAAAATTTTTTTTGAAAGTTCGAGACGATAATTGATCTAACCAATTTGTAAACTTCATAAATCGAATTTTATTTTCCCCTTCTACCCAAAATTCTTTTTTTTCTAGATCGAATTTGAAGACTGGATCGTGAGAAGCGATCCAAAGCGTTGCCATTGAGTCATGTTTCCATGGATTATTAGGTTCTATCCAGGCACCTGCTTCATAACTTAACCAGCCAGTCCAATGCCCTGGACTTAACTTTTTCAAAGCCTGAAAAGGGCTTATTGAATATTTCTCTTGAGGTAGACCTCGACAGCAGATTTGATCTATAGGATCGACGGCCAATGTAATCAAGCGCCCTAAGGGACTTCCATCACCATCCAACCAAATAAGGCCTGCGTCTCCCCAGGTTTCAACGAGTTTTTCAATTACGATTTCAGGTGCTTTCCAATCATAAAACTTACAAAATGTAGTTGTCATTGTTGGGTATAGCTACATAAATCGAGTCGATCTAATTTTCTGAGTGCATCATCGCGAATTCGACAGCTATCACATAGTCCACATGCGTTTTCTCCACCGTTATAACAGCTCCATGTCTTTTGAATTGGGATGCCTAACCTTAATGCTTCTTTGATGATTGTTGTTTTTTCCCAATCAATGAGTGGAGCCCAAAGTTTGATTCCACGTCCTTCACGTCCTGTTTTGTTCGCTAAGTTAGCAAGTCTTTGATATGCCTCTAGGTAGTCTGGTCTGCAATCTGGATAACCTGAGTAGTCCATGGCATTAACGCCTAGAACAAGTTTGTTCCCTCCCCGTGCTTCAGCTAGGCTAAGTCCTAAGGCAATGAAGACAGTATTTCTTCCAGGTACATAAGTATTCGGTATTACGTCTTTTTTGATCCCTGAGCTTGGTATGGAATATTCCGGATCAGTGAGCGAGGAACCACCCCAGGCCCCAAGATTTACTTTGATGATCTTATGCTCGCTTAACTCTAAGTGATTAGCAAGATGTTTGGCTGCAATTAGCTCTTTGCGATGACGTTGGCCATAGTCGAAGGATAGACCAATCACATTGTCGCCTGCCTCTTTCGCTATCGCAGCAGCAGTACTTGAATCCAGACCACCTGATAATAAAGCAATAGTTGTATTTTCTTGCATTAGAATTTTCCTCGATTTAAAGGACTCCTAACCATTTATGTGTTTGCACACTTAGTCGCCAGTTTGGATTACTTTTGACATATTCAAAAGCAAGTTTGTTCCCTTTTTTATTGTTCCATCCCGGTTGAAGAAATAATAATGGTTCTTGAAAATTTTGAGTCGTTTTGGCTAGTTCTTCTGCAAACAGGAGATCTTCTACTTCATGGATGATTACTTTTAGTTCGTGACATCTTTTTAGAACTTCAATTTTAGGCCGTGCATGGCGCTTTGGCGACAGTGTGATCCAGCTTGGGTTGCCACTGATTGTGTCAACACCGCTTGTTTCTATATGAATAGGGATTGCTTGGTGTGTTTCCCAAGCAGTGACATCCCTGATTGCATCACATAGTGGATTTAAGTCGTGATGTAATGGTTCTCCCCCTGTAATGACAACAAAGTTTGCTCCCTTGTTTCTTGCTTCTAAGGTGGCTTTAGCTAGGTCAAAAACATCTTTCTGCGGATAGTTTTTTTCTGACCATGAGTTTTTGGTATCGCACCAAGTACAGCCGACTTTGCAGAGAGCTAGTCTGATGAAAAATGCACTTCTACCCACATGTGCACCTTCTCCTTGTAGCGAGTGGAAGTGTTCTACCACTGGTAGTGTGGCAACCATTATGGTTTTTGTGAAAAGTTTTTCTCTAAGTTTGATGACCTCTCGGCTTGTCTAAGGGCCTCGTTAGGAGAGCCTGGCAGGCGTAATTGAGCGGCTTCTATTAATCCACGAAAGAGAGGGTGAGGTTTACCTGGCCTGGAAAGAAATTCAGGATGGTATTGACATGCTGTAAAAAAGGGATGACCGCTCAGTTCAATTAGCTCAACTAGACGACCGTCCGGCGATGTTCCGCTGATTTTATACCCAGATTCAAGAAAAAGATTACGGTAGGAATTATTGAATTCAAATCTATGCCGATGACGTTCATAGACCACTTGTTCACCATACATTTTTTGCCCCATTGTGTCTTTTTTAAGACGGCACGGGTACACTCCTAATCGCATTGTCCCTCCCAGATCGACTACGTCTTGTTGTTCTGGTAGTAAATGGATGACAGGATGTTGTGTGTTTGGATCTAGCTCAGAACTAGTTGCATCTTTGAGTCCGGCTTGATTTCTTGCCCATTCGATCACAGCACATTGCATCCCTAAGCAAAGCCCAAGAAAGGGAATTCGTTGCTCTCTTGCCCATCTGATTGCTGCAATTTTTCCATCAACTCCACGATTGCCAAATCCACCTGGAACCACTACAGCATCCATATGTTTTAGTAGTTTATCTGTACCTTTTGTTTCTATTTGCTCAGCACAAACCCAGTGAAGATCTAGAGATGCATCTTGAGCGATGCAGGCATGTCTCAGTGCTTCGACTACTGAAAGATAGGCATCATTTAATTGAACATATTTGCCTACAAGGGCTACTTTTACAGCAGGCCCTGGATGGCGTAGTTTATGTACTAAGTTTGCCCAGTTTTTGAGATCACATTCATGATCCTTCAGATTTAATATGTCGAGTGCTTCTCGGCATAAGCCTTCTTCTTTTAGGGCAATAGGTACTGAATAGATGCTGTCGGCATCTAATGAGGGGATAACAGCTTTTTGGTTTACTCCACAAAAACCACTAATTTTTCGGCGGAGATCATCATTAATTGGTCTATCACTTCTACAAACCAATACATCCGGTTGAATTCCTATGGAGCGTAGTTCTTTCACAGAATGTTGGGTTGGCTTGGTTTTCAGCTCACCTGATGTACCAATAAATGGAAGAAGTGTTACGTGAATATAGGCAACATCTTGACGACCTACATCCCCTTTGAATTCACGTATTGCCTCTAAAAATGGAAGTGATTCAATGTCTCCTACTGTGCCACCTATCTCTGTGATCACAACATCTGCTGCACTATTTGCTGCAACACGATGGATTCTTTCTCGAATTTCTCCTGTTATGTGCGGTATAACTTGAACTGTTCCTCCGTCATAATCACCTCTTCTCTCTTTGTTGATTACGGATTGATAAATTGAACCTGTTGTAACGCTATTTAAGCGAGACATCGCGGTATCAGTGAAGCGTTCATAGTGACCGAGGTCTAAGTCTGTTTCGGCTCCATCTTCAGTGACGAACACCTCACCATGTTGAAATGGGCTCATAGTTCCTGGATCCACATTTAGATAAGGATCCAGCTTTAAGATTGAGACGTTGTAGCCCCGTGACTTTAGTAGTCGCCCCAGGCTTGCTGCAACGATTCCTTTACCGATGCTTGATACAACCCCACCAGTAACAAAGACAAATTTCGCCATTTCCTTCTAGGTGACTCTTTAAGTTACCGCGCAATTCCAATAGAAAAAGGAAATCATCTAGGTTTCTTTGTGTCTGTTTAGACTTTCTTTGGGAGCATTTTCACATGGTCTTTTCTGATTGGTGTTGATGGGAGAGGCTGTTATTCCGCTACTTGCCAAGTACTAGCTACATGCAGCTCATCTAGCTGGTTATCTGTGGCACTTGCAGGCGCTTGTGTCATAAGACAGCGAGCTTGTTGTGTTTTTGGAAAAGCAATTGTGTCTCGTATTGACTCTTCACCAGTCAGTAACATCACAATTCTGTCTAGACCAAAGGCAATTCCACCGTGAGGGGGAGCACCCATGCCTAAAGCGTCTAGTAAAAAGCCAAATTGTTCTTTTGTTTGTTCAGAACTCAGACCAATTGATTCCAATACTTTTCTTTGCAGGGATGGATTATGGATTCTTATAGAGCCACCTCCAAGTTCTAGACCATTTAAAACAAGGTCATAGGCTTGGGCTCGAGATTTGGGGAGTTTTTCTTGCCATTCATTTTGAGAACCTATATCTTTTTCATTTGGTGCGCAGAATGGATGGTGTAATGCTTCTAGTCGCTTTTCATTCTCATTAAATTCAAACATAGGGAAATCAACAACCCATAGGAATTTCCAACTATTATTGTCTTTTGTACTTGGGATTAGCTTGAGTTCAAGAGCAAGGAATTGCCTAATACGATCTAGAGCTTTGTTGACTATTTCAGTTTTACCTGCGCCGAAAAGAATGAGATCACCCGCATTGGCCCCCGTTTGTTTCAGTAGATTAGATTTTTGCTCCTTATCTAGGTTGTCTTTAATTGCACCAATAGTGTCAATTTCTCCTTGGTCTCTGACTCGTATAAATGCGAGACCTCCTGCCCCTGCTTTTTGAGCTTCACTAAAAATATCTCCACCAGGTTTGATACGAACATTACTAATAGAGTTGTTTCCATTTTTTACAGTAATGCACTTTACAGCCCCGCCTGAATTGACTGCGTTTGAGAAAACTTTGAACCCTATATTTTTCACGATTTCACTGATATTTACTAATTCCATGCCGTAACGGGTATCAGGTCGATCGGTCCCATAACGATCCATGGCTTCATCCCATTTCATCCTAGGAAAAGGAAGTGTCAGTTCTATTCCTTTTGTTATCTTCCAGATCTTTGCAATTAATCTTTCATTTAAGCTTAAGATTTCTTCTTGTTGCATAAAACTCGTCTCAATATCCAATTGCGTGAATTCAGGTTGCCGATCTGATCGAAGATCTTCATCGCGAAAGCATCGTGCAATTTGGAAGTATTTTTCTATTCCTCCTACCATTAATAACTGTTTGAAGAGTTGTGGAGATTGAGGTAAAGCAAACCATTCACCACCGCAAACTCTTGAAGGCACTAAATAGTCGCGAGCTCCCTCTGGTGTTGATTTGGTAAGAATTGGTGTTTCTATTTCAATAAATCCTTCATTTTCTAGAAAATTTCTAGCTGTTTTAGTGGTGAGGTGACGAAGGCGTAAATTTTGATTCATTCGCTCTCTACGAAGGTCTAGATAGCGATGACGTAATCGGAGTTCCTCTTTAATTTGTTCTTCATCGTGGACTGAAACTGAGAAGGGTAAGTTTTCTTTGATTTCATTTAATACTTTGATTCCATCTGTAACCACTTCAATTTTGCCTGTGTTTAATTTCTCATTAATTGCTTCAATTGGCCTAGATCTGACTTTCCCTGTTAATTGCAGCACAGTTTCATTCCTAAGGGATTCAGCTAACGAAAACAACTGTTCTCCTTGATCTGGATCGACTGTTACCTGCACAGTGCCAGTGCTGTCGCGAAGATCGATAAAAATCACGCCACCATGATCCCTACAACGATCTACCCAGCCACAAAGGGTGACATTCGAGCCGATGTTTTCAGCGCGCAGATTTCCACAACCGTTACTGCGCATGGGCCAGGAATGATTCAAACAAAGGGAGTTTCCCATAGGGTGGGACGATTGGACATCTTTTTCCAATGTTCTAGTTGTTATTGCTGTTTTTATAAAACGGTTTTTTTACGATTTTGGCCGGGGTTTTTTTCCCACGAATGTCTATCCAGAGTCTTTCCCCAACCCTGGCAAACTGACTTTTTACATAAGCCAGGGCAATTCCTTTCTCTAGGCTTGGCGACCAGCTTCCACTTGTTACGTGACCAATTACTTGGCTTTTATGAAACACTTGGTAACCCTTTCGAGGAATTGCCCGATCTTGTAGCTCTAAACCAATTAGTCGACGATGGACACCTTCTTTGGCCTGTTTTTCAAGGATCTCTCTGCCATAAAAATCACATGGCATTTCCAGATGGACTAACCAGCCAAGACCGGCTTCAAACGGGCTTGTAGTGCTGTCTAAGTCATTGCCATATAGATGCATTCCTGCTTCAAGACGGAGTGTATCTCTAGCACCTAGTCCACAGGGCGTAACACCTTCATGAATTAATTGGCTCCATAATTTGTTCCCTTCTTGGCTGGATAAAAGAATTTCAAACCCATCTTCTCCGGTATAGCCGGTACGTGAGATAAAAACAGACGAGCCTTCTTTATCAGTTTTTGAGTTTAAATTTATTATCCGATGGCCAAATTTAGGAATATTGCTGAGAGATTCATTTAAGTACCGTTCAAGTATTTCTTTTGAGCTCGGACCTTGTAATGCTAATAAAATACCATCCTTTTTTTTGTCACATAGATGATATTTACTTGGGTTTATCTTTTCACGTATCCACTCAATATCTTTTGACTTACAAGCAGCATTTACAATAATCAGAATGGTTTCTAAGCCATCATTAATTCCCATGTCATAAATAATTATATCATCTATAATGCCCGCTTTTTCATTGAGGAGTACGGTGTAGCAGGCCTCTCCAGGACCTATTCGATGTAAATCAGATGGCACGAGATCTTGGAGCAAATCTTTCGCATTTATGCTTTCTATTTGAATTACACCCATATGTGAAATATCAAATATTCCAGCTTGTGTTCTAACGGCCTTATGTTCATTGATCAGACCTGAAAAGTGTATAGGCATTTCCCAGTTTGCAAAAGGGACCATGCGGCATTTCTCTTGTAGACAGAGTTTATGGAGTGGGGAACGTTGTAGTGCCATATTTGCTCAAGTGGTTTGTTGTTTGTTTTTGTGAAATATGCTCCTATGCAAAGCGGAAGGAAAGTAGGAGATTGTTTAGGCTTCGTGGCTGGATTGCTCAACCCTAAGTAGGCTTGGTTACTTCGGGCATGATCAATGTCCTTACAAGCATCCTGCAAGACTTGTCAGCACTGTCTCTCTTGTCAGTCAGAGACAGGTGAATGGTGCCGCTTGAGGAAGATCAGAGTTCATGCTGATGTTGCATCCTTTGCGTTTTGTCATCATTGGTCAATGAAATCTCCTTCATTGCCGAATCTTGAAGAAACCAAAGTAGTACCTTGTAGAGAGAAGCAATTAGAGTTTGGGCGTGCTTTTGCTTCTCTAGAGCGATGAAATTTTTGTGAATTCAAGTTCGTTGAGGTTAATTTTCCATATTCAACAACATTAATAAGCTTCTTGTTGCCTTTGCGGCAATAATTGAGCTGATTCCTGAACTATCTAGTTGCGGTGATAGCTCAACAATATCTGCACCAACAATTTTATGCTTTTTTAAGACATCTGTTATGGATCTAAAATCCTCCCAGAAGAATCCTCCTGGTTCAGGCGTACCTGTGCCTGGCATCACGCTTGGATCAAACCAATCAAGGTCTACGGTGAGATAGATGGGTTTGCCCTTGTGAGGATTGAGTACCTTTTCTAATTCAAATGCTGGATGGCCACGATGATGATTAACTAGCCAATTATTTTTTTTGATCTCTTGAAACTCCTCAGCTGTGCCACTTCTGATTGCTACTTGAAAAATCTTTCTACTTGGTAATACGTCCAAGCACCTCCTCATTGCACAAGCATGACTATGTTGGTTTCCTTGCCATTCACTGCGTAGGTCAGCATGGGCATCCAGTTGAATAAGGATGAGATCTGGGAAATTTGTGGCTATTGATGCAACTGCACCAGAACTTATTGAGTGTTCCCCGCCAAGAATTAGGGGCTTTAGTTTTCGGAGTATTAAATCCGATGTAGCTTCTTTAACTAGTGATATAACTGGTTCAGGGGCACCATGAGGAATTTCTAGGGCTCCTAGATCTAAGAAATTGATATTTTCAAGATCAGCTTCTAGCTGTGGACAAAAAGTTTCTAGCCCATAACTAGCTTCACGAATCGCTGAAGGACCGAAACGTGTGCCCGGTCGGAAAGAGGTTGTTCCATCAAAGGGAACACCAAATAGACCTATTTTGCAATCTTCATTAGAGCGTTTGGCTCCCATAAAGATTGCTCCTTCTTGGTTAAATGAAAAATTCACATGTGAGATTTTACATTTCATGGATTTAGTTCTCTTTCGATAAAAGCAGGAATTGCATCAAAAGCACCCTTTTGCCATCGAGGGCTCCAGATTTCACAGTTTTTAGAAATTTCGTCTACTCGTTTTTTTATTGGATGTTTATACCTTGGACTATTGATTGAGGCAAAAGTCCAACTCCACCAGCCGCTTGGATACATTGGAACAGAGCCATAAAGGGGATCAGCAAATTCAAAAATTTCTCGAATCAATTTAATAGTCTCAATATGTATTGACTGAAAAGCTTCTGGTGATTCAGTTTGAGTAGCAAAAACTCCATTTGGCTTAAGTATGCGTTTGCAGTTTTCAAAAAAGATTTTATTAAATAAGCCTTCTGCTGGACCTTTCGGATCTGAGCCATCCACGATGACGACGTCATAAGTCCCATCTAGTGCATTCGCAACCCAATCAATCCCGTTACAGATGTTCAAGTGCAGTCGCTGATCAATCCATGCTGAACCTCCAATAGTGGGTAAATATTTTTGGCTCAATTCGACCACTCGAAGATCGATTTCTACCATATCTAGGTATTTTAGTTCTTTATGTCTCAAGCATTCTCTTGCGGTTCCACCATCTCCTCCTCCGATGATTAATGCTTTAGAGAGCTCTGCAGAACTACAAAGTGCTGGTTGCACAAGACATTCGTGGTAATGACGTTCTTGATGTTCTGCTGTCATCCAACAGCCATCTAGTAAAAGGCTTTTCCCATACCTTTCGCTTTCTATAATTGTTATTTGTTGGAAACTGCTTCTTTCATCAACTAAAACCTTGCCTTTTAGGCCGTATCGAACTCCTTTGTGATTCTCGTATATCCAATTATTCAATGGATCTTGGCTAGCTTGCATTACATGTTATTCGACCTCTTTCTAGATAAGTACTCTTTTGATGCAATGCCATCTTGAGTTAACGATCTGGCAACGTACCTTTGAAGGTCTCAGAGTTCTCTTGGCTTGTATTTTTCCTTTGCTTGATTGAGTCCTTAGCATTTTCCCAAAGCTTTTTAATTTCATTCAAGGGATGCCCTGAAAAATCCCCTTCCAAAGTAGATTCCATATATGAAAATCTTTCTATAAAACGCTTATTGGTTCCTGCTAGTCCTTCTTCTGGACTGAGATTATACCAACGTCCAACATTAATGATTGTGAATAGAAGATCTCCTAACTCTTCTTCTGCATTTGATAAATCATTATTTTTAAGTGCCACTTTTAGCTCGCTGAATTCTTCATGTACTTTGTCCCATAAGCTTTCAATATCTTCCCATTCAAAACCACATTTAGCAGCTTTTTTAGAGATTTCCATTGTGCCAGCTATTGCAGGCTGCGAACGAACCTTTTCTTTTAAGTCATCACTTATTGGAGTAAGAGATGTTTTGTATGGTTTTTCAAGCATCTTTATTTTTTCCCAGTTATTTTTGACTTCATCAATGGTGGTAGCTTTTTGATTTTCAAATACATGAGGGTGTCTACGGATTAATTTGTTTGATATCTCTTTTGCAATGTCCTCTAGATTGAACAATCTTTGCTCATTTCCAATTTGTGCTTGTAACACTACTTGTAACAAAAGATCTCCTAGCTCTTCTTTTATCTCTTTGTTGTCTTTATTTCTAATTGCATCAACCACTTCATAAGCTTCTTCAAGAATATAAGGGATCAGAGATTCATGTGTCTGTGCAAGATCCCATGGACATCCTTCTGAGGGAGAGCGAAGTTTGGCCACAATTTCTATCAGCTCGCGAATAGCAGAAGTTGTAATATCTTTGTGGTTTTGTTCCATGGATTTCATTTTCTTTGAAGATTAGCCTTTTATCCATAATTGAATTTTCAGACTTTAGGGAAGGGATCTCCATCTTGAATTAGGTGAAGCCATGAACTTGCTTCTAAGCCCACTAAGATGGATATCAAAGCTTTTGGGTTGTCTTGAAGCGAGTTTTTTAAGTAATTTGCTATCAGAAAAGGACTATTTATTTGTACTACTTTAAACAGATAAATTATACAAATGATCCAGATCAATAAGTAGCAAAGTCTTAATGCTGTACCAATGATTGGGCTGTGTGAGGCTAATGATCGATGGCGAACAAGTTTTCGATATGGAAACCATATAACTCTTAATAGTCCCCAGCGCTTTAGGGAATTCGATGTTGTGTCTAGATCGGGAGAAAGCCATAGGCCTCCTAAGAGGAAGGAAAATCCACCGATGAATCCGGAATTAAAACCAGAACATAGACTCAAAATCAGCGCAAAAGGTAGGCTCCATCGTAGGATTGATTTATCATGATCTCTACCTGACGCCATTGCTCTTTGAATCTCTTTTAGTGTAACGGGAACGTGGTAGTGCAGAATGTGGATGATTGGGCGATTAGCTCAGCGGTAGAGCGCCTGCCTTACAAGCAGGATGTCCCTGGTTCGAACCCTGGATCGCCCATTTCGACTTTGTAGTCTCCATGAACAATCGATTAAGTTTGAGCGTTAGTCTGAAGCAGAATCAGTGCTAGGAAGATAAATGGCTTTTGCACTAACACCAGAAATTATGCACATTAGTTGAATGATACATATGTGAAGGTTGGCTTCATTTCCGCTTGCAATCTGGATAGCTAAGCATGTTCTAGTCGCATACACTGATGGGGTGACTGTTTTTGTACCACATGAACAGTTGCAGCTATTGCAAGGATTGGATCTTGACTATCATGGAGATCTAATGGGGGATGTTTTCTCTTAAGTCCATCTGAGAGAGCCGAATATTGTGTATGTGGAGCAGGGTTGAGGTTGTAAATAATCTAAGAAATAATGTTCACTTCTTTCAAATTGAACTCTGGGCCTTAATTAACCTTTCGCTACAAGGCTTTATCAAGACTTAGCAACTCTTTTGGTTCTCAAATCATTCTTCTGGAAAGAGTAGAGAAGCCAATTCATCTTCATCCACGTCATATACACGGGCTAAACAAGTCTCAATAGCGCTTGTTACTTCTCCTGGGAGAAATCGCATTGCATTGAGGGCATCATCTGTGATGTCTTCTGTTAACAGTTTGTCTTCGCTGTCTAGCTTTTCATCATTGATTACAGCCATTACCCAAGTTTGGTAGGCATATACCAAGTCAGAAAATTCTAGATCCGGGTCGTTTAGATCCATGGCCATTGGTAATGCTGGTTACAAACAGAACCAGTCTGAGTGTAATTGGCGATGATGTCTCTTATGGAAAATTCAAATCAAACTTTGGTTCAAGCAAAACTTTTTGATTTTGCTGTGATGGAGCTCGTACATAGAAACCGTGGAAGCTTCCATCCGCTTTGGACTGTAGATAGTTGGGTGAAATTTTTGATTTGGCTTTCGTTGAATTGTGGTCTTTCGGGAGAACGTGAGAGTCTTGAACTTTTCGCGAACTCTTTGGGCGATCCCTTAACTAGTCGGATGCGTAGGATGTTTTTTGAAAGAACTCTAGATAGCCTGTCTCTTCAGATTTTGGCTGATCCTGCTGAGTCTCAAATATTAATTTTGCCTATCAGCAGTTCTTTGCCAGTCACTCTGGATCAAGCCGAGAAGGCATTGCTGAAGGTTGAGTTGTTAGAAATGGTTGCTTTTGAAAGAAAGCTTTGGCAGCAGTTGGATGCTGTGATTTCTATACCGTGGCGATTAAAAGAAAAAGATGCCTGACTTAAAACCACATTTTTGAGCTTCTTTTTGCGAGCATAGTTTGCATATTGCTCAATTCTATTTTGACTGAGTTGCCCGAACAAGGAAATTTGGCTGATGCCCTCCCTAAGATCTACGACTCTGGAAAAGTAGAGGGTCATTGGCAAAAGGTGTGGGAGGAGACTGCTGCGTTTCATCCAGATCCAAAGTCTTCTGGAGAGTCCTTTTCTGTGGTTATACCTCCACCTAATGTCACAGGCAGTTTGCATATGGGGCATGCTTTTAACACAGCATTGATTGATGCGATTGTCAGATTTCAGCGATTATTGGGTAAAAATGTTCTTTGTTTGCCCGGTACAGATCATGCTTCAATTGCTGTCCAAACAATTCTTGAGAAGCAACTGAAAGCGGAAGGTAAAAGCCTCGCGGAAATCGGAAGAAACGCTTTTCTTAAAAGGGCATGGAATTGGAAAAAGAAAAGTGGAGGAAAGATTACTAGTCAACTAAGACGATTGGGCTATTCGGTTGATTGGCAGAGAGAGCGGTTTACCCTTGACAAGAACTTGAGTGAAGCTGTTTCTAAAGCCTTTCTCCTTTTACATCAGGATGGCTTGATTTATCGAGGTGAATATTTGGTGAATTGGTGTCCTGCTTCAGGTTCAGCGGTAAGTGATTTAGAAGTAGAGATGAGGGAGGTGGAAGGCTATTTATGGCATTTTCGCTATCCATTATCTAATGGACCTGCAAATGATGGCAGGACCCATATTGAGGTTGCTACTACTCGCCCAGAAACCATGTTAGGGGATGTAGCTGTTGCAGTAAATCCTTTAGATAGTCGATATAGCGAGCTGATTGGCCAACAAATAACTTTGCCTTTAGTTGGCCGTCAGATTCCTGTTATTGCAGATGAGTTGGTTGATAAAGATTTTGGGACTGGATGTGTCAAGGTGACTCCAGCTCATGATCCCAATGATTTTGCAATAGGTCAGCGGCATGAGTTGCCTCTGATTACTGTGATGAATAAGGACGGCACGATGAATAAATTAGCAGGGCAATTTGAGGGATTAGATCGATTTGATGCTCGTAACGCTGTTGTTAAGGCATTAGAAGAAGAGGGATGCTTGGTGAAGGTCGACCCTCATAAACATAGTGTTCCTTATTCTGATCGAGGGAAAGTTCCAGTAGAACCTTTGTTGTCGACGCAATGGTTTGTTCGTATGGAACCACTTGCTGCAAGATGTCGTGAGCATTTGGCTAAGTCGGAACCACGATTTGTGCCAGAACGTTGGGAGAAGGTTTATAGCGATTGGTTGACTGATATACGAGATTGGTGCATTAGTCGACAACTTTGGTGGGGTCATCGAATCCCAGCTTGGTTTGTGATTAGTGAGACTGATGGGATAGTGACAGATGAGACCCCTTATATTGTTGCTTCTTCGGAGGCCGAAGCTTTTGCTCAAGCCAGAGCTGAATTTGGAGAGTCAATCAAAATTTGTCAGGACCAAGATGTTTTAGATACTTGGTTTTCTAGCGGTTTGTGGCCTTTTTCCACATTAGGTTGGCCTGAGGACACGAGTGCTGATTTAAATCGTTGGTACCCTACCAGTACCTTGGTGACAGGTTTTGACATCATTTTTTTCTGGGTTGCCAGAATGACGATGATGTCTGGGTTTTTTACAGGCAAAATGCCATTTGCTGATGTTTATATTCATGGTTTGGTGAGAGATGAACAAAATAGGAAGATGAGCAAAAGTGCAGGTAATGGAATTGATCCAATTTTGTTAATTGATCGTTATGGAACTGATGCACTTAGATTTGCTTTGGTTCGGGAGGTTGCAGGAGCTGGTCAGGACATACGTCTTGATTTTGATAGGAAGACTGAAACATCTACAACGGTTGAAGCATCGAGAAATTTTGCTAATAAATTGTGGAACGCAACACGATTTGCACTTATTAATTTAGAAAATCAATCAGTTGAAAGTTTTGATTTAATAGATCCAAATGATATGCAACTAGCTGATTGTTGGATTTTGTCCCGTTTAAATAGAGTTAATGGACAAACCTATCAGAGATATAAGAATTATGGGCTAGGTGAGGCAGCCAAGGGTTTATATGAATTTGCTTGGAATGATTTTTGTGATTGGTATTTGGAATTGATAAAACGCCGTTTAAATCCAGGAGATAATGCGACAGATCAGCAATTGTCTGATAAGAGAATTGCTCAAAAAGTTTTGTTTAAGGTTTTGACTGATCTTTTGGTATTTCTCCACCCTCTTATGCCTCATTTAACTGAAGAGCTTTGGCATGCCTTGACAGGTGCTTCTGATGAATGTTTGTTAGCTTTTCAAAATTGGCCTGAGGTGGATTCTGAGCAATTAGATGAGGATCTTGAAACTTCTTTTAGCGAGTTATTTGCTGCTATTAGATTGATTCGTAATCTGAGGGCTATAGCAGGGTTAAAACCATCCCAAGAGGTTCCTGTTCGTTTGATTACCGCACGAAAAGATTTAGAGCAAATCTTGAGCAAGGCGCAAAATGATATTCAGGTTCTTACTAGGGCACAACCTTTAGAAATTTTAGATCCTCAAACCGCAAATTCACAATCTTGTGTAAAAGCTTTAGCTGGTGTAAGTGGAGAATTGGAGGTTGTTTTGCCTATAGAAGGATTAGTAGATCTTGATAGTTTGTGTATGCGTTTAGAGAAGGACCTGTTGAAGGCCGACAAGGAAATTATGTCTTTATCCAAGCGATTAAATAACCCAAATTTTACTGAAAAAGCTCCAGAAAATATTGTTCTTGAGTGTAGGACTAAGTTAATGGAAGCTGAAGTACAGGCTTCTTTGGCTCGTAAACGTTTATCTAATTTACGTTAAATGTTTTTTCTGAGTGTCCACTTGGGATTTGCTTTGGAAGGCTGGTGGTCTTTTCTGCAAACTTCTCTTGGTGCAGTACTTTTTGTTCCTCTTTATGCGATATGGGTCACCCTTTTGTTGCCAGGTGTCTGGGCATCAATGCTGGCTGGGGCTCTTTATGGTACTTGGTTAGGTACTTTACTTGTATTTATAGGAGCTTGTATTGGTGCAGAAGTTGCTTTTTTGCTAGGACGCACTTTCTTACGCAATTGGGTTCAGCAGCGTTTGAATGCAATGCCCAAGCTCCAAATTGTACAAAAAGCTGTCAGTCAGTCAGGTTTAAAATTAGTTTTTTTGACACGTTTATCGCCAGCATTTCCGTTTAGCTTACTCAACTTTGTTTATGGATTAACTGAAGTCAGTGTTTTAGATTATTCGATTGGCTTGTTAGGAATTTTGCCCGGTACAATTTTGTTTTGTGGATTAGGAGAAATAGCTGGTGATGTTGCTCAATTTGGAGACGTTTTAGATAGTCGTTCTGGGGGTTCCTTTTCAGTTCTTCGGTTTGTGAGTTTGGTCGCGACCCTTTCAGTTGTTTGGTTAGTATCAAGATCAGTTAGACGAGTTCTTCAAGATTCAGAATCTTCAATTTGATCTGGATTAGTAATATTCCAATCTTCAATAGCTGCAAAGATTACAAACCAAGCTAGTCTGATTTTCGCTAGAAACCCCTTTTTTGTATTTAAATAGGTATATTTTTCTCTTCCGCAAGGAGTTTTTATCCATTCAAAAACTTTTTTTTGAGTCATGTTAGACATATTCAAATTAATTTATTATAGGAAAATTTTAGGGAAATAGTAAATTTTTGAATTCATCCTCATTTAGCACTTTGATTCCTAGCGCATTTGCTCTATTTAATTTGCTTCCTGCTTTGCTTCCTGCAATTAAGTACGAGGTATTTGCGCTGATTGATGAAGTTACTTTGCCGCCTTTTTCCTCTATCAGAGTCTTTGCTTCATTTCTACTTAGAGAGTTCATGCTGCCTGTAAGAACAAATGTTTGTCCTTCTAGTAGATTTGAAATTTGATTTTTTTGTATAGAATAGAGTTCTATTTCTTTTTCACTTGCTGAAAGATTTACTCCCACACGTTTTAGATCAGCAATTAGTTTTTGATTGTTTGAATTGGATGACCATTCAATTAGAGCTTGTGCTATTTCATCACCGATTCCAAAGATTGATGTGATTAGCTCTGGTGAATTCACTGCTGAATCTAGAAGTTCTTCTATGGTGTGAAAGTTTTTGGTTAGTACTTTCGCGTTTGTCTCGCCAATATGATTAATTCCAAGTCCATATAGCTTTTTGTGCCATGGTTGGTTTTTTGATTCAGATATAGAAGTCATTAACTTGCTGGCTGATTTAGGTCCCATTCTTTCAAGTTTGACGATATTGTGTAAATTTAGTTCATAGAGATTTGCAATTGATTGTACTAACTTTTGTTCAACTAATTGGTGAATTAACTTGTTTCCTATGCCTTCAATATTTAAGGATGCTTTATTTACCCAATGTCGTAGTGCGCCTCGCAGAATTGCTGGGCAGCTTGAGTTTAAACATCTAGTTATTGCTTCATTATTTGCTTTGACTAGGGTCGATTGGCATTCAGGACAATTAGCAGGAAGTGACAATGGTACTGCTTCCTGAGGTCTCAACTCTTTGATCACTCGAACAACTTCCGGGATAATTTCTCCTGCCTTGCGAATCACAACTGTGTCTCCGCTGTGTAGATCAAGAGATTTCAGACGATCAGCGTTGTGGAGACTTGCTCGAGTAACTCTTGTCCCAGCTAAAGCAATTGATTCAAATTCTGCCACTGGTGTCACTGCACCTGTTCTTCCTATTTGGTAAGTCAGTTTGATGAGCTTGCTGGGTGCTTCTTCTGCAGGATACTTAAGTGCAATGGCCCATCGAGGTGCTTTTTGTGTAAACCCTACTTTGGTTTGAAGCTCAAATGTATTAACTTTGAGAACCACTCCATCTGTGGCATAAGGTAATGTTTGGCGGTCAGTTTCCCAGTCAGAAAAGAAGTCTTTAGCTTCATGTAGATTTTCTAGAAGCTTGTTATGTGGGTTGACTTTGAAGCCGGCTCTTTGTAGCCATCTCAGAGCATCCCATTGGGTTTTAGGTTTCTTGTAATCCTTTACTTTATGGTCCCAATCATCCGGTAAATGCAAGGAGTACGCAAAGAAATCTAGATGTCTTGATGCGACAACACGTGAATCTAGTTGACGCAGAGTTCCCGCGCAGGCGTTTCTGGGATTTGCAAATAGATGTTCCCCTTGTGACTGACGTGTTTGATTTGTTTTAGTAAATTCGTCATTGGGGATAAATGCTTCTCCTCGGACTTCTAGCCATGGCGGGGGATCTTCTAGTTGCAAACAGAGAGGGAGTGAACAGATTGTCCGTGCATTGGCTGTTATCTCTTCACCTTCTGATCCGTTTCCCCTGGTTGCGGCTTTTATAAGTATTCCTTTTGAGTAGCTTAACGCCAATGCATTTCCGTCAATTTTTAATTCTCCAATCATTTTAATATCAGTCTGAAAATTATTATCAATAGGCTTTTCCCCTAAGTTTCTTTGAACTTTTGAATACCAAGCTTCTAGTTCTTTAATGTTAAAGGCGTTATCAAGGCTAAATAGAGGGATTCGGTGCTTGCTACTAGAAAAACCTGTGGCTGGCAACCCTCCAAGACGTTTAGAGGGACTGTCATGTGTAATCAATTCCGGGTATTGTTTTTCTAGACTAATTAATTCTCTATAGAAGGCATCATAAACTGTATCTTCAAGAAATGGAGAATCAAGCACATAGTATGCATGCCCAGCTTTATTCAACAGACTTCGTAATTCAAAGGCCCTTCTAAATGGATCTGAGGATGTTAGTGACACTGATGAATCTTAAATAAAAGATATTGGTTTTAAAATTAAACTTTAACTATTCGATCTATAAGCCAAGAATCTTTAATTTTTTTAAAAGTAAAGTCTAATGGTAGTTCGCTTTGTTTATCTTCTGATTTAAGCTTTAATGTGAGAATAATTTCTTTATCTTCGATTCTAGGACGTCCTGATTTTAGATTTCTATATCTATTGAGTTGCAGGCCTGCTAGGAATTTCAGGAAATCTTGTCTGCTTACGTGTTGGCGATAATTTTTAGAAGTCAATAAGTAAGCCGCATCTATGCGTCCCTCAGCAATTTGATTGAAGAATTTTTTGACTAGAGGGTTTATGCCTCTGGCACCAATCACCAGTTTTATGGCATTAATTGTCCAGAAGAGGACCAATGTGGTAGCCCCTACAAGTAAGGCTTTGGTTCCAATTTCTTTTACGAGTGCCCCATCCATTGGCTCAATGCATATTGATTCAGAGAGTCTGACTTATTACCTGAAGAAACGAGACACTTTCGAAATTAGTAATTCTTCGCCAAACTGCATGCATCCGAGCTAGGGCAATGCCCAGCTTGCTTTTATGCCACTTATTCCACTGTTACCAATCTTTCATCAATTTAACCGAGAGTTCTTTGATAAGTCTTTAACTTTTGGGTCCCATCCAAAAGTTGCTGTGCGATGGAGTGATGGTCGGTTAAAAAAAACTGCTGGCTTGTATCGTAGTTATAGAAGCTTGACTAAATTTCTTAAAGCAGAAATTGTTTTATCTAGACCTTTATTGGAGTCTTTGCCTTCTACAGCAATTGAGAGCACCCTTTGCCATGAAATGATCCATGCGTGGATTGATTTGGTTTTGAATGTTAAGGAAGGTCATGGAGCAAATTTTCAACAAAGGATGCATGAGATTAATTCTGCTCAAAATAGATTTCAAGTGACTGTGCATCATCAATTCCCTGTTCCAGTAGCACTGCCTAAGTGGTGGGCTGTTTGCTTATCTTGTGGCGTTCGATTGCCTTATCGTCGACTTGTAAATGGTGCCGCATGTAGGCAATGTTGCGAGAAGTTTTCTGATGGCCAATGGGATTCAAGATTTCTTTTGAAGTATGAACCTGTTTTGAAGGACATTTGATTTGAACTGATTTGAGCTTGTTTTTTTTTGTGTGGGAGTTATGGGGTTTTCTTTTCAGTTCATTAGGTTTGCAAAGAGAATCTTTCCGAGGCGATAGCGGCCTTGACAATTTTTTTATGGAATCAAGTAGGTCAAGGCGGCCAAGACAGCCAGGCTCTAGAGAGCCTTTTGATCGCCGTGTTGATAAATGGATAGAAACCGGACGGCAGGTTGTTGACGGTGTCGCAGGAGGCCGTCCAGGGGCTCGTCGGATCTCTTCAAGCGGTTTGTCAAGGTCTGGATTGGATAAAGTTGGTCGATGGGTGGGCGATAAGCTTGATTGGTTTCTTGAAGATGAGGATGGATGGTTTGAGCCATGGGAAAGCAGGTCACAAAGTTCACCCTCATCGTCCGGAAAAAAACGACCATTAGATGCTATTTCAAAAAGAGTAAGCTCCAGCCTCAGAACGTCTGTTGATTCAAGTCCAGAGGGGAATGAGGGTAGAGATGAATGGCCTGATGAATCCGCGTTTCGCATAGAGAGATGGAAGCGTCGTGATCAAACCCAACCGACGGATGCAGAATCTTTGCCTGCTAATGATTCAGGTCCCATTCCATTAACTCGTCGTCCTTTGCCTCGTTCTAGTAGGAGACGCTAGTAGCAAATTTTTAAATTAAGCAATGGACACCTTGAGAATCGAAAAACCGTAAGAATTTAGTTTGCAAATTCTTGTTTAATATCGACATCCGAAACTTTTCAGTTTTGTTTGGATTTTAAGACAGTAACTTGTCAAATTGCCATTTTATTAGCTGCATTGGAATAGTTATTTTGTTTTCCGATGAATAAAATCTCCTCAGTAGGTATAGCGGTGATAGCAAATTTATCACTATTTATATGGGCAGTTTCAAATAATCCGGCAGGGTAGTTATCATTTCTGAATCCTTTTGATTTTTGAGTGACAATAGTGCACTATTATTTCGTATTAATATAAGAACTTCGCATTTGTATTATTGATATTTAAGGATTATTGTTTAGCGGTTTGGTTTGAGGAATTAAGCTGTATTGAGTTCTGCCTTTTGGCTTTAAGGCAGCATAGGAAGTTAAACTTTCTCAACCAAATTGCAGTAATTAGTTGAAGATGCCATGGCGTTGTGTTGGACCCAGCCATTTCTCAAGTGTTGGGCTAAACACTTCACGGATGACAGTTAATTCTCTTTCTTGCCTAAAAAAGCGATAATGCCTGCTCCAGAAAGGACCTTCGCAATTAAACTCTGATTCGAGCCAGTCAGCTTGTACTAACGCAAGTCCATCAACTTCACGAAAGAGTTCTGAGCGACCTTGTGTAAGGCTCGTCCATATTGGTTGTTCTTGATTTTTCAAGTGTAATTTAGCTTCTGCCTGATTCCACCAGCTTTCTGCCCAAGCCAGGGTTAGCGAGTTGCAAGTTAGCCAAACTTGGCGTCTAAGAAGTGGGGGTTTGAGTTCTTGTACTTCTTTTGGAGCTTTGTGGCTGGCCATAGTCTCCAATTCCATTGCAATTAGTTTTACTTGTACGTCATGTCCTGTTAGGAGACGAAGATGACGAGTAGGGCTGCCATCTCCAAGCAGCATTAATTGCCATGCTCCAGGCAGTCTTTGAGATCCTTCTCCAGAAATCACTGGATCTGGAGCAGCCTCCCAGATAGCTTTTGGTGAGATTAGTAGTGATTTATTCAGAATTCACCTCCCAGAATGAGCTGATATTTTTGCCATCGACTAATACCTATCCTTTGTGATGAGATGCTGCGTGCAATTCTTTGCCATGGAGTTTTAGCCAAACTAGTAAGGCTGATAAATCGGCTTTACTTACTCCTGGTAAGTCACAAGCTTGTCCTAGATTGCTTGGGCGGCTTGCAGTCAATTTTTCACGAGCTTCTTGTGAAATCGTTGTAATGGAATGGTAATCTAGGTTTTGAGGAAGTAGTCGTTTTGTTTGTTTTTTGATTTGGTTGATTTGCTCTTGTTGTCGTTTTAAATAGCCGCTATATTTGATATCAATTTCTGCTCCTTCTTGTACAGGCAACGAAAGGTTTCGGTCTAATAAACCATATTTATCTAAATCAGTCATATGAACACCTGGGCGTCGGAGTAGATCAGCAAGCGTTATTGAACCATTTATGGGCGCACCAGTGTCTTTTTCGATCAATGATGCTCTTGAATCACTTGCCTTAATCCTTTGAGTTTCGAGTCTTTTTTTCTCTTTGTCTAAAGCATTTTGCTTGGCTTCAAACAATTCCCATCGACGTTTGTCAATTATCCCTAATCTATAGCCTAATGGTGTGAGGCGACGATCAGCATTATCGCCTCTGAGGAGAAGACGATACTCACTTCTACTGGTAAGAACGCGATATGGCTCTCTTAGATCTTTGTGTATGAGATCATCAATCATAGTGCCGATGTAACTATCTTCGCGCGGGAAGTGAATTGGTTCTTTATCAACTACGCCTTGAGCTGCATTTATACCTGCTACTAAGCCTTGAGCTGCCGCTTCTTCATATCCTGTGGTGCCATTAAGTTGCCCAGCGCTAAAAAGACCTTTAATTTTTTTTGTTTCTAAAGAAGCCAAGAGTTGAGTGGCTGGAAGATAACTATATTCCACGGCATAAGCAGGTCGAAGCATTACACAGTCTTCAAGTCCGGGCAATGTTCTTAGCAGTTCTAGTTGAAGCCTCTCTGGCAGGCCAGTAGAAAAACCTTGTACATAGATTTCAGGTGTGTCTCTCCCTTCAGGCTCTAGAAAAATTTGATGAGAGTCTTTATCTGCAAATCTTACAATTTTGTCTTCAATGGAAGGACAATAGCGAGGTCCTTTGCTATCGATATAACCACCATAGATTGGGGTATGTTGAAGATTGTCTTTGATTAGTTGATGAGTGGCTTGTGTTGTACGTGTGATATGGCAACTCATTTGTTCACCACTAAACCAAGCATTTGGATCAAAAGAGAAAAATCGATCTGCTGCATCGCTAGCTTGTTCTTCTAGTTGATCAAGTCGAATACTTCTTCTGTCTACTCTTGCAGGTGTTCCAGTTTTGAGCCGATCTGTTTCAAACCCTAGTTTTTGCAACGCTTCTGTCAGGCCTTCTGCTGATTGTTCTCCTGCTCTTCCTGCAGGCATAGATTTGTTGCCTACCCAAATCTTCCCGCCAAGGAATGTACCAGTAGTCAATATGACTGACTTTGCATTATATACACTACCGAAATAGGTTTTGATTCCTTTAATACGTTTGCTCCTGCCTTCGATTTGCTGGTGGTTTGTGTTATCTAGATTGTCGACTTCTAGCCCAATGACCATTGCCTCACGTAAAGCTAAATTGGGCGTGTTCTGTAAAATTTTCAGCATTTCTCGAGCATATTGACGCTTGTCTGTTTGAGCTCTCAGAGCCCAGACGGCTGGTCCACGACTCGAATTGAGAACTCTTTTTTGTAGTGCTGTTGCATCTGCTAATTTTCCAATTACTCCTCCCATTGCATCAACTTCGTGGACTAATTGACTTTTCGCAGGACCGCCAATTGCAGGATTGCAAGGTTGCCAGGCAATGCGGTCAAGGTTGAGAGTGAATAATGCGGTCTTTAGGCCTAATCGAGCCGTAGTAATAGCCGCCTCACATCCTGCATGTCCTCCTCCTACAACGATTACATCAAAAGTTTCGTTTGAATTGTCCATGAGCTTCATTTATGCATTCTTGGCAAGCATGGGTGGATGTTGCCTGCTCTAGGCAGCTAGATTTCGGAATCTAGTGAACTGAGGTTCGAAGAGGAGTTTGACTGTTCCAACTGGCCCATTTCTGTGCTTGGTCAGAATTAGCTCTGTTATGCCTCTATCAGGTGTTTCAGGGTTGTAATACTCATCTCGATAGATCATTAACACAAGATCCGCATCTTGTTCAATTGAGCCAGATTCACGGAGGTCACTCAGCATTGGCCTTTTATTTGTTCGTGATTCCACGCCTCGACTTAATTGTGATAGCGCAATTACTGGCACTTTCATCTCTCTTGCCATTCCTTTGAGTCCTCGGGTAATGCGTGAGAGTTCTTGAACACGATTGTCTGGTGTGGATCCTTCCATAAGTTGTAGATAGTCAATAACGACGAGACCTAGTTCTTTACCTTGTTCAGCAATTAATCTTCTGCAAAGA
This sequence comes from Prochlorococcus sp. AG-363-K07, assembly GCA_003280225.1. Taxonomy (GTDB): domain Bacteria; phylum Cyanobacteriota; class Cyanobacteriia; order PCC-6307; family Cyanobiaceae; genus AG-363-K07. Next base: position 45,678 of record QCFO01000001.1, on the reverse strand, counting down.
GAACGCATTTCAAGCACACTTAAATTGGGTTTGTCATCTATATAAATAGGAAGTTGACCAAGAGTATTAATACCTTGCCCTAGGAGTGGCCATTCATCTTGTTGAAGGCGTCCTGTTCTTAGCCTTCCACTTTCAATGCCTACTTCCATCGAGAGGAGACGATAAGTTAATTGCTCTTTGCTCATTTCAAGACTGAAAATGCAAACAGGAAGGCCATGAAGTTGCGCGACATTTTTGGCAAGGTTGAGGACAATGGAGGTTTTTCCCATTGCTGGTCTTCCTGCAACGATGATTAAGTCACTGCGTTGGAGACCTTGAGTCATTGCATCGAGGTCATAGAAATTTACTGGGATCCCCGCAACCGATGTTCCTAAAGAACGGCTTTCTATTTCGTTAAAAGTGCTTGTGAGAATTTCCGCAGTAGGAGTTAGGCCTTTTGAAGGTTGTTCTTGACTGATAGCGAAGATTTTTTGTTCAGCTTTATCTAGTACTTCATCCATTCCTAATCCTTGATTAAAGCCGAGTTGGATCACTTCATTGCCTGAACGGATTAGTTGACGACGCAGAAATTTGTCCATTATTAGTCGAGCCACCTGTTCAATAGATGCTGTTGAGGAGATTCGCTCTACTAGTTCTATTAATCGATTACTTCCTCCTATTTTTTCTAAGGATCCCGTATCAGCTAACCAAGCACTCATAGCAGTCAAGTCAGTGGGTTTTCCTTGGCTATGCAGCATTAAGGCTGTTCGATAAATTTCTCGATGTGCATTTAGGTAAAAGGCTTCAGGCTCTAGTAAGTCAGCCACTCTACTTATTGCATCTGGATCTAATAGAATTCCTCCTAGAACAGCTTCTTCGGCTTCTAGGTTTTGTGGGGGAATCGAATCTGGCAGAGCCTCGAAATTAGGTTCTTGCGCAGAACCAGGTGCTTGCTTTGCTTTAGATACTTGTTTGGAAGTATCTTGATTATTTGGAATTGGGACACTCGCCATATATAAGGGGCAGTGTGAAGGGTTTCTTTGAGGGGATTGCTTACTCCCCACGCTAGTTCTTTAAGACTTAATAACTCGCAACTTCGAGGTTGATTTCAGCAGTCACTTCACTATGTAGTTTGACTTGAACTTTGTATTTTCCTGTGCCATGTATTTCAGGAACTGAGATGTCACGACGGTCTATTTCTTTTTTTGTTGCTTCTTGAATAACCTCTGCCACATCGCCATTTGTGACAGTCCCAAATAGAACCCCGTCTTCGCCCACTTGTTTTTTGACAGTGAAACGTCCAATAGTTACAAGAGCAGTTTGGAAGTCAAGTGCTGATTGTTTTAGGGCGGCTTCTTGTTCAGCTTGTTTTGAGCGGCGGTGTTGAACTTGTTTAAGAACAGCAGGGGTGACTGGAAGTGCTTTGCCAGAAGGCAGTAGGAAGTTTCTGGCATAACCAGGCGCTACTTCAACTAGATCTCCATCTTTCCCGAGGCTAAGGACGTCCTCGTTGAGAACAACTTGTACGCGCTTAGCCATAGTCTTCTTTAGGAATGGATATAAGTGTATATATAGATAACCCTAGTACGTTGCGGGTAGCCTTATCTTTGTAGCTAGTCCAATTTTACTTAGAAAGCGAATATGTTCCCAGGTGAGGTCAATCTGTCCTTTTTGAAGTCCTTGTAGTGCTGAATTTGGGTATGCATGGTGATTGTTATGCCAGCCTTCTCCGAAGGTAAGCGCTGCCACCCATGCATTATTGCGAGAAGAATCTCCACTATTGAAGTTAATTTCTCCCCAGCAATGAGTGGCTGAATTTACTAGCCAGGTCACGTGATAGACAACTACTAATCTCAGAGGTATTCCCCAAAGCACTAAAGCCCATCCCCCACCATTGGTAATACTCCCAATCCAAAAAAGTAGTAACCCAAGGGGAATTTGCAGAATGAGAAAATTTTGATTGAGCCACCTGTAGTAGGGATCTCTAGTGAGGTCACTGCTAAGACGAGGCACAGCACCCATAGCAGGTATAGGTTTAAACATCCAACCCATGTGACTCCACCAAAATCCTTTCAAACTGTTGTGATGATCTGCCTCTGTATCAGAAAAAATATGGTGGTGTCTATGTAGCCCTACCCAATCAATTGGCCCGTGTTGGCAGCTTAATGCTCCACAAGTTGCGAAACAACGCTCTAGCCATTTAGGTACTTGAAAAGAACGATGAGATAAAAGCCTGTGATAACCAAGTGTGACCCCTAGACATGCCGTTATCCAATAGAGCATAAAAAAGCTAATGATGCCTTGCCAGCTCCAAAACTTTGGCAAGAGAGCGAAAAGACTGAGAACGTGTATGACACCCATGAATGCCATAGTGCCCAATCTTTTTCGCGTTTTTTTCTTGTATTGAGATTGTTTCTTGAAGGGAGCTTGAAGCTTCTGAGAATATTTCAGTGCTTTTTTTGAGGGAATAGGCCTAATTGGCGTCGCAGGAGCAATACTTATCTTTGACTCCATGAGTCATTGCCGAACTAGCTTCTACAATAAATGATCAGGATTCGTATCAGTGGCTTTATCTGATCACTACCCTGACCCACTTGAGTTGGGATTCCGCGACAGATTGTCCAATGGGCGGAGGGCTATGGCCCATTTAATTCGCATTTGGCATGAACGAAATGGATGGTCGCATAAGGTTCTTCCTGCTCTTGCGGATGCTCTCGAGCTGGGAAGGTTGCATAGTTCCCAAATCTCCAATCTGCGTAATGGGAAGCTTATATCTCCAGGCCCAGAAGTTTTTCTTGCTCTTGCTCAAGTGAATGGTGTTTTATATCTAGGAATAGATTCCATTTCCGAGCACTTGGAAAAAGTGCATCCCCAATTATTAAAAGTGCTGTCGGATTCTTCTATCCCTTTGTTAGATGATCAGGGACAACCTTTAAGAGCAGGAGAACTGTTGGAGATTTTTTTAGGTTTAATCCCTTTGCCGTTGTCTTTTGATTGGTTTATTGAGGATCATGAAGCGGAAGCGTTAAGTGTTGCAATTGGAGATTGCTTTTGTAAAGGGCAAAGTTGGAGAAAATGTAGGAAAGAAGTAATGGCTGCCTATCCAATTAAGAAAACTTTTCGGCAAGAGCGATTTGCAAAAGTAATGTCTGGTTTAAGTGATTACACAGCTGAAGAATTAGATAGTGAATTGTTTGATTTGTATGCAACTTATATAGCTTTAGGTGGCTCTTCCGATAACGGAATAAAGGGATTTATTCAACAGTTGCGGTGTCACGCATTTGGTTTAGATATCAAAAGCTAGGAATATTTACTGGGTATACTTAGCTTGACGGATTTGTCTGGCAAGTCCTAAACGTCTTAAGAGGCGGATATGTTGCCAAGTTATATCAAACTCAAACCATCTCAGACCATGTCTTGCACTATGGGGGTATGCATGATGATTGTTATGCCAGCCTTCCCCGAAAGATAAAGCAGCAACCCACCAGCAATTTCTTGATAAGTCTGGAGAGTTGAAATTTCTATAGCCAAAAGTATGTGTTGCGGAATTAACTAGCCAGGTGACATGATAAACAACAACTAATCTTAGGGGAATACCCCATAAAACTAGACCTAATCCGCCACCATTAATTTGTGCGGTTTCTCCATACCAGTAAAGAACCAAAAAGATTGGTATTTGTAGTAAAAGGAACCAGTGATCAAGCCACCTGAAGAAGGGATCTTTATACAAATCTCCAGCAAGATGCTGGCTCTTCTCTAGAGCCGGAATTTCATGAAGCATCCATTCACTGTGACTCCACCAAAAGCCTCTCCCTGCGTCGTGATGATCGTTTGCTTGATCTGAGAATTGGTGATGGTGTCGATGCAAGGAAACCCATTCGATGGGCCCGCTCTGGCAGGCCAAGGTTCCCATAATTACAAATAGTTTTTCTACCCAGCGAGGTGCAACAAAACTTCGATGAGCCACAAGTCTATGAAGGCCAAGTGTGACTCCAAGAACAGTGACCCAATAGAGAATCCCAAAGGCACAAAGGCCTTCCCAGCTCCAGAATCTTGGGAGTAGCGCAAAGGTTGCTGCTACATGCATAATCAGCATGAAACTGGTTGTGCCCCATCTCAATTTTCTCTGGCTTGGAGGTAGAGGCTCTCTACGAGCAATAATTCCTGCTCTTAGACGCAGTTCACGAGAGGTCGAAGAATTTGGTGGAACAGTCGAAACCAAGATGATCTCCCTTGAGTAGATGAATATCGCTTCTTAAGGTTGCCAACAGAAGCGAATAGAATAGTGGGCGAATGAGGCAGTAGGCCTAAGAATCTAAAGGAACTGTAAACCTCATCCTGTTTCTCTTGTGAATCAAGCCTATTTAGGTGACAGAAATGAAGCACTGGTAGAGGCCTGGGCAAAGAAGCAAGTTGCCTTGATTGCTGATCGGCAGACGTCATTAAGGAATAATAGAATCAACTCAGTGACGCATAACCTTCAAAAGGTATTAGATGCTTTTGCTAAGGAGAAAGTAGGTCCTCAGCACTTTGCTTCAGCAACTGGTTCTGGGCAGAGCGATTTGGGTAGGGAAGTGATAGATAGGGTTTTTGCAAGGGTGCTGGGTGCTCCCAGTGCAGCAGCGAGACTTCAATTTGTTAGTGGAACTCATGCAATAGCTTCTTGTTTATTTGGAGTGTTGCGTCCAAGAGATCGTCTTGTATCGGTGACTGGACGTCCTTATGACACACTCGAAGAAGTCATAGGGTTGCGGGGATCAGACCAGGGTTCATTAAAGGAATTTGGAGTTGTATATGAAGAGTTATCTCTTGGGGAGAAAGGAGACTTGGATTTTGTCGCTTTGGACAAAGCCCTTGAATCCCCAGTCCGAATGATATTTATTCAGCGCAGTTGTGGATATTCTTGGAGACCGTCGTTATCAATAAATATTATTGAACACCTTTGTTCTCATATCCATCAGAGACAACCAGATTGCGTTTGTTTTGTAGATAATTGCTATGGAGAGCTTGTCGAAAGAAAGGAACCTTGTGAGGTAGGTGCAGATTTGGTTGCTGGATCTTTAATTAAAAACCTAGGCGGCACTATTGTTCCTACTGGTGGTTATGTAGCTGGTCGAAAGGATCTCGTTCAGAAGGCATGTTGTCGCCTCACCTCACCTGGTTTAGGGATTGAAAGTGGTATCAGTTTTCATTTGAATAGAGTTATTTTACAGGGATTATTTTTGTCTCCTCAAATGGTGTCTGAGGCACTGATTGGTGCTGACCTTGTAGCAGGGCTATTTGAGGCATTTGGTTTTGATGTGCAGCCTTTATCAGGTCAGTCTCGTAGTGATCTTATTCAGGCCATTCGATTAGGTACTCCTGAGTCTTTGCAAGCAGTTTGCAGGGCTTTTCAGTGTTCATCTCCGGTCGGTTCTTATCTTGACCCTCTTCCGGCTGCAACGCCTGGGTATGAGAGTCAGCTGATCATGGCAGGAGGGACTTTTATTGAAGGTAGTACTAGTGAGTTTTCTGCGGATGCTCCTTTAAGACCACCTTTTAACCTTTATGTACAAGGCGGCTCACATCATGCACATATCAAATTGGCACTTGCAAGAGCCCTTTGTGAATTAGTTAAAATAAAAGCTATTCCAATGTCATTAATTGGCTGAGCTTTGCTTAGCCCACTGAGATGGACTTCAATTTTCCTGCCAACTTTCGCTTTGCTGATAGCCATGAATATGCTGTTCTGGAAGATGATTGCGTACGAATTGGTATCAGTGCTTTTGCGGTAGATCAGTTGGGAGACATAGTTTTTGTTGATCTCCCAGAGGTGGGAACTGCGCTGACGAGAGGGAGTAGTTTTGGCTCAGTGGAATCAGTGAAGGCCGTAGAAGATATGTTTTCACCTCTAACTGGTGAGGTAGTTGAAAGGAATGAATCAGTCCTTGCTAGTCCTGAAGCACTTCAAAATAATCCTCATGAGGGGGGTTGGCTTTTGCGTGTTAAACCCAATGATGCTTCTCAATTGAATGATCTTATGGATTCTGAGACCTATTCCAGCAAAGTTGCCGCGACTTAAATCACTAGATCAATGCTATTGCTTCCAAGTGGGCCAACGATTTTCTAATCTGGGCACGCAAGTTTTGATTTTTTGCTGTGCTTGAGAACAAGCTTAAGGGGGTATCAAGCAGTAACTCCTCTAAGTTTCTGAGCCGGCATATCGGTCTCAGTTCTAAAGATCAAGATTATCTTTTGAAAGTTCTAGGCTATTCAGATCTTCAGGACTTTATTGCTTCTGTTGTGCCGCCAGATATTCTTGATCCGTTTCCGCCAATGGATTCGCTTCTAGAGGAATGTTCCGAATCTGAGGCTCTGGAAAATCTCCATTCGATTGGAAACGAGAATCTTCTTAGGCGTTCTTTGATTGGATTGGGTTATTACGGTACAGAAACCCCTGCAGTTATTCAACGCAATATCCTTGAAGACCCTGCTTGGTACACCGCATACACTCCTTATCAGGCAGAAATATCTCAGGGCAGACTGGAAGCTTTATTTAACTTTCAAACTCTGATTAGTGAGTTGACTGGTTTACCAATCGCGAATGCATCATTGCTAGATGAGGCTACTGCTGCCGCTGAAGCAATGGCTCTTTCTTTTTCTGTTGTAAAGAAGCCCCACGCGACTCGCTTTTTGGTTGATGAAGATGTTTTGCCTCAAACTCTTTCTGTTTTGCAGACTCGTGCAGAACCTCTTGGAATTTGTGTTGAGGTAGAAGCTCCTAATACTTTTCAATTTGATGATGAGGTTTTTGGAGTTCTGCTGCAATTACCCGGGAGTTCAGGAAAGCTTTGGGATCCTTCTAATTGTATTTTGAAGTCACATGCAGTTGGTGCTTTAGTTACAACAGCAATTGATCCATTGGCGCAAGTTCTCCTGGCTCCAGTGGGTGAGTTGAGCGTTGATATAGCAATTGGGAGCATGCAAAGATTTGGCGTGCCAATGGGATTTGGAGGGCCTCATGCAGCTTTCTTCGCAACCAGAGAGGCTTTTAAGCGTCAGATGCCAGGTCGAATAGTTGGTCAGTCTGTTGATGCTGAGGGCAATACGGCTTTGAGACTGGCATTACAAACTAGAGAACAGCATATTCGTAGAGATAAGGCGACTAGCAATATTTGTACTGCTCAAGTTTTATTGGCTGTTATTTCTTCTTTTTATGCTGTTTATCATGGTCCTCATGGACTAAAACAAATAGCTCATAGGGTTATTTATTTCCGTGCAAAACTTGAGCAATGCTTAGTTCAACTTGGGTATAAGTTATCAGCCAAAGTTTGTTTCGATACTGTGGAAGTTCTTTGTGATAATGCGACGAAAGTTCATAAATTAGCTGCTTTAAAAGGTTTTAATTTCCGTGTTTTACCTATTGGCAGTTCGGTAGAAGATGCGACTGGATTTGGTATTGCATTTGATGAATTAACAACGGAAAATGAATTCGATAAAATTCATGAAATTCTAGCCAAATCTATTGAACAATCATACCAGAAATTGCCCGCTTTTGATTCTAAGCTTGAGTCTTTATTTCCAGGAATTCCATTGAGGAAGAAGCCTTGGTTGCAGCAAGGTGTCTTTCATGGTCATCAAAGTGAAACAGAACTGATTAGATATATGAAGCGACTATCAACTAAAGACTTTACTTTAGTTAATGGAATGATTCCTTTGGGAAGCTGCACGATGAAATTAAATGCTTCTGCTGAACTATTGCCAATTAGCTGGAAGCAATTTTCATCTCTCCATCCTTTTGTACCGCAACAACAGTCACTTGGCTATCAAAAGTTAGTTTCTGACTTGGAGACTTGGTTGGCTTTTTTGACAGGGTTCGCAGGTGTTTCCTTGCAGCCAAATGCAGGTTCTCAAGGAGAATTTGCAGGTCTTCTGATTATTCGTGCATGGCATAAATATAGAGGTGAGATGGATAGAAATGTTTGTTTAATTCCTACTAGTGCCCATGGAACCAATCCGGCTAGTGCTGTTATGGCTGGCTTTAAGGTTGTCGCGATTCAGTGTGATTTAGAAGGCAATGTTGATCTGAACGATTTAGAGAAAAAGGCAGTTGAATATTCATCAAGATTGGCTGCGTTGATGATTACTTATCCATCAACGCATGGTGTATTTGAGTCTAAAGTTCGTGATGCTTGTGAGATTGTTCATAATCATGGTGGGCAGGTTTATTTAGATGGTGCAAATCTCAATGCGCAGGTTGGTTTGTGCCGGCCTGGGAAATATGGTGCGGATGTTTGTCATTTAAATCTCCATAAAACCTTTTGCATCCCTCATGGTGGTGGTGGACCTGGTATTGGCCCAGTCGCCGTTGCTTCCCATTTGTGTCCGTTTTTACCTGGACACCCTTTATCTCATTGTGGAGGTAATCAGGCAATTGGCCCAGTATCAGCGGCTCCATTCGGGAGTGCAGGAATTTTGCCTATTAGTTGGATGTATTTGCGAATGATGGGAGTGGAAGGCTTGCGTCAAGCCAGTTCCATTGCAATGTTGTCTGCAAATTACATTGCACATCGATTAAATCCTTTTTATCCAGTTCTTTTTAAAGGTTTGAATGGTCTAGTTGGTCATGAGTGCATTTTGGATCTTCGCTCCATGAAGCGAAAAGCAGGCATTGATGTTGAGGATATTGCGAAACGATTGATGGATTATGGATTTCATGCCCCAACGGTTAGTTGGCCAGTCGCAGGAACTTTGATGGTTGAGCCTACTGAGAGCGAAAGCCTTGGAGAATTGGATCGTTTTTGCGATGCAATGATTTCTATACGACAGGAGATCGAGGCGATTGAATTGAACCGTAGTGATCTCAAAGACAATCCTTTGAAACAAGCACCACATACTTTGAGCACCGTAACAGCAGATAATTGGGAAAGATCATATTCTCGAACGCAAGCCGCGTTTCCATTGCCTAATTTGCGTCAAAATAAGTACTGGCCTGCTGTTTCTCGAATTGATAATGCTTTTGGAGATAGGAATTTGGTCTGTAGTTGCGCTCCCCTAGAAGATTGGCTGGACAACTGAGTGATTGCTCCCTCTGGCTTATTAGTCCTTAAAGAGTTAAATTTTCACCGAAAACCAAATTTATTGGTTTGATTTTGCTGCTTTTTGGATTTTTTTCACTATCCTTTACCGCAGCAGTCCTATTTATTGGGGGGACAGCATGATTAAGCACATCTCTTTGCCAAAGGGTGGGAAGAAAAAAGAGCAGTTGTTTTTGCCATCTTTGTCTGAAGATCTTCAGACCTTCATGAATAGTGGAAAGTCCTTATCAATAGATGGAACTAACGTTGTTCGTGTCCCTTTTGGAATTAGAAAGCCAAGGAAACAAAGGCCAGCAAGGCCAGAAAGATGGGCCACTTTGGTTTTACCCCTACAGCCAGTTGATTCTCCAAACCCTCCACCGCAAGCAGCTTGACTTTTATGCTGCAATCTTGAGTGATTCAGCTTTTAAAACTTGTTTGTAATATTCCCTTAATTGAGCAGTAGCACCTGCCCATCCCCATTGCTCCGCTTCTTTTCTAGCTGCATTTCGCATCGATTGGTGTTCTAGATCATTTTGGAGCAGTCTTTTGGTTGCATTAATTAGACTGTCTGAGCCTTGATTGACTCCATCTGGGTCAAAGAGACAGCCATTTTCTCCGTCACTAATGATGTCCGGAATGCCTCCTCGGTTGGCCCCAATCACGGGACATCCCGCTGCCATAGCTTCTAGTAAAACTAAACCGAGTGTTTCTGTGCTTGATGGGAATAAAAAGGCATCTCCGGATGCGTACGCACTTGCAAGTTCTTCTCCTGAGAGATATCCAACAAAATTAGTTGCTGTGTTCTCAAAGGTTTTTTCTAGCTGTTGCCGATGAGGGCCGTCTCCAACTAGAGCAAGGCGAGCTTGGGGTAAAGCATCTAATACCGGTTTAATCCTCTCTATTTGCTTTTCAGCCGATAGTCTGCCCACGTAAATCAACAGAGGACCTTCGTCACTGAAGTTACCGAGGAGACGTTGTCTCATTTGATCGCTGCGCAATTCAGGTCTGAAGATTTCGGTATCTACACCACGTTGCCATAAGGCTGTATGTTGAATTCCTTTATCGCTGAGTTCTTTAACCATTGCTGTGGAGGTACATAGATTTAATACCGCCTGATTGTGAGCAGCTTTTAATAACTCCCATAACAGAGGCTCCAACATTCCCATACCATAGTGTTCAAGATATTTAGGCAGATGTGTGTGATAGCTAGCGATAAGAGGAATATTGTTTGTTTTGGCTAACCATATTCCGCCTAAGCCGAGAACAGCTGGATTGACAACATGTACTAAGTCAGGTTGAAAACCTTCTAGAGCATCAGAGACGGCTGGCCCTGGGAGTCCAAGTTTCAGTTCGGGATATAGGGGTAAGGGCATTGCTGGAACTCCAACAACTTTTGCACCCATGAATTCACTAGGACATCCTTCTGGACAGAAAACCGTTACTTCATCACCTGCTGCGACAAGATGTTGAACTGTCTTGGTGAGGCGGGTGACTATTCCATCAACTTTAGGAAGGAAAGTTTCGGTGAAAAAGGCAATTTTCACTGTTTTATCGATGGAGTAAGTGGCTCATTACGAGGAGCTTTTAATTGCTTTTGCTTGGGTCGATGTCCAGGCTGATATGCATGGTATTCGATCTCTGTCGCATCGATCTGACCAACGTCTGGCAACATCGACGACTTCCGTTAGAAGACCGTCATCTAAGGTTGTTGGTTTCAGTCCAAGCTCTATGAAACAACGGTTATCAACTATTAAGTCATTTTCTACCGCCTCATTTCTTGGATTTGGTAAATAGTTCAATTTGGCACCAGTCAGAGCAGCAACTTTTTTCGCTAATTCACCAACTTGATGACTTTCAGTCATTTGGTTAAAGATTTTGACTCGCTCACCATTTGTGGGTGGATTTTCAAGGGCAAGTTGTACACATTTGACTGAATCTTGTATGTGGATAAATGCACGAGTTTGTCCTCCTGTTCCATGCACAGTTAATGGATATCCTATTGCTGCTTGCATTAAAAATCTATTAAGAACGGTTCCATAGTCTCCGTCATAATCAAAGCGATTAGTTAGTCGTGGATCTCTATTAGTTGCAACTGTATTGGTACCCCAAACGATGCCTTGGTGAAGGTCAGTGATCTTAACGTTGTCGTTTTTGTTGTAATAAAGAAATAATAATTGGTCTAGCGTTTTAGTCATGTGATAAACGCTTCCTGGACTCGCAGGGTGAAGAATTTCTTCTTCAAAACGGGTCCCATCGGGCTGAGGAACTTCTACTTTTAAATATCCTTCTGGAATTGTTGCACCTCGATGGGAACCATAGCCATAAACACCCATTGTACCTAGATGAACAATGTGAATATCTAGCCCGCTTTCTACAATTGCGGCCAAGAGATTATGTGTTCCGTTCACATTGTTATCAACTGTGTAGCGTTTAGTAGCGCTACTTTTCATGGAGTAGGGGGCAGCTCTTTGCTCCGCAAAATGAACAATTGAATTTGGCTGTTCAACTTTTAGTAGTTCCAACAGCCTTTCGTATTCCTTTGCAATGTCGAGTCGCTCAAAGCGCATGGGTTTGCCGCCTATTTCTTCCCATGCTTTGAGGCGGGCTTCGATATTGGAGATTGGGGTCAGAGACTCCACCTCCAAATCAATATCTATTTTTCGTCGACTCAAATTGTCCACGATTAAGACATCGTGACCTTGGTCGGCCAAGTTCACTGCACACGGCCATCCGCAGAAGCCGTCACCACCAAGAACTAGAACTTTCAACCCAAACTCCAGGAAACAGAGCTACCCGCTCAATTTAATCAAGCTACTACAGGCTTTTCAGCTAAACCAAATTGCGTAAGTAATTAAAGCTGCTAAAAGCATAACTCCCGCGAAAATTAATAGCTGAAAAAGGCTGCTAGAACTAGCTTCTTTGCTAAGTACTTCAATTTTGGGTTCTTTTGCAAAGGCATTAAGGCGTCCGCCTGATTCTTCTGTAACGGACATAGAATTTCAATCTCTCGGCGGACATTATTGAAAGAATTGCCTTGATGAATCATTCCGTTACGTTCTTTTACTGATTATTTGGTTTTTGCTCGATATCAATCCCGTCTCAGGAGAGCTAGCTTCTCCTTGAATACGTTGAGGCAGCCTTCCGGCAAGAAAGCTCTCTCTGCCAGCCTGAACCGCCTTAGACATGGCTTGAGCCATGCAAGGAGGATCATTAGCCATGGCTATAGCGCTATTTACTAAAACTGCATCCGCCCCCATTTCCATTGCATGTGCCGCTTCGCTAGGTACTCCAATACCTGCGTCAACAACAACTGGGATATTGGCATTTTCGATGATTAGGCCAATATTTGCTTCATTTTGTATGCCTTGAGCTGATCCAATTGGTGATCCAAGTGGCATCACAGTTGCACAGCCCACTTCTTCTAGTCGCTTTGCAAGGATTGGATCGGCATTTATATAAGGGAGAACGGTGAAATTCTCTTGTACTAATTTTTCAGCAGCTTCTAGGGTGCCTATCGGATCAGGCAACAAATGAATCTTGTCTGGGATAACTTCTAACTTGATGAAATTGTTTTCTTCTTGACCTGCAATTTTTGCAAGTTCTCTACCAAGTTTTGCAATTCGAATAGCTTCTTCTGCATTTGAGCACCCAGCGGTATTAGGGAGCATCCAAATATTCTGCCAAGGAATAGCCTCCAAGAGTCCTTCGTGTCCCTTTTCAAGCGCTTGTACCCTCCTTACTGCAACAGTGACCATCTCACTGCCTGAGAGAACCAAGCTTCTTTGCATGACATCAAGACTTTTGTACTTACCTGTTCCGGTGAATAGACGGCTTGTAAAATTTTTTTTGCCAATTTTGAGCTGGTCTTTGGTTTTCATCATTGGTGCATTTCAATATTTGGAAGGAGAGGTTTGATTTTGGGATGAGCTGGTTCTAATTGGTTTCAACTAGCGTGAAACACTTTTTTGATGACATGCCCTTTTGATTATGCTTAGCTGTTTTATTAGCGAATGCTCCTGTAGGAGAGCAAGTATTTGACATTTCCTTTTGGAGCTTGTAGATGCATGTCGATATCAGTCTTATCCATTTTTAGCCAGAATTCAGATGGGTCCATTTTGCTTTAAGTAAGACTTTGTGAAGAATTTCGTCTTGATGCTTTTATTTGAAGCAGTGAATCAATTTTGGCGAGAATTGATTGATTATCATTATTGATTGTATTTCTATGAATAATGAATCTTCAATTTGAGGCAAACTAAAAGCTGATGGCAACAAAAGGTTTATAGATCAGTAGGTTTTTACCAATTTTTAAATATTAAAAATGAGAAATTTTGAAAGTTATTTGATGAAGATAGTTTTTTGAATATCCTTAACTTTAATATTAGAAGCCAATAGATTTATCATCTTTTTTTGAATCGATGCTTTTTTGATTTTCAAGTTTTTGCAATTGCCTTAGGGCAGTTTTATTTTTTGGTTCAAAAGATAAAACTTCTTTATATAGTCTTATCGCTTCATCAGATTGCGAAATACGTTCTTGTGCAAAAGCAAGGTTATTTAATGCTACTGGATAATCAGCTTTTGCTTTTATAGCAGATCGATAGTGAGTAATTGCTGATTTAAAGTCTTCTTGAGCTGCAAGGGAAAATCCAAGAGCATTTTCTATCAGTGCTTTTGCTTCATTCGGTTCATCCTTGAGTTGCTTGATAGCTTTACGTAGTGTTGATGTCGCTTGTGGGTATAGTCTTTTGCGTAATTGTACTGATGCAAGGTCATATAGTTCAGCGGCCTCTTTTGATGAAGCTGCTCCTCCTTTTTCAAGTCTGATTAGTTCAACTTCGTCGTTTCTGACTTTTAATAGTTGTCGCCCAACTAAAATTGCAATTAAGAATAATAGACCTATTAGGCCAATTAAATAAGCTTTAGGAAGAATAGGATCCATTGGTTAAGAATGCTTCTCGCTATCTTGAAGAATCTTCCTTAAGGAAGAAAATCGTTCATTCATAATAAGAATAGAAATAATTTATCACTATCCTATTGAATTGATGAAAAATATAGCAATTAGTTTTCAAAATTTGAATAAATCCATCAACTTTAAAAAAATAAAAACATGTTTTTTATTTTGAGAGCATTGAGGCTTTGCTTGCTATTAATTTTTGACTAAGCTTGTAACAGCGGTAAAGCTTTTAGGGTCCATCACTGCAAGTTGAGCGAGCATTTTGCGATTTAGTTGTATATCGGCCTTTTTCAGACCTCCTAGAAACTTGCTGTAACTAAGACCATTTAATCTTGCAGCAGCATTGATTCGTGCTATCCAAAGACGCCTGAAGTCTCTCTTACGTCGTCTGCGATCACGGTAAGCATTGCAGAGGGCTTTCATCACCCTTTGATTGGCTGTCCGAAATAGAGTCCCATTGCTTCCTTTAAAGCCGCGGGCTAGGCGAAGTATTTTGTTTCTACGTTTTCGGGCTACATTGCCTCTCTTTACACGTGCCATAGTGAGAAACCAATCAGGAGAGAATCAGGTAATTTGATGGGGTTGTGAAGCTATTTGCTTTTAAGCGTAGGGGAGCATGAGACTAACGTTTTCCGCATCGCGATCATCCACAACTGCTTTAGTTGCAAGATGTCTTTTGAGCTTGGGACTCTTGTGATCAAGAAGGTGATTGCGAAATGCGCGACGACGCATGAATTTTCCAGTGCCAGTTACCTTGAACCGCTTTGCAGCAGCTTTGCGGGTCTTGAGCTTTGGCATTTCCTACGGCAAGCACAAATACGAACTCTACTTCTTTAAGTCACCTAAGTCCAATTTTTTGATTAGGAAGGTGCGTCTCTTAAATTTTTAAGTCTCATTTTTTCTTCGTATGACTTGGATGTCTTTTTTTAAGCCAGTGCAGTCAGCATATCTTTTGGGTGTTTTAGTACTCTCAACGGGATGTTCAACTAAGCCTATTACTCAAGAAACTATTCCTAAAGTTTCTTCAGATTTGCAAACAATCGAGGGTGTTTCTAATCAGAAGTTTGGGGCTCGATCATTTTTTTTAGTTGGTTTGCAGCCTTATTTGGGTAAAGGTTTCAAGCAGTTCAATAAGCCTGATGATTTTCGTTTAAAGAGTGCAGGTCAACCTTTAATTCTCAAAGACTCTAGTGGTTTGGTTCATCAGGCTGCAGAAATAACAATTTCTTGGCGAAAAATATTATTAAAACGTCAGCATAAAATTGTTAGACAAGTTTCTGGGCCTTTTGCAAGCTTTGAGTCTGCTTTTCGATTAGCTCAATCTTTACGTAAGAAAGGGATACCAGCTGAGGTGGCTCATCCTCGAGACTGGGAAGTGTGGGTTCCTCAAGGGATATCTCTCCCCGTGGAGTTGAACTTTTTGCCTTATAAAGAGACGATTAGTTTTGAAGTTAAACCAGTCTTAAATGGGGATAGTGGAAATCATGTTTTAACTGGTCCTTTACAAATTGAGTCTCCCGATGGATTGTATTGGAAGCAGGGACTTTATTTGGGTCCTTTTTGGCTTAAATCAGATGCTTATGGAACCTGGACATTTATAGAACAAGTGCCAATTGAGCGCTATTTGCATGGAGTAGTCCCCTACGAAATAGGTCCCAATGCTCCTATCCCCGCACTTTCATCTCAAGCTGTTTTAGCTCGTACATGGGCCCTAGCTAATGCACATCGCTTTGCTATTGATGGATATCATTTGTGTAGTGATACTCAATGTCAGGTTTATAAAAATCCCAGTCAAGTGAGTGCAAGAGTTAAAGATGCAATTGCGACCACTGCAGGACAATATTTAGCTTGGAATAATCAGCCAATTCATGCTGTCTATCACGCCACTAATGGAGGTGTCATGGCTTCTGTTAGTGAGGCGTGGTTTATCGAGCCTTTGCCATACCTTAGACCTCAGTTAGATGGTTCTAGGCAATGGAAGGAACGTTTTAGTCTTCCTCTTGAAGATAATTCAAAAGTTCAGTCTTTACTGGATCAACAGATTGGAGCGTATGGTTCTAATCACCCACGTTTTAGATGGAATCGAACTTATACAGCTCTAGAGCTCAAAAAAGCATTGAATTCACTTTCAGGATCCGATCAGATTCCAGTCGGCGTGAAGGTTATGGAACGTGGAGAGAGTGGAAGAGTTTTGTCTTTAGAAATTCTTGCTAGTGATAATCAAAGAAGAGTTTTAAGACGTGACGAAATTCGTAGAACTTTGCGATTGTTGCCAAGCACATTATTTGTTGTAAAGGAAATCAAACCAGGTATTTGGCAATTTTTTGGCGGGGGATTTGGTCATGGAGCTGGGCTCTCCCAGGCCGGGGCTATTGATTTGGCAACTCAAGGCTGGAAAACTTTTGAGATTCTTAGTCATTACTACCCTGGTACAAGCCAAAAAACTTTGCCTGACTTACCTAAAGCCCCTTAGAGTCCGGACACTTCGGGACCTTCCATGGCTGCGGTAGCTGTAAATGGAGAGTACCGGCGAGGCAAGGCTGCTTTGTTTGTAATAGCTTGCGGTTGGGCAGGTGCTTTACCTCATTGGATTGAATCTAGCCTTAGTCTTTGGCCTGCCATAACGCTTGCCTTCTTGCTAGGTGGGTACGGCCTAAGAACAGTTCTTTACCCTGTTAGAGGAAAAAGATCTTTTCACGTTGAGCCAGACTTTGAGATTCAATCTTTAGATGATCAAAAATTACCTTATATCGATGTTCTTGTGGCTGCGAGAGATGAAGAAGCAGTGATCGGTCGTTTAGTTGCCAGAATAGATTCATTGCGATATCCCAAAGCAAGATTTTCTACTTGGATAATTGATGATGGGAGTCGAGATCGTACCGCGGTTGTGTTGCAAGAATTAGCGCAAACTTTTGATAATTTGAATGTTATAAGCAGGTCCCCAGATGAAGGTGGTGGTAAATCTGGTGCACTGAATCAAGCCTTGAGCAAGTTAAAAGGCGATTGGCTTTTAATACTTGATGCAGATGCTCAATTACAAGAAGATGCCTTGTATCGCTTAGTCACTTTTGCCCAAGAGGGTAGTTTTTCTGCGGTTCAATTGAGAAAAGCGGTTATTAATGCTTCTCATAATTCATTGACCCGTTTGCAAGCGATGGAAATGGCTATGGATGCTGTAATTCAGCAGGGTCGTTTGACTCTAGGTGGGGTTGGCGAATTGAGAGGCAATGGACAGTTGATTCGTCGTAGTGTTATTGAAAATTGTGGTGGTTTTAATGAAGAGACGGTAACCGATGATTTGGATTTGAGTTTTCGTTTGCTTTTTGCAGATGCTTTAGTAGGAATTCTTTGGAACCCTCCTGTTCAGGAAGAGGCTGTTGAAACAGTTCATGCTCTTTGGCGACAAAGACAAAGGTGGGCAGAAGGAGGTTTGCAGAGATTTTTTGATTATTGGCCTAGTTTAATTTCTAGTCGATTAAGTGTGTCACAAAAGCTAGATCTCGCTTGTTTTTTTCTTCTTCAATATGCTCTGCCAGTTATATCTCTTGCAGATCTTATGACTGCTGCGTTTACGAGAACAATGCCAACATATTGGCCTCTTTCAATAGTTGCTTTTAGTGTTTCAGGCTTTGCCTTTTGGCGTGGATGCAGATCATTTAGTGAGGGACCTGATTTACCTTCTCCCCAACCTTTGACAATATTATTAGCAATTTTTTACCTTTCTCATTGGTTTGTAGTTATACCTTGGGTTACTATTCGTATGGCTTTATTTCCTAAAAAACTTATCTGGGCAAAGACAACTCATCATGGTTAGAATTGTATAATTTAAATAATAAAGATATATTTTTAAATTTCTACATCTAGAACTTGTCCATTAAAGAAATCAGCAAGATTTTTTGCTTGACTATCAACCGATTTTTCTTCTTCTTTAGTTGCTTTGGAATCATTTTTTGGTGGTGATGAATTGGCCAATGTGTTTGATTCCAGCTTCTTTGTGATGGTGTCAGATGATTCTAGGCTTTTTTGTTTCTCGATAATATTTGGTGAATCTTTAACTTCAATCCGTTGAGAGGCTTTAATGGGATCTCTTTGAGTTTCAATGACAAGCTGCCTTGGACTTCCAAGAGCTTTGTTGATTGCCTGTTCAAGAATATTTGTACGGCTTTGAACCATACTCACCCAGTTTTCTGCAACTTGAATAAATGCTTTGTCTTCAGTTAAGCGAACTAGCTTTGCTTGTTGATTCAAGAGCATACGAGTTGAAGGTAATTCTAAGCTCCCAAGAATTTGTTGCCATGTTTCAGTTAAGTTTTGCAAGCTATTGTTTTTCTTTAAAACTGGATCATGATGCTCAGGATTTTTATTTTCTTCTGAATCATTATTTATTTTTAGCTCTTTGCTTGAAATTGGTTTGACTGATGAATTTGTATTGTTAATTGGAGGCTTATTAGAGAAATTATTAGTTGCATATTTTTGTGAGCTCTTCTCTGATAAAAGACCTAAAATTAGAATTTCCAACCATAATCTTGGCTGCGCACTTTGACGTAGCTGGAATTCTGTACCTTTAAGTTCTGATTGCCAATTAAGTAATTGATTTTTTTCGCATCTGTTTGCTAGTTTGGTTAATTGTTCTCGTGAATCAATTGAAATATTGGTTAATTCAGGTCTTTCTGGTGCAGAGTTTAAAACGACTAAGTCTCTAAGTATAGAGGCTAATCCTTGCAATATTGATAGAGGTTCTTTGCCTTGATTAAGAAGATTTCTGGAAGTTTCGAGGAGCTTAATTGGATTGGCTTCTAATAAGGCATAGGTCATTTTGAGAAGTTCTTCCTCAGGTACTTCTCCTAATAATTCCCAGATGGATTCAACATTTATAGGTTGCGGAAGAAGACTTAGTTGATCAAGCATACTTTCTGCATCTCGTAGACCTCCCTCAGATCTCTGGGCAATGAGATGGAGAGCATTTTTCTCTATAGAAATGTTTTCTTTATCAGCAATCACTTTCAGATGATTTGTTAATGAATTGAGAGCAATCCTCCTGAAGTCAAAGCACTGACATCTACTTACAATTGTTGAAAGAACTCTTTGTGGATCTGTTGTGGCCAAAATAAAAACAACTTTTCGAGGCGGTTCTTCAAGTGTTTTGAGTAGAGCATTAAATGCTGCTGTGGACAGCATGTGACATTCATCGATTACATACACCTTCCAGCGAGCTTGAACTGGGGCAAATCGAGATCTCTCAATTAGTTCACGAATATTGTCAACTCCTGTATTTGAGGCGGCATCAATTTCAATAACGTCTAAAGCAGTTCCCAAGGCAATATTTTTACAAAGATCACATTTGCCACAGGGTTGTGGAGTGGGACCCTGGCTATTAAGGCAATTCAATGATCGAGCAAGGATTCGGGCGCTGGATGTTTTTCCAGTGCCTCTTGGACCACTGAAAAGATAAGCAGGGGCAATTCGATTACTCTCTATTGCTTGTGTTAAAGCAGCAGAAATTGGCTCCTGACCTATCAGATCATCGAAGCGCTCAGGGCGGTATTTGTGATGCAGCGGCTGGTAGGCCTGTCTCATGCGCTGCGGGCGAGGTTAGAAGGAAACTTAGTCTGTGTAGTCTGCCTGATTTAGCAAGTTAGTAATTTTTCTTTCTAGATTTTCTACAGTATTTAGTTGATCTGAAATATTTTGACCTATTAAAATCAGATTTTGTGTACCTTTTTCTTTTTTTTTCAAGAGATCGTTCATTTGGCAGCTTTGAAGCCAAAGTTCTAGTTCCTTTAAAGCAATTTCTAGTTTTTGATAAAGTGCTTCTCGTACATTTTGCAGATTTTCGATAGCTTCTTTTGCTTTTTGTCTTGATGTTTCATCTTCTAATCCTTTTTGAATTAGTAGTTTGAGTCCTGAAAAGATGGCGGCTGGTATCGGTTGTCCAAAAGCAATTGATCCTAGACTAGTTTTGTCTAGCCAGTCTTCCATTTGGAGACTTCGATGTTTTCCTGTTTTGCACCAGTTCGCAAAATGCTCACAGTTATTGAAGAGTAAATTGTAACTTTGCTCTCCAATTCGACTCATTGCCCGCCGTAATGTAATTGCATTAGGGCTGGATTTTTTGTGCAGGACTAAACTATACGTTTGACCTGCGCAGAAATCATTAAGTGAACTTCTAATGATTTTTCTACCTTCTAAATAGTGAGCTACAGAACCATCTCCAAGGTCAATGCCATGGTGCATAAATAAGCCATGTTGCCGAGGCACTTTTAAGTGATCAGCAGTACTCATTTGGTTCAAGCAGATTCTTGTTGAGGAAGTATTTCGCTTGAGGGTAATGGTAGAACTTTAACTCCTGTATGTGCATCTACCATGGCTCTAGTGATTGTGAAGGCTTTTATATTTTTCTTTGAAGGCAAGTCATACATCAGTTCTAACATCAATTCTTCAACAATTCCTCTTAATGCGCGAGCTCCAGTTTTGCGACGATAGGCTTCTTCTGCTATTGCTTCGACTGCATGATCTTCAAATTCAAGTTCAACATTATCCATACTTAATAGTGTCTTGAATTGTTTAATTAAGGCATCTCGAGGTTCTGTAAGAATAGATTCCAGAGCTTGTGCATCCAGTGGTTCAAGTACAGCACTTACTGGCATTCTTCCTATGAATTCTGGAATAAGTCCATAACGGACAAGATCATCTGGTTCCATGTGATTCAGTATTTCTTTTGCTTCTAGATCTCTACTCAGTCGGGACCTTCCCCTATTGTCATTGGGCATAAAACCTATTGCATTTCTGCCCATTCTTTTTTGCACAACATCCTCTAATCCCACAAAGGCTCCACCGCAAATAAATAGGATTTGACTTGTATCGATTTGAATACAATCGTGATAAGGGTGTTTTCGCCCTCCTTGTGGAGGAACGTTTGCCACAGTACCTTCCAACATCTTTAATAAAGCTTGTTGCACCCCTTCTCCAGAAACATCTCTTGTGATAGATGGGTTTTCACTTTTGCGTGCGATTTTATCTATTTCATCAATATAAATAATTCCTCGTTGAGCAAGTTCAACATCCATATCGGCTTTTTGTAGAAGTCGTAAAAGAATATTTTCAACATCCTCGCCTACATATCCTGCTTCAGTGAGGGTTGTTGCATCAGCGACAGCAAATGGGACATCAAGCAATTCAGCGAGTGTTTGGGCGAGAAGAGTTTTGCCACAGCCAGTTGGCCCGACCAAAAGAATGTTTGACTTATGCAATTTTGTAGCTGTTCGATCTGCTTCTGCTTTTCCATCTCCCTGCCAGGCAAGCCTCTTGTAATGGTTGTAAACAGCGACTGAAAGAATTTTCTTCGCTGATTCTTGTCCAACAACCTGTTGATCTAGAAAGCCTTTGATTTCTAGAGGTTTTGGGATTGAAGCAAGTGTTGGGGCAGGTTTTTTGTCTTTATTGGTAGAAACAGTACTTTTTTTATTTGTTTCATTGGGACTTCGAGAGTTGTTTTGATTTTCTAAAAGCTCTTCGTCCAAGATCTCATTACAGAGGTCTATGCATTCATCGCAGATATAAACTCCTGGGCCTGCGATTAACTTTCGAACTTGATCCTGGGATTTGCCGCAAAAGGAGCACTTCAGATGGGCGTCGAACTTTGCCATCGGGGGCTAATTAGTTCAGTAATGGAAAACAGGTTGACTAAGTATTGGCCAGCCTGAACTCATAGGATCGTTCGGGAATGAAGCTTCGTCAGCCTTCCTTAACGATTCAATGTTCTACAAGCCGTCCACGACTTTGTCTATTAGCCCGTATTCAACCGCTTCTTTTGGCGAAAGGAAGTGGTCTCGGTCAGTATCCTCAGCAATTGTGTTGAGATCTTGTCCGGTATGTTCTGCAAGTAATTGATTGAGTGTTTCTTTTAGGAACAATATTTCTTTAGCTTGAATTTCGATTTCTACAGCTTGGCCTTGAGCTCCACCAAGGGGTTGATGGATCATAATTCGAGAGTTTGGTAACGCAAGTCTTTTCCCTTTAGCTCCACCTGACAATAGAAATGCCCCCATGCTTGCTGCTAGGCCATAGCAGATGGTGACAACGTCGGGTGTGACTTGCTGCATTGTGTCGTAAATAGCTAGGCCAGCAGTTACAGAGCCGCCTGGGGAATTGATGTATATCTGAATGTCTTTTTCAGGGTCTTCGGCTTCTAGAAAAAGCA
Organism: Prochlorococcus sp. AG-363-K07; assembly: GCA_003280225.1. Lineage (GTDB taxonomy): Bacteria > Cyanobacteriota > Cyanobacteriia > PCC-6307 > Cyanobiaceae > AG-363-K07. The sequence goes on along the minus strand of QCFO01000001.1, from coordinate 23,489 downwards.
TTTGGGCTACTAAAGCATCAGCTACTTGATCATTCACATCAGTTCCCAAAAAGATGATTCTTTCTCTTAACAAACGTGAGTAAATATCAAAGGATCTGTCTCCTTTGCCAGATTGCTCAATAACAGTTGGGAGGACTCCTGGACCTGATTCTGGGTAGAACCCAGACCATTGGTCCTGTATAGGGTGTTTACGTATAGCGTTAATCACGCGAAAAGGGTTAAGCGATTCCTGTCACATAATCTATTGGGTATAGCTCAGGATTTGGGTTTTTTTGTTGCTCCTTTTTCTTTTTTTGTTTTTGTTGTACTAGTTGATTCCTTTTTTTTAGGGTCTTGTTTGGGTTGTACTTCTATAACCTTGTTGTTTTCCTCTAGCCATTTTAGGAGTAGGTCTTCTGACAAGTCTTCCCGAATAGCTTCTCGCAACCTATTTGGATCAATTTTCCCCTCATTAGATAGTTCCTGACTGATTTCTTGGAACTTTTCCTCGACTGCTTTTTCGTCCACTTTGATTCCCTCTGCAGTTGCTAATGCCTTTAAGGCAAGTTTGCGTTTTAGACTTTCTTTGGCTTCATCTTTAGACGATTCCATTAGAGATTTAACTAATTCAGGTGTAAACATGGATTTGACATCCATTCCTTGTTGAGCAAATTTTTGCGCTGTTTGTTCCACAAGTATCCGAACTTCTTGATCAACAAGGCTTTGAGGAATCTCAACTTCTAGTTGACTAACAAGAGCTTTTATAAGTGCCTCTTTCTTGTTATTTTCTTGACGTTTTTTCGCATCTTCTTTTAGGCGATTTTCCAGATCTTCTCGTAACTCACTCATGGTTGTTTTATCACTTGCTTGTTTGGCAAATTCGTCATCTAGTGAAGGTAGTTCTCTATTCTTTAATTCTTTCAAATTGACGATAAAGTTGGCTTTTTTACCACGTGCATCCTCTTGAGAGTAGTCTTTTGGGAACTCACATTTTAGTGTCTTTTCTTCATTTACTTTCATTCCAATTATTCCTTCTATGAATCCAGGAATCATTTGCCCTTGTTCTAATTCTATATCCATTGATTCAGAGCTACCACCTTCAATTTCTGTTCCATCTTCATAGCTACCTTTAAAGCTCACAACGGCTAAATCTCCTTTGGCTGCCGGACGACCTTCTATTGGGACTAGAGTGGCTAATTGTTTTCGAGATTGCTCAATTAGTTCATCAACCCTGGATGGGTCAAATTTGACTATTTCAGCCTTTACTTCAAGACCTTTTGTTGTTTTTAAGCTCGGAGTTGGATCTATATCAGTTTCTAAAGTTACGTTGAGATTTTGAGATGGATCAAAGCTAGATAGCAAAGTCTCAAAACTATCTTTTAATTCAGGCTCAGATAGGGGCTCTATAGATTTTTCAGTTAGAGCTTCTCGCCATACTGATTCAAGTAATGCTTCAAGTGCGGTTGCTTTGATTCTTGCAACTCCAATTTGTTGGAGAATTACTGCTCTAGGAACTTTCCCTTGGCGGAACCCGGGAAGTTTGATTGATCGGCTGAGCCTTGATAGAGCTTCTTCATAACTGTTTTGACAGCGTTCAGCAGGGATTTCAAGCTCTACTGAAATACGGCTGCCAGGGAGCGATTTGGTTTTTATTTTCACTGATTCAGTACTCAAGTGATTTGCTAAGACAAGCAGCCAAACACATTAATTAAGCGCTAGTCAAACCTTTTGTGCTTATTGTGGGTTGAATTAATTCTGTGCTTTTTAGGAAATGCCCTTTGAAGTAAGGGCAGACCTTCTTAGGCTAGAGCCAAATTTCATTAAGTCGAAAGCAGATCAATTCATTGTTTTCCCAAACTTTTCCCAAAAAAACGCCTCTCAAAATTGCTGTACTTGGTGCTAGCGGAGCAGTTGGTCAAGAGATTTTGACTCTTTTAGCGGAGCGATCGTTTCCTGTAGAAGAACTGCGATTATTAGGTTCAAGTAGATCTGCTGGCATTAAACACATTTGGAAAGGTTCTGAGTTGGAAATTCAAGAAGTTTCTGCAGAGAGTTTTGAGAATGTGGATTTGGTTCTGGCTTCTGCAGGTGGTGCCGTTTCCCGAAGGTGGAGAAGAATAATTAACGCCGCTGGCGCAGTAATGATAGATAATTCCAGTGCTTTTCGAATGGAGGGCGATGTACCACTAGTGATACCAGAAGTTAATCCTCAAGCGCTTTCTGACCATCAAGGGATTATTGCAAATCCGAATTGCACAACAATTCTTCTAGCATTAGCTTTAGCGCCACTTGCAAAGATTGCACCAATTCGCAGAGTTGTGGTGTCTACCTATCAGTCTGCGAGTGGTGCAGGTGCAAAAGCCATGGAAGAGTTGAAAGAATTAACTAAGGATGTTTTAGAGGGTGCAACTCCTGTAAATACTGTTTTGCCTTATTCGCTAGCTTTTAATTTATTTCTTCACAACTCGCCAATGCAGTCCAACGGTTACTGCGAGGAAGAGATGAAAATGGTGAATGAGACCAGAAAGATTATGCAAATGCCTGATTTACCATTTACGGCTAATTGTGTCAGAGTGCCAGTTTTAAGAGCACATTCTGAAGCGGTAAATGTTGAGTTTGTTGAACCTTTTTCTACGCAGGAAGCTAAAAAGATATTGAGCCGCTCCCCTGGCTTGGCGATAATTGAAGACTTTGAAAATAATCGTTTTCCTATGCCAAATGATGTGGCCGGAAAAGATTTAGTTGCAGTAGGTCGAATACGACAAGACATTAGTAATCCAAATTGCTTGGAGTTTTGGCTTTGTGGTGATCAGATCCGCAAAGGAGCTGCTCTAAATGCCATCCAAATTGCTGAATTATTACTTAAAGCTCATGAGTAATTTAACAACTGCACTGTCTCCGCCTTTTGGTCGTTTGTTAACAGCGATGGTCACTCCATTTGATGAATATGGTGAAGTAGATTTTGAGTTAGCTGCTCAATTAGCCAAACATTTAGTTCGAGAAGGCTCGGATGGGATTGTTGTATGTGGAACTACTGGAGAATCCCCCACTCTGAGCTGGAAGGAGCAGCATGATTTGTTTAGAACTGTTCGCAATGCTGTTCCTCATGAAGTCCATATTTTAGCTGGAACTGGAAGTAATAGCACTGCTGAGGCGATCGAGGCCACCTGTGAGGCCGCGTCGTTAGGTGCTGATGGAGCCTTGATTGTGGTTCCCTATTACAACAAACCACCTCAAGAGGGTTTAGAAGCTCATTTTCGTGCGATATCCAATTCTGCGCCAGAACTACCTTTAATGCTTTACAACATTCCTGGGAGGACAGGTTGCTCCCTTTCCCCTAATACTGTGTCTCGATTGATGGATTGTTCTAACATTGTTAGCTTTAAAGCTGCAAGTGGCACTCTCGATGAGGTCACACAACTTAGAATGAAGTGTGGTTCACGTTTAGCTGTTTATAGCGGTGATGACGGCTTGCTTTTGCCAATGCTTGCAGTAGGTGCTGTTGGCGTTGTTAGTGTTGCAAGTCATATTGTCGGGCCATGCCTCAAGGCGATAATTGAGTCCTATCTCAGCGGTCGGGTCTCTCGTGCTCTTGAGTATCACGAGCAATTACAACCTTTGTTTAAGGCTCTCTTTGCTACCACCAATCCAATTCCTGTCAAAGCAGCCTTAGAGCTAAGTGGCTGGCCTGTTGGATCTCCAAGAAGTCCTTTATTTCGCTTGAATACCCAAATGAAAGACGAACTTTCTAAAATCCTTTCTGATTTGCCTAAGCACTAATATCAAGGCTTCTCTCAAAGTTTGCTTTGCGTTCTCCGCTATTGCAATACGTCCATTCAGTTAGCTTTTTTTCATACCTTTTCCATGACCTCTAGTTCCTCTTCCAAAAATTTGAATAGTTCAAGTACCGCCTCTCGTGGTGCTTCTAAAACAAAGGAGCCTTGTTTACGTGTCATTCCTTTAGGGGGTTTACACGAGATAGGCAAGAACACCTGCGTCTTTGAGTTTGGCGAAGACATTATGCTTGTTGATGCTGGCTTGGCTTTTCCAGATGATGGGATGCATGGTGTAAATGTTGTGATGCCTGATACGACATATTTAAGAGAAAATCAGAAGCGTATTCGCGGAATGATTGTTACTCATGGCCATGAGGATCATATTGGTGGGATATCTCATCATTTGAAGCATTTTCAGATTCCAATTATTTATGGACCCCCCTTAGCAATGTCAATGTTGCAAGGAAAAATGGAAGATGCTGGCGTGAATAATTGCACAACGATTCAGACAATTAAACCTAGAGATGTTGTTAAAGTTGGACAACATTTTTCAGTTGAATATATTAGAAATACTCATTCTATTTCGGATAGCTTTTCTTTAGCAATTACTACACCTGTAGGTGTTATTGTATTTACTGGTGATTTCAAATTTGATCACACTCCTCCAGATGGAGAACATTTTGATATCCAGCGACTTGCGCATTATGGGGAACAAGGTGTTTTATGTCTTTTTTCTGATTCAACAAATGCCGAGGTACCTGGCTTTACTCCTTCTGAACGTGCTGTATTCCCGAATTTAGATAGACATATTGCTTCTGCTGAGGGTCGAGTAATAGTAACAACTTTTGCAAGTTCTACTCATAGAGTAGCAATGTTGATTGAGCTTGCAATGAAAAATGGAAGAAAGGTTGGCCTAATGGGAAGGTCAATGATCAATGTTGTTGCTAAAGCGAGAGAATTAGGATATTTACGTTGTCCTGATGATCTTTTCGTACCAATCAAACAAATTCGTGATTTACCAGATCGTGAAACTTTGCTATTAATGACAGGCAGTCAAGGAGAGCCAATGGCAGCCTTGAGTCGAATCTCAAGAGGCGAACATCAACATGTACAGGTTAAAACTACTGATACGATTATTTTCTCAGCGAGTCCTATCCCAGGAAATACTATTTCTGTAGTTAATACAATTGATAGGTTAATGAAGTTGGGGGCAAGAGTAGTTTATGGCAAATCAGAAGGTATTCATGTATCAGGCCATGGTTGTCAAGAAGATCAGAAGTTGATGCTTGCATTAACACGACCAAGGTTTTTTGTCCCAGTTCATGGAGAGCACAGAATGTTGATTTGCCATAGCAAAAGTGCTCAATCTATGGGTGTGCCAGCAGACAATATTTTGATACTCGAAAATGGAGATGTTGTCCAGTTGAGTTCTGATGCTATTTCAAAAGGTGAATCTGTTACTGCAGGTATTGAGCTCCTTGATGCTTCTAGGGAAGGCATTGTTGATAATCGAGTTTTGAAAGAACGTCAGCAACTTGCTGAGGATGGAGTGGTGACTGTTCTTGCTGCGATTAGCACTGATGGGGCCATGGTTGCACCGCCCAGAGTCAATCTTCGAGGAGTCGTGACAAGTGTTGATGCAAAGAAAATGTCCTTTTGGACTGAACGTGAAATTACTTGGGTTCTAGAGAATCGATGGAAGCAGCTTGCGAGACAACTTGGCGGAAACTCTGTAGAAGTTGACTGGATGGGCTTGCAGCGTGAGGTTGAAGTTGGCTTGGCTAGAAGAATGCGACGTGAACTGCAGGTTGAACCTTTGATTCTTTGCTTAGTCCAGCCTGCACCCGCAGGCACACCTGAATACAAAGGGAGAGTTGACTCTGATTCTGATTCGAAAACAGTGAGTAGGAGAACTGATTCTGCTTCTCAGGGACGAGGAGTGGCGACAGGAGGCTCTTCTGCCAATGTTCAGACCACTGCGACTTCTTCTACTGTTAAATCTCAGACAACTTCAACAATGAATACTGATAAGGAAAAGTTAGATAATTCGCAAGCTGAAATGCCTGCTGGTCGCACAAGGAGAAGACGTTCTGCAGTGGCTTAAATCATATCCTTAAGCAAAGCAAAATCATTTTTAGTTCTTATTTCGATTCAGATGATTTAATGATTTGAATTGATTCCTTGAACCATTTAATTCTCCATTTATTGCCAATTGCCTGTGATCCTGGCGTTTTGTGCGCTCCAGTTTTAACACTTATTTCTTCAAGCTGAGCTGCTTTTATATTATTTATTCCTTTACTTAATAACCATTCAGCCAAAATAGTCCTTCTAGCACTAGTTGAAAGTTTAGATAGAGTTTTTCTACAAAGACCTTGAGGTGTTTCTAATGTTTTGATTAATAGCATGGCCATGGAATGTTGATCTTCTTTGTAATGCGACAGTCGTTCAGATAAAGAGGCCATTCGATTGCTACAACCTGGATACATTTCTTCAAGTATTGGAAAAATTTGTTCTCTTATCTGATTGCGTCTCAGATTAATATTTTTATTTGAGGGATCAATCCAGATTGGGAGTTTCATCTCTTCACAGATTTGAGCTGTTTCGGTTCTAGTATATCCAAGTAATGGACGCACTAAATATACATTTTCTTTTTGATTTCTGACTTCTCGAAGACTACTTAGCCCGGCTAAGTCAGTGCCTCTTGCAAGGTTTAGTAATAATGTTTCAGCTCTATCAGTACTTGTATGCCCTGTTAAAATATATTGAGAGGAATTTCCTTTCTTTTTAGAGGCAAGTAGTTCTGCAGTTTTAGCAAGATGAAAGTATCGCCAATCTCTCGCAATTGCTTCGTTATGTAGTTGTCCTTTAATTGCAGAATTTGCGAAGAATCTAAGATTTTTTGCTTCACACCATTGTTTAAGCTCTTCTGCAATTTTTTTTGATTTTTCATGCCAGCAATGATCTCCATGCCATATATTTAGCTCCCACAAGTGCAATCTCTTGAGATCTAGCATTAACTGCAGCAGCGCCATTGAGTCCTGACCACCCGAAATAGCAAGTATTAGACAAGCCCTTTCTGGAATTAAGCTTTTATTTGCTAAAAGCTTTTTGTGGAGGCGGAGATGCCATTTAGTCCACGGCTTTGCATTCGAGGTGGACATAGCAATTGATGTTGAGTTGGCCATGTATTTCAAGTTTGATCCATCTTGGCCTTGAGTAATGGGAGAATCAGATTGGTTGCTGATCTTTTGATGGCTTGTTTGAATCATTTACCTCATGCTTTGGTGCAAAGTCTTTCTCAGGGCTCGCTGCTAAAGGTTATTTCTGGTTTGAAGAATTTTGATAGAGCTTCAGTTGAAATGGTATCAAGGGCTGCTGGTCGTGGTGGTGCGGATTTGATTGATGTGGCATGCAGTCCTGAATTGGTGCGTTTAGCAATAAAAAATTCGAATTTGCCAGTATGCGTAAGTGCAGTTGAGCCTGAATTATTTTTACAGTCTGTGGAGGCTGGAGCCTCCATGGTTGAGATAGGCAATTTTGATTCTTTTTACTCAAAAGGCCGTTTTTTCTCTGCTGAAGAGGTCCTTGAATTAACGATTCAAACTAGAAAGCTTTTACCGGAGATTGCCCTTTCAGTAACTGTTCCACATTTTTTACCTCTTGATAAGCAAACTGACTTGGCTTTGAGCTTGGTGGATGAAGGCGTAGATCTTATTCAGACAGAGGGTGGAACCAGTTCTAGGCCGTTGAGTCCTGGCATTTTGGGCATGATTGAAAAAGCCTCACCTACCTTGGCTGCAGTTAGCTGTATCTCTGAGGGCCTGCGTAAGGCTGGGAGACATGTTCCAATTCTTTGTGCTTCTGGTCTTTCTGCTGTAACAGTTCCGATGGCATTTGCTGCAGGTGCAAAAGGAGTAGGGGTAGGGGCAGTAGTCAATCGACTTGATGATGAGTTGGCAATGTTTGCGGTTGTGAAGCGATTACGAGAAGCAATTGCTCATTATAAAGATTTACCTATTAATTCTCTTTTTAGGTAAGACATCTTTGTGCAGTTTGATTTGATATAGCCTGCTAAACTGACTTAAAGCTGGCAGGCTATATTGGGTTTTATGACTGGCTAGTGATTTGCTCAAAATTATTACAAGAAATTGTGCACATATACATGAAAAATATCAAACTATCATTTTAATTAGGTTTCTGTGATGTCTAAATATCGCCTTCATGCACCGTATGAGCCTAAGGGTGATCAGCCCACTGCTATTAAGAAACTAGTAGCAGGTGTTGATCAAGGTCATCGCTACCAAACTCTTTTGGGTGCAACAGGCACTGGTAAAACTTTTACAATCGCAAATGTAATTGCTCAAACTGGAAGACCAGCTCTAGTCCTAGCACATAACAAAACTCTTGCGGCTCAGCTTTGTAATGAGTTGCGAGAATTCTTTCCGGACAACGCGGTTGAATACTTTATTTCCTATTATGATTACTATCAGCCAGAGGCATATGTACCTGTAAGTGATACTTATATAGCAAAAACTGCATCAATCAATGAAGAGATTGATATGCTTAGGCACTCAGCTACAAGATCATTATTTGAGAGAGATGATGTCATAGTTGTTGCGTCGATTAGTTGTATTTATGGCTTAGGAATGCCTAGTGAATACTTAAAGGCCTCAGTCAAATTTGAAGTTGGTAATCTTATTGATATAAGGCAATCATTGAGGGATTTGGTGAATAATCAATATACACGAAATGATATTGAAATAGATCGCGGACGTTTTCGGATTAAAGGAGATGTTTTGGAGATTGGACCAGCATATGATGATAGATTAATTCGTATTGAACTGTTTGGTGATGAAATAGAGGGTATTCGCTTGGTCGACCCAATTACTGGTGAAATTTTGCAAGGCCTTCAATCTGTAAATGTCTATCCAGCTAAACATTTTGTCACACCAAAAGAGCGCCTTCAAGTTGCTATTAAAGCTATCCAAGATGAATTAAAGTGTCGATTGGAGTTGTTAAATAATGAAGGAAAGTTATTAGAAGCGCAGAGATTAGAACAAAGAACTAAATATGATCTTGAGATGTTGAGAGAGGTTGGTTACTGTAATGGTGTTGAAAATTATGCACGACATTTATCTGGGAGAGCCTCCGGTACTCCTCCAGAATGTTTGATTGATTACTTTCCTAAAAATTGGCTTCTGGTAGTTGATGAAAGTCATGTTACTTGCTCTCAATTGAAGGCAATGTACAATGGTGATCAGGCAAGGAAGAATGTTTTAATTGAACACGGCTTTAGGCTTCCTAGTGCTGCTGATAATCGCCCATTAAAAAGTGATGAATTTTGGAATAAAGTTAATCAAGCTGTTTTTATTAGTGCAACTCCTGGTGATTGGGAGTTGCAAAAAAGTGATGGACAGATTGCTGAGCAAGTGATACGGCCAACTGGTGTTCTTGATCCAATAGTTGAAGTACGTCCAACTGATGGTCAAATTGATGATTTACTTTTCGAGATACGGCAAAGAAGTAAGAAAGCTCAAAGAGTTCTAGTTACTACTCTTACCAAACGCATGGCTGAGGATTTGACTGATTATTTGGCAGATAATCAAATTAGGGTACGTTATCTTCACTCAGAGATTCACTCAATCGAGCGGATAGAAATAATTCAAGATTTAAGAATGGGTGAGTACGATGTATTAGTTGGTGTTAACTTATTACGGGAGGGTTTAGACCTACCAGAAGTGTCTCTTGTAATCATTTTAGATGCAGATAAAGAAGGTTTTCTTAGAGCTGAACGCTCATTAATACAAACAATTGGAAGGGCAGCTAGACATGTTGAAGGTACTGCTCTTTTATATGCTGATAATTTGACGGACTCTATGGCTAGAGCAATAGGTGAAACAGAAAGACGTCGAAATATTCAAGAGAAATATAACGAAAAAAATGGGATTATTCCTCAACCTGCTGGTAAGCGTTCTGGTAACTCTATTCTTTCCTTTCTGGAATTATCTAGGCGCCTTCAAAAAGATGGATCTGATACTAGTTTGCTTGAAATAGCTGGAAAGGTTACAGACACAATTGATGAAGAAGATATGGGAATAACATTAGAATCCTTACCTGAGATTATTCATCAGCTAGAAGAAAGAATGAAGAAGGAGGCCAAGGATTTGAATTTTGAGGAGGCGGCTAACTTAAGAGACAAAATCAAATCATTAAGGAAAAAACTTGTAGGAAAATAATTTAATTTTTACTTTTTGATTTCAAGACCGAAGTGTTTGTGAATTGCCTGGAGCGCAGCTAGTCCATCTTCTTCTGGGACAACACAGCTTGTCCTAATTTCACTAGTCGCAATCATTGCGATATTGATTTTTTCTTGAGCTAACGCTCTAAACATTCGAGCTGCTGTTCCAGGGGTCTCTGGCATGCCTGCACCAACTGCACTAATTCTGGCAATGGCAGGACCATCTTTTAACTCGGCCCCTGGCCACTTTGCGAGAAGTGGTAAGAGTGCTTTATCTGCAAACTCTCGATCATGTTTTTTGAGCATAAAGCTTATGTCACGTGAACCGTTTTTTTGTTGTCTTTCAGATTGGACAATTGCATCCAAGCTAATTCCTGTATCAGCTAGAGCTGTACAAAGAGCAGCCGCAGTTCCTGGTAAATCTGGAACTCCTTTGACACTGACCTGCGCTTGATCTGGGTCTAGAGCCAGTGCTCGTACTTCAGGCTCTCCATTTACGCTTAGTTCTGGATTGATTTGAATTTGATTTTCTTGAAGTTCAAAGGCTTCGCTAACGGCACGAATAGCTTTTGCGCCAAATGAGGAATTAATTACACAACTTACTTTCACTTCGCTAGTTGCTATAAGTCGGAGATTGATACCCTTTCGAGATAAGGTTGCAAAAAGTGTTGCAGCGATTCCTGGCCTGCCCATGATTCCTGCTCCACTTATGCTGAGCTTTGACATTTCATTTTGAACTGTTAGTTCCCCCCCGATTTGGTGAAGCACCTCCTGACTAATTGTTTGTGCTAGTGAAAGTGCCTCGGCATCAACTGTAAATGTGATGTCATTACTATTTCCTTCATGAGTGGCTTGGATAATTAAATCGACATTGACCCCTTGATGAGACAACTCTTCAAATAAATCTGCAGCAACTCCAGGTTGATCTGGAACATGGGATAGGCCTAGCACTGCTTGATGTTCAACAAGTTCCACTCCATCTATTGGACGTCCTAATTCCAGTCCTTCCTTCCCTTTGGTTCTTTTTTGGTTAGTTGTAAGAGTTGTTCCTGGCTCATCAGTCCAACTTGAGCGAACTTGTAACTTTACACCGTAGTTTCTAGCAAGTTCCACTGCACGGGGATGTAGTACAGATGCGCCAAGACTCGCTAATTCCAGCATTTCGTCACAGCTCAAAGTTGTCATTAGTTGCGCATTAGGAACTTTGCGCGGATCAGTAGTTAAAACTCCTTCTACATCTGTATAAATTTCACAGATTTCAGCGTTTAGTGCGGTTGCCAGAGCCACTGCAGATGTGTCTGATCCGCCTCTACCAAGAGTAGTAATTTCTGCAGTTCCTCCACTGCTGAAGCTTGTGCCTTGAAACCCAGCTACTACTACTACTTTTCCCTGCTCGAGAAGATTATGTATTCGTTCAGTGCGAACTTCAAGAATTCTTGCTCGACCATGCGCAGATTCGGTAACAATCCCTACTTGTGAACCTGTCATCGAAACAGCATGTATTCCAATCTCATGCAGAGCTATAGAAAGTAGTGCGATCGAGACTTGCTCTCCTGTGGCAAGAAGCATGTCCATTTCACGTTGAGGGGGGTTATTACTGATTTTTTTTGCTAGTCCTGTTAGTTCATCAGTGGTATGTCCCATTGCAGAGACGACGATTACTAACTCATTCCCTAAGTTTTTGCTTTTGTAAATCTTTTGTGCAACTGCTTTAATTCGGTCGACAGTTCCGACAGAAGTGCCCCCAAATTTTTGAACCAGTAATGCCATTAATTTCTCTGAGTAGCTACTGATTATTTCAGTGTGCAGTCATCTCAAGGATTTGTCCCCTAAGAGCCCATCTTTGAAAGCATCTTCAGGCATTACTCCTCGTTTTAAGGTACTTTCTATTTCTAATAATGAGCTCAGTAACTGAAGAAATTGTTTTGGTGACTTACCTGTAATTTGTTTTCGTAGTATGTAAATGCGCTTGGGATTTGCTATTCCAGCTGCCTTGGCAATGACAGAAACGTCTTTTTCCCCATGCTCCTCAAGGAGACTGATCCAAAGCCACCCTCTTACTTGTCCAGTCAGTGTTGCAAGCATCCTTAAAGGCGGTTCCCCTCGCTCAAGCAGATTATGAATCCTGATTAATGCCTCTCCTAAATTATTTTGTAAGAGAGATTCACCAACTTTCAGAGCATTAGTGGCGTTCCCTTCTACTAAATCATTTATATGCTTAGCGGTCAGCAAAATACGTCTTTGATTATCACGGATATAGCTTTCTTGATTAGTTGCCAGTAAAGAGACCTTTTTCAGCTCGGAGACGAGTCTTGTGCTGTCGTTCCCAATCATTTCCACGAGTAAAGATATAGCCTGAGGTTCGATTTCTAGGTTCAGTTCTTGGGCAGTTCTTGCGACTAGCTCTCGTTGGCCTTTTTCATCCCAAACAGGTGGTAGTACAAAGCTGCGTTCAGTTGCATTGTTTTCTTCTAGATGTGATTGCAGGGCTTTAGTAGTTCGTAACCGCTTATCTGGTTTGTTTTTGTTATGAAGAACTAGGTGGTTATTACTTGGGATCATATTTAAGACTTGCTCAAAACCTTGAGCAAGTTCATTGGAACAACTGTTGCAAAAAGGGCTTTGTTTGACTAGAACCAATCTGTCTCCAGTACCCAAGGGAGGTGTGCGTATTTCAGACAGGGCTTGAATTGCTTGTCCACTATCTGAACCGTCAAAGCGACTTAAATTGATCCTTTCCCAGTCTGCCGCAACCACATCTTTAATGAGACGTTCTATCGCAAGGTCAATAGCAGCGCAGTCATCACCCCATATCAAATGGATTGGCATACTTTCGCAAACTTGTTATTGCCATATAAATAATGCCTTAAATCTTGGTTATGGTTAGCGACCCATTGCAAACAATTGATCATCCGATCTTTCTGGAAAGTATTCGGCTAATTAAATCCAAATTGGGTTTGACTGGTTTAGATCCTTTGCAACAACAAGTCCTTGAGCGTGTGATTCATAGTAGTGGTGATTTTGGAATGCAGTCACTGATTCGATTTACTCCTGGGGCATGCCAGACAGCAATTCAAGCTATTCATGCAGGTGTGCCAATTCTTACTGATACAGCTATGGCTTCAGCTGCAGTTTCTTCTATGGCAAGTAGGACATCAAAATCTACAGTCAGAACAATTTTAGAATGGGCTCCTCCATCGGTCGATCAAGGCACTACTCGAAGTGCGGTTGGGATGAGGAATGCTTGGCGTGAATATTCCCAGGATTTATTGCTTGCAAAGACTCCAATTGTATTGATAGGCAGTGCCCCAACAGCATTAAAAGTCTTAATGGATATGGTTGATGTGGGTGCAGCCCATCCTGCATTGGTTATTGGTATGCCAGTTGGTTTTATAGGTGTAGCGGAAAGTAAGGAGCGTTTATCTAAAAGCAATATTCCTAATATTCGCTTGGAAGGTACGCGTGGGGGAGCTGCTCTTGCAGCAGCAGCCATGAATGCTTTGTTAAGGGCCTCTACAATGACGTAGAGATTAACTTTGTGCAGCTGAGTGAATATTTAAAGACTTATCTATATTTTTTAAATCCTTGTGATTTATTAAATTGAGTTTTTGAAGCTGATCAAGAATTGTATTAGCTCTCTCTATAACATCTTGAGGAATTCCAGCAAGTCGCGCAGCTTCTATGCCGTAACTGCGACTTGCGCCACCGGGAGCTACTTTGTGGAGGAATCGTAAATCTTTTCCAGTTTCTTCAACTAATACTTGAAAGTTTGCAACATTATCAAGTTTTTCCGCTAAATTATTTAGCTCATGATAATGAGTTGCAAATATTGTTCTGCTTCTTAACTTTTTAGCTAAAAATTCACTAACTGACCATGCAATTGCAAGGCCATCAAAGGTTGCTGTTCCTCTTCCAATCTCATCTAGGAGGACTAAAGATTTTTCTGTAGCTTGATGCAAAATGCTTGCTGTTTCTGCCATTTCTACCATAAATGTTGACTGTCCTGCAGCAAGGTCATCTACTGCTCCCACCCTTGTAAAGATTCTATCTGCGATGCTTAAACATGCTTCCTTTGCGGGAACCCAACTTCCAATTTGAGTTAATAATTGAATTAAGCCAATTTGCCTTAGATAACAACTTTTCCCACTCGCATTGGGACCGGTTAAAATTATGAGATCTGTTTCTGTACCTAGAGTTATATTATTTGGTACAAATAATTCCTCGGCTAGAAGTTGTTCTACAACCGGATGTCTACAGCCAATGATTTTAATTTTGCGTGATTCTGCTTGTGAGTTAGATTCTTGAATATGAGGAGGACAATAATTATTGGTTGCTGCGATTTCTGCGAGACTTGCGAGAGAATCTAATCCTGCCACTGCTCTGGCTGATTTCCGGATTAAGCTTGATTCGTTGCCTACTTCTTCTCTTAACTTACAAAACAATTCATATTCTCTATTAGCTGCTCTTGCTTTAGAATGAAAGATTTTACCCTCTCTAGACTTTAACTCAGGTGTAATAAATCGCTCTTCGTTAGCTAAAGTTTGCCTTCGTATCCAATGTTCTGGTACATTGCCAGACTTTGCTTTACTAACTGCTAAGAAATAGCCAAATGTTCTATGGAATTGTAATTTTAGATTAACATTACCGCTTAATTTTCTCTCTAGCAACTCTTGACTTGATAACCATTCTTGTTGGTCATCAAGTTGATTTCTAAGACCATCTAACAATGGATCAACACCATCATAAATAAGTCCTCCTTCAGTAAGACTTAGAGGTGGATTTGTCTTTAATTGTTCACGGATTTTAGATGCTATTTCAATTAACTTTTGATCAGTTTTCACTATTGGGGCTAGCAAAGGTGACCCTTCAACAGAAAGGGCTTTTAATTGATTTGCCAGTTTTGGCAATCGCTCTAATCCATCAGCGATAGCAACAAGGTCTCTTGCCCCAGCTTGTCCAGCACCAGCTCGCCCAGCAAGACGTTCAAGGTCGCCCATTGATCTTAGAAGTCGTCTTATTGAGTGGCGAAGATTTCTGGATCTCACTAATTGCGTCACAATTTTTTGACGTGAACAAATAGCTTCAGCATTCATCAGTGGTTTTTCTAGCCAGCGGCGCAGGCAGCGACCTCCCATAGAAGTCAGTGTGCGATCGATGGCCCATAAAAGAGAGCCTTGAAATTGACCACCTTTTTGTGTAGTTGTTATCTCTAGGTTCCTTTTCGTTTGCGCATCAATAATTAGAGAGTCTTGTGAAAAAATTATCTTTGGAAGATCGAGAGGTATACGAGCTATTTTGATTAACTCATAGTAACTATCTTGTAGCGGGTTTGTATTATTTAGATATTGAAGTAAGCCACCAGCAGCTCTTAGTGCTTTTGGGGTTTCTTGTAGTCCTAGACCATTGAGCGTCGTTAAGTGAAAATGATTTTTTAGCGCTAATTCTGCTTCGGGATGACTGAAAGGAGTTTTCGGAAGATAGGTTATTTGAATATTTTCTGGAGACCACTGTTTTGTTGAACTATTTTCAGATTCTCCCAAAATCAATTCTGCAACTTCTAATTTGCTTAATTCCAGCAAAAGCTTTTCATAACCTTGACTCTCTAGGACAAGAAACTCTCCTGTGCTTACATCCGCACTAGCCAAGCCCCAAAACGGTTCTGCATTTTCTTGATGCTTCTCGATTACTACAGCTGCTAGCCAGTTATTCTTGCGTGCTTGCAACATCCCTTCTTCAATTACTGTGCCTGGTGTAAGTACTCTTGTGATTTCCCTTTTAATTAAGTTTCCTTTGGCGGGAGTCGCTTCTAGCTGGTCGCAAATCGCCACACTGTATCCATTTTTAATTAGTTCTGAGCAATAGCGCTCTGCAGCATGATGAGGGATACCTGCCATTGGTACCCTTCCTATTTCTTTTCCACCTTCTTTGCCGGTTAGGGTCAGCTCTAAAACTTGAGATAGTTTTATGGCATCTTCAAAAAAGCATTCGAAGAAATCACCTAGTCGATAAAGCAAAATCCTTTCTGGATTCGCTGATTTGAGCTCGACGTAGTGCCGGAGCATTGGAGGTAATTGTTCTTTATCGACCAGCTTGTGATTAGACCAAGGAGGAGTATCAGATAAAGCGTTTGAGTTGAGTGGTTTTTCAGAACGGGATGCTTCTTCTTGCGTTGAATCTATTTTTTTTCTTTTTCTTGGCCTAATAGTTGCGTCTTTGGCTAGCTCATCATCAGAAAGCTCTGCATGGGTGCTCTGGTGTGTTTTTTGAATATTGTTGCTGAGCGTGGCTCCCTCTAATTCACCAAAGAGACTGCCCTGTAAGGGTTCAGGGGTTGGTGGCATGGGAGTTCCTGTAGAAGAACAAAACGCATAGTAAATGCGTATCTTGTTTTGGATGTGAAGCCTCGCGACAACCCTGGGGTGGTTTGGCTTGAAAAACAACCTTGCATGTGAGAATTGAAAACTGCTTAGAGCACCTGCACCGCAGCTTTAATTCCAATGCTGGCTATTAACTCCATTACGACGAACGCTCTTCTATTCGCTTCATTGCTTTTTGTAATAGGTGTCCCAGTCCTCTATATGACCCAATCTGATCCGTCCAATCGCAGGAACGGAAACATTAAACGAATTGAGATTCTTGGAGGAGTTTGGTTCCACCTAGTTCTACTACAAGCACTAGTGGGTGAATTCATCTCCCATCAGATGAATATTTAGGCACAACTACCAAGCATTTAGAACAGATTTTGTTTCTTCTATAGGAGTTTCATCTCCTTACTATCTGTTTTTTGGCATAAGCCTCCCATGAGCTCCTACGGTGGTAGGAGCTTTTGGAGCATTTATTAATTCATGGCTACGCTTGAAGGGCGCTTTACAGATGCATCAGGCTTACACATCGCCGTAGTTGTTGCACGATTTAACGACCTAGTGACCAATAAACTGCTAAGCGGTTGCTTGGATTGTTTAGAGAGGCACGGAATTGACACAACAAAAAGCAGTGGGCAACTAGACATTGCTTGGGTCCCAGGTTCTTTTGAACTTCCTCTGGTTAGTAAATCCCTAGCCCTTAGTGGAAGATATCAGGTGGTTATTACTCTCGGGGCTGTAATTCGTGGTGATACTCCCCATTTTGATGTTGTTGTGGCTGAAGCAAGCAAAGGTATTGCTGCAGTTTCAAGAGAAAGTGGGGTTCCTGTAATTTTTGGTGTATTAACTACTGACACAATGCAGCAAGCTTTGGAAAGGGCAGGTATCAAGAGCAATCTGGGATGGAACTACGCGTTACAAGCTTTGGAAATGGGTTCCTTAATGCGTGAACTTCAGTCAATAAAATGTTCTAGTTGAAAGATTCGATTGACCAGATCACCTGGTTTAAGGCATGCTGCTTTTATCTTGAAGGATGAACCACCTACAAGACACTTTGCGGATGTAGCTCAGTGGTAGAGCATCTCCTTGCCAAGGAGAGGGTCGAGAGTTCGAATCTCTTCATCCGCTTAATTGAAAACTCTCCAAAGTGGGATTTTCTTTTGACACCGTTTGCAAATAACTGAGCTATTGATAATTGGATTTTATGGATTTCTTAAATGTTTGTTCTTGTACACATTAAATTTGAAGAGTTCTTTTTTATGCTGCTCTCTCTAATGATGAGTCGGTTTCTTTTTCACATGCTTGGATTGCAAGCAGCATTGCACTGATTTCTTTGACGGATGCTTTGTTTTCAACTAGATCAACAACAAGCTCTCTATCTATGGAGTCTTGAAGCGAAGCTTTGAGTGTGGTGGACGTTGACAAGCGTTGATATATACAATTGGCAACTAACTTAGCAATAGATTTGGTGTTGACCGCTTGTATAAATACCTATATATGGTGTTTCCCTCCTAATTGGTCAGTATTTGCTTCAGATAGATTGCCAAATGTTAAAGCTCTGGATCTTTTGATGTTGCCTCGGTTTCTACTGGTCAACTAACTAGTGCGATATTCATTGCCATTTGTAACGAGTACCTGTTGGCCTTGTATTTTTTTAAACCCAACTTCCAAATAGAATTCGGTACTATATGTTGTCATTAGGTAGATTTTTTCTACTTTTTTAAGAGCATGGGCTGATAACAAAGCATCAACTACTTTCCGGCCTAACCCTAAGCCTTGTAGATCTCTTGCTACGACGATGTCCCAGAGAACGGCTCGATAAAGGCCATCACTTGTGGCTCTGCCGAAACCTATCATTCGCTTGTCGCTCCAAAGGCTAATAACAACTGTGCTTTGTGCTAAAAGATGACGAAGTTCTTTTGGGCTGCGGTCTTTTGCCCAAAAAGCATGTTTATCCAAGAGTTCCTTTAATTTCAGGATTCCTTTTGCCGGTTGCATTTGCGGTCCAAGACCGAATATACGCAAACCTGGAGCTCCAGGAGCATGCTTGATAAGCCTGATGCTAGTCATTGCAATGTCTTCATAAGGATCTACTCCAAATGGCTGTTGATCATGCTTGAAGAGTTTCCACCCTGGCCAACATCAATACAGTCCTAACCTATTTTTTGATAAGAATTTCAGTTTTGTTTATCTAAACAGTTTATTTGCCTTGATTTCCCTACATGTTTCAGTAATGAATCAGAGGATCTGCCTAGTTAAGCTGAATGGATCTTTCTGGTAGATGCTCTAGCCATGCTCAAGGTTTTGCTGGGAGATCCTAATGCCCGCAAGCTGAAGCGTTACCAACCCATTGTTACTGAAGTCAATCTTCTTGAAGAGGAGGTGGCTCCATTAAGTGATGATCAATTGCGCTTGAAAACAGCTGAATTTCGAAAGCGATTAGAGAATGAACCAAATTTTGAAAAGCAACGTGATTTATTAGATGAGCTATTACCGGAGGCTTTTGCAGTTGTAAGAGAGGCGAGTAAGCGGGTTTTGGGAATGAGACATTTTGATGTCCAGCTAATTGGTGGAATGGTTTTGCATGAAGGCCAGATTGCTGAAATGAAGACTGGCGAAGGAAAGACACTTGTAGCTACATTGCCTAGTTTTTTGAACGCTCTTACTGGACGAGGAGTTCATGTTGTCACTGTTAATGATTATTTAGCTAGAAGAGACGCTGAGTGGATGGGTCAGGTTCATCGATTTCTTGGTTTAAGTGTTGGCTTGATTCAACAGGATATGGATCCTATTGAGAGGAAAAAGAATTATGCATGTGATATTACTTATGCAACTAATTCAGAACTTGGTTTTGATTATCTTCGAGATAATATGGCTACAGATAATGATGAGGTTGTCCAGAGAGAATTTCAATTTTGTGTAATTGATGAAGTTGATTCTATTCTTATAGATGAAGCAAGAACACCCTTAATTATTTCGGGACAGATTGAAAGACCCCAAGAAAAATATCAAAAGGCAGCGGAAGTAGTCTCTTTACTTCAGCGAGCAGCTGAGATGGGTAAAGATGGTATTGATCCTGAAGGCGATTATGAGGTAGATGAGAAACAGAGAACATGTACGTTGACCGATGAAGGTTTTGCAAAAGCTGAACAACTTCTTAAAGTAAATGATTTATATGATCCATCTGATCCATGGGCGCATTATATAACTAATGGATTAAAAGCAAAAGAGCTTTTTATTAGGGATGTGAATTACATTGTTCGGGATGGTGATGCTGTGATTGTTGATGAATTCACTGGTCGTGTTATGCCAGGTAGACGCTGGAGTGATGGACAGCATCAAGCTATTGAAGCGAAAGAAGATTTGAAAATTCAGCCTGAGACTCAGACCCTTGCATCAATAACTTATCAAAACTTTTTCTTGCTTTATCCTCGGCTAGCAGGCATGACAGGTACCGCTAAAACAGAAGAAGTCGAATTTGAGAAGACTTATAAGCTCGAGACCACTGTTATACCAACGAATAGGCCACGTTCACGACAAGATTGGGTTGATCAGGTTTATAAGACTGAATCAGCTAAGTGGCGAGCAGTTGCCAATGAAACTGCAGAAATTCATAAACTAGGTAGGCCAGTGCTTGTTGGTACCACTAGTGTAGAAAAAAGTGAGCTTTTAAGTTCATTACTTGCTGAACAAGCTATACCACATAATTTGTTAAATGCTAAACCAGAAAATGTAGAGAGAGAAGCTGAAATAGTTGCTCAAGCAGGCCGTGCTGGAGCAGTTACTATTGCAACTAATATGGCTGGAAGAGGTACAGATATTATCCTTGGTGGGAATAGTGACTATATGGCTCGTCTGAAATTACGAGAAGTTCTTTTACCAAGACTAGTTAAACCTGAAGATGATCATAGAGCTCCAGTCCCTTTACAAAGAAGCCGCGTAAATACCAGTGGTTTTAGTGTTAAAAATGATTTATCTCAAGATAAAAGTTCTTTTGCTCCTAGTGAAGCCAAGGCAATTGGTAGTCTTTATCCATGTGCATTAACTGATGAAACACAGACTTTTTTAAATGATTTAGTAAAGGCTCTTATAAACGGCTGGGGGGATCGAGCCATAAGCATGTTTGAACTGGAAGATAGGATTGCCACAGCTGCCGAAAAGGCTCCTACTGATGATTCTGAAATTGCTTTATTGAGAAAGGCAATATCTATGGTTAAAGCCGAATATGATGATGTTGTTGTGCAAGAAGAAGCTAGAGTGAGAGAGGCAGGTGGTCTTCATGTTATAGGTACAGAAAGGCATGAATCTAGGAGAGTTGATAATCAACTACGTGGAAGATCAGGAAGACAGGGTGATTTAGGTAGTACACGTTTCTTTTTGTCTTTAGGAGATAATCTCCTCAGGATTTTTGGAGGAGATAGGGTTGCATCATTAATGAATGCATTTCGTGTAGATGAAGACATGCCTATTGAATCTGGAATGCTTACTAGGTCCTTAGAGTCAGCTCAGAAAAAGGTTGAAACTTATTATTATGATATTCGCAAACAAGTATTTGAATATGATGAAGTAATGAACAATCAGCGAAGAGCTGTTTATTCTGAAAGAAGAAGAGTTTTGCTGGGACAGGAATTAAAGAAACAGGTTATTGGTTATGGAGAAAGGACAATGAATGATATTGTCGATGCATATACGAATCCTGATTTGCCACCAGAAGAGTGGGATTTAGATCAGCTAATTGGTAAAGTTAAACAATTTGTTTATTTATTAGAAGACCTTAAGGAGGAGGATATCCTAGGCTTAAATATGGATGAATTAAAGGCATTTCTTCAGGAGCAACTTAGAAATGCATATGATATTAAAGAGAGTCAGATAGAAGTTGATAGGCCTGGTTTGATGAGAGAAGCTGAACGATTCTTTATTCTTCAACAGATTGATACTTTATGGCGTGAGCACCTACAAGCAATGGATGCATTGCGTGAGTCTGTTGGATTAAGGGGTTACGGTCAAAAGGATCCTTTGATTGAGTATAAGAATGAAGGCTACGATATGTTTCTTGAGATGATGACAAATATGCGACGCAATGTGATCTATTCAATGTTTATGTTTGAGCCAGCCCCTAAGAATAATAAGGGAGAAAATTAAAGGAGAAATTTACGTTAAGATTAAGAGTTATCACCTATAAATTCTATTATTTCTTTGTCTTTAAGATTTTGTGATTTGCCGCGTAGAATATCTTTTGGAATGCGACCCTGTGTCACATCTGTCAGACAAAGTTGAAGAGCACTAACTTGATTTTCAAGTTGGTCTATTCGTTCCATCAAATTTCTAATGACATTGGCCTCTGCATCTGGTAGTGCTGAATGGGCTAAGGGGTTGATTTTGACCCCACTTTGATGGACCACCCTTCCAGGTATTCCAACAACAGTGCTGTTAGCTTCTACATCTCTTACAACGACTGATCCTGCTCCGATTCGAGTATTAGCTCCCACTGTAATTGCTCCAAGAACCTTGGCACCTGCTCCAATGACTACATTCTCAGCCAAAGTTGGATGTCTTTTCCCACTTTCTTTCCCTGTGCCACCAAGAGTTACACCCTGATAAAGGAGGCATCTATTGCCAATTTCGGTTGTTTCGCCTATTACAACTCCCATTCCATGATCTATAAAGACTCCTTGGCCTATTTGGGCCCCTGGATGGATCTCTATTCCTGTCAGAGTTCTATTGAGTTGACTAAGTAATCTTGGTAAAAGTGGTAGTCCATATCGCCATAGTTTATGACTAATCCTATGAAGAGCAATGGATTGGAATCCTGGATAGCAAAGAAGTATTTCTAGAAGACCTCTTGCTGCTGGGTCTCTTTCTCTAATGATTGCCAGATCGGCTTTAATGGTCTTTAAGGTTTGGAACATTCTTTTCTTACTTAATTTTTGTTCAATTAAGAAGGCCTATTTCTTTGCGCAGTTGCTCAATAGTTGAGTCACTTAAATATTTTTCGGCACAATGTACCTGCGGCATTCGCATTAATTGTGACCGATTTTGACGGAGACTGTGTTCAACTAAGGGGAGACTTGGGCTATCACAAAGAACATGACTAGCTGCTCGGAGTAGTGCAAGTAATCTGCTGCCTACATCGGGTGTTGCTGTCATTAGTAACAACTCATTACCACGCATGCTGTGGAGTATGACTTCAGCAGCTCTGAGGATTCCAGGACTAATGCTTACTAGTCCGACACAGCTACCTGGCCTCAATTCTTTTAGCATTGCAAGTTCTTTGCGGAAGTCACTTAGATCTACTGCAACGGCTCTTACTGAATGCCGCTTCGCCAGTTCTTCAAGAGGTTTGAGGAAATATCTACTGGTGACAACTGTTCCATTGCTTGAATTCTCCAGAACGTTTTCAAGTTCCTCCATAGGCACTATCTCTACAGGGACATCTAGGTTTGGTGCTAGTTCTTCTGCAATGAGCATTGAGGCGCCAATATCTTCTCTTGGGGTACTAACTAATACTTTGGCACCGCATCTAAGGCGCCAATCGATTTCCCGAGTTAATAGCTCCCTAGTCTGTTGCAAAGTACACCCAGCATTGAGGAGTCCATCAACGCACTTACGTACTTCCTGATCTAGGTCTTTGACAGCTCTATTTCGCAGTTGAGAAGAAGAAAGGCGGATTTCCCTTTGTTTTTGTTGATCACGAACGTAAATTCCAGAGCCTGCTATTGCTTCTACAACCCCATCAGTTTCTAGTTGCCTGTAAACCTTGCTAATTGTGTTGCGATGCAGCCCTGTTTGCATTGCAAGCTGTCTTGTGCTTGGAAGGCGGTGTCCCGGCGGGTAATGCCGAGCTGCAATAGCAAAACAAATTTGGTTGTAAAGCTGACTCGATGCAGGAATGTCGCTTTCTTGTTGAATATGAAATCTCACGCCTTTGAGCCAGCTCTAAATGTGGTTACCTTAAGGACTGAAGGCTCTGGTGACAATCCTTCCTTTGTCCTAAGCAGTTGTGACAGTTGCAAGAACGATTGCCATGACTGAAATTATGCTTTTTTCTACAATTTGACATAATTCATCAAATTCAGGGATTGTTTCCTCTTTTTAACTTTCATGTGATTTTGCTTTAGCAACCATTTTGGATGT